>JBIQKU010000037.1:0-23110 GCA_044506225.1 Rubrivivax sp. | reverse complement strand
AAGATGTGTGCGCGGCCTACTCCACCGTGTAGCCGCGGCTCGCCATGCAGGCCAGCGTGCGGCGGTGGAACAACTGCGCGTCCTGCATGGCATCGGCCTGCGTCATCGTGGCCCGAGTGCAATCGCGCCAGTCGCCTTCGGTGCGGACAGCGCTCTGCCCCTGTTGCGGCACGAACACCGGATCGGGCGCGGCCGGCGGCGGATCGGCCGGCCGTTCCTCTCGGCGTGGCCGCTCCACCGGCACGGGCGCCCAGCCCCAGGCCGGATAGGCGCCGTAACGGCCCGGCCACGCGTGCCCCGGCCAGTAGCCGCCGATGCCCACGCCGATGGACACGCCCGAATGCACATGCCGGGGGTGATGGTGGTGATGGCCACGGTGGTGGTGATGCCCGCCGGCCAGCACCGGCGCGACGGCCAGCGTGAGGCCGGTGATGAAGGCACGCACGATCAGCAGCTGCGGCATGGCGGCGCTCAGTCCTGCGGTGTGCACATCGGGTCCGGGCCGTAGCCGGTATCGGCCACGCGCCCGCCGCTGTCCATGCTCACCATGAACCATTCGCAGAACGGCCGGGAGTCGAAGCGGTAGATCCACAGCGCATGGTTCTGCCTCGGCAGCGGCTTGGTCTGCGACGGTTGGCCGATGCGGTACAGCACCTCGTCACGTGTCATGCCCGTGCGCAGCTCGCCGAAGTTCACCCGCGACAGCACCTGCTGCGAGCGCAGCAAGCGGCCATCGCGGTCGAAGTCGAGCATGAAGGTGTGCAGACCGTAAGGCCCCTTTGCATATTCCACGCGCTGGCCGCCGTCGTCACGCGCGTAGGTGCCGGTGGGGGCGCCCATCCCGCTGCGCACGTCGGCCGCGGGCGTACCGGGCGCGAGCGATGCCGGCCCATAGGCGGCGCAGGCCGACAAGGCCACGGCGACCACCCCCGCCTGGAAGGCCCGAGCAAGCGGAAAACGCATCATCGAAAGGCTCCTTCAAACGCTGGCGCGACGGCACTGAACGCATTACGCATGAAAGCATCCGTTCTTCGCGTGCACGCCCGCCAAGACCATCACGGCGACACAAGCCCGAGCGCCAGGCAAAAAAAGAGCCTCTGCGTCGCAGAGGCTGGTGTACTGGCGGAGAGGGTGGGATTCGAACCCACGGTACGGGGTTACCGTACGCCTGATTTCGAGTCAGGTACATTCGACCACTCTGCCACCTCTCCTGATTCGGGCTTCGGCGGGTCTGTGCCGAGCCGCGCATTCTAGCGGAGCGCGGCGCCGGATTTCACGCCGCCAGGCGCTCCTTCCCGCCGAGATAAGGCCGCAGCGCGGCCGGCACGCTGATCGAGCCGTCAGCGTTCTGGTGGTTCTCCAGCACCGCGACCAGCGCGCGCCCCACCGCGAGGCCGGAGCCGTTCAAGGTGTGCACCAGCTCGTTCTTGCCCTGGGCGTTCTTGAAGCGCGCCTGCATACGCCGCGCCTGGAAGGCCTCGCAGTTGGAGCAGGAGCTGATCTCGCGGTAGGTGCCCTGTGCCGGCAGCCACACCTCGAGGTCGTAGGTCTTGGCCGCGCCGAAGCCCATGTCGCCGGTGCACAGGAGCACGACGCGATAGGGCAGCTCGAGCTTTTGCAGCACGGCCTCGGCGTGGCCCACCATCTCCTCGAGCGCCGCGTTGCTGGCTTCGGGATGGGTGATCTGCACCATCTCCACCTTGTCGAACTGGTGCTGGCGGATCATGCCGCGCGTGTCGCGACCGGCGCTGCCCGCCTCCGATCGGAAGCAGGGGCTGTGGGCCGTCAGCTTGATGGGCAGCCGGTCCTGGGCCAGCACCTGCTCGCGCACGCTGTTGGTGAGCGAGATCTCCGAGGTCGAGATGAGGTACTGCTCGGCCTGCGATTCGTCGCCGCCGCGGCTGACCCAGAACATGTCGTCCTTGAACTTGGGCAGCTGGCCCGTGCCTTCGAGGATCTCGCGGTTGACGATGTAGGGCGTGTAGCACTCGGTGTAGCCGTGGGCCTCGGTCTGCAGGTCGAGCATGAACTGCGCGAGCGCCCGGTGCAGCCGCGCCGCCGGCCCGCGCAGAAAGCTGAAGCGCGAGCCGGAGAGCAAGGCGCCGGTGTCGAAATCCAGGCCCAGCGGCGCGCCGAGGTCGACATGGTCCTTGACGGCAAAGCCGAATTCGCGCGGCGTGCCCCAGCGGCGCACTTCGACGTTCGCGTGTTCGTCCGCGCCCACGGGCACGTCGGCCTGGGGCAGGTTCGGCAGCGACATCAGCATCGCCGCCATCTCGGCCTGGATGACGTCGAGCCGCTCGGCCGAGCGCTTGAGCGCGTCGCCGATGCCGCCGACTTCGGCCATGTCCGCGCTCGCATCCTCGCCCTTGCCCTTCAGTTGGCCGATGCGCTTGGACAGGCTGTTGCGCTGCGCCTGCAGTTCCTCGGTGCGGGTCTGGATGGTCTTGCGCTCGCCCTCGAGCGACTGGAAGCGTTCGACGTCGAGGAACGGCTGCGGCGACTTGCGCTTCTCGAGCTGGGCGACGACGCCCGCGAGGTCACGGCGCAACAGGTTGATGTCGAGCATGGGCGAAAGGCCGCGTCAGGCGGCCTTGGCAGAGTGCGGAAAGGCGCGGATTGTAGGCAGCGGCACTGCCGCGCCGCGCTCGCTCAGGCGAGCTGGGGCGTGAGCCCGGAGGTCGCGCCCTGCATGGGCTGCGCCTGGCAGCAGGCGGACTTGGCGTCGCACAGCACGCGCGAGGCGCTGTCGGCGCAACGCCCGCATTGCGTCGCGACACCCAGGTCGAACTGCAGGCATTCGAGCGTTTGCGCGCCGTCGGCGACCGCCTGGCGAATCTGGTGATCGGAAATCCGGCGGCAGACGCAAACAATCATCTCGAGCCTCGTTACTGCTTCAACCCATCAACTGCCCACGTCGCCCATCTGCGACTGCAGGTAGTTCTGCAATCCCACCTTGGCCAGCAGATCGATCTGGGTTTCCAGGAAATCGATGTGCTCCTCGGTGTCGTCCAGGATGTCCTGCAAGAGGTCTCGCGACACGTAGTCGCGCACCGACTCGCAGTAGGCGATGCCGTCCTTGATCACGTCCTGCGCCCCGCGTTCGAGTTGCAGATCGCAATCCAGGATTTCCGGCACCGTCTCGCCGATCAGCAGCTTGCCGAGGTCCTGGAGGTTCGGCAGGCCGTCGAGCATGAAGATGCGTTCCATCAGCTGGTCGGCATGCTTCATCTCACCGATCGACTCTTCGTATTCCTTCTTCGCGAGCTTCTCGAAACCCCAGTGCTTCAGCATGCGGTAGTGCAGGAAGTACTGGTTGGTGGCGGTCAGCTCGTTCTTCAGCTGCGCATTCAGGTGCGCAATGACTTGCGGGTCGCCTTTCATGGGTGTTCCTCGTTGTTGGTCGTGTCGTTCGCCCGACGGCCCGGCTGCGCAGCATGCGCAACCGACGCGGCCATTGTGCGGCGCCACGACAACCCGGGTCGGTTCACCCGTTCGGCGTCGTCGTTGTGCGGATTATGAATGACACTCGTTCTCATTTGCAATAACCGCGCCGACGGCAGGTTTTCGCTGGAACAAGTGCACGCCGCGGCGCTTGCGGCCGGGCGGTGGGCGCGCCGGCAGGCCGAGCCGCCGGCGGCGAAGGGCGCTACTTCAGGCCCTTGGGCAGCGGGAAATGCGTGGTCTCTTCCACGCCCGGCATCTTGCGCACCGACATCGCGCCCAGGTCGCGCAGCCGCTCGATCACCTGTTGCACCAGCAGCTCGGGCGCCGACGCGCCGGCGGTCAGGCCCACCCGCTTGCTGCCGGTGAACCACTCGGCTTTCAGGTCGTCCGGGCTGTCCACCATGTAGGCGTCGGTGCCCAGGCGCTCGGCGAGTTCGCGCAGGCGGTTGCTGTTGGAGCTGGTGGGGCTGCCCACCACCACCAGCACGTCGACCTTGGGCGCGAGCAGCTTGACCGCGTCCTGCCGGTTCTGGGTGGCGTAGCAGATGTCCTGCTGCTTGGGCTCGCGCACGTTCGGAAAGCGGCGCTTGACGGCGGCGAGGATCTCGGCCGCGTCATCCACCGACAGCGTGGTCTGCGTCACCACGGCCAGGCGCTCGGTCTGCGCGGGCTGCAGCGCGTCCACATCGGCCACGTCCTCGACGAGGTAGATGCCGTCGCTCAACTGGCCCATGGTGCCCTCGACCTCCGGATGGCCCTTGTGGCCGATCATGACGAAGTCGTAGCCCTCCTTGTGCAGCTTGGCCACTTCCACATGCACCTTGGTGACAAGCGGGCAGGTGGCGTCGAAGATGGAAAAGCCGCGCCGCGTGGCCTCCTGGCGCACCGCCTGCGACACGCCGTGCGCGCTGAAGACGAGGGTCGCGCCCGGCGGCACGTCGGCCAGGTCCTCGATGAAGATCGCGCCCTTGGCCTTGAGGTCGTTGACCACATAAGTGTTGTGCACGATCTCGTGGCGCACATAGATGGGCGCACCGAACTTCGCGAGCGCGCGCTCGACGATCTCGATCGCGCGGTCCACGCCGGCACAGAAGCCGCGCGGCTCGGCCAGCACGACTTCATCGATGCGCGCGGCGGCGGGGGCGATGGCACTCATCACAGCACTCCGATCAGGTGCACCTCGAAATGCACCGGCTTGCCCGCGAGCGGGTGGTTGAAGTCGAACAGCAGCCAGTCGTCGGCCACCTCGCGCACCACGCCGGCATAGCTGCCCTGGCCGTCGGGTGTGGGGAACTGCACCACATCGCCGACGCCGTACTGCTCGTCGGGGTCGCCCAGCTGGTCGAGCAGCGAACGCTTCACGCGCTGCACCAGCTCGGGGTTGCGCTCGCCGAAGGCCTCGCCCGCGGCCAGCTCGAAGCTGGTGCGCGTGCCTTCTGCCAGCCCCATCAGCCGCGCCTCCATCGCCGGCGCGAGTTCGCCGGTGCCCAGCGACAGCGTGGCGGGCTTGTCGGCGAAGGTGTTGATGATGTCCGCGCCGTCGGGGCCGGCCAGGCGGTAGTGCAGGGTCAGGAACGACCCCGGATGGACGCTGTTCAAGGGGGACTCCGCTCGAATGAGCTTCGATAGACTGACCCGCAATTTTAAGAGCCGGGCGCAAAGCCCTTCGACGAGGGAACATGATGGCGCTCAAGGACCTGCCCGCTGCCGCCCGCCCGCGCGAGCGCCTGCTGGCCAACGGCCCGGCGGCCCTGGCCGATGCCGAACTGGTGGCGCTGCTGCTGCGCACCGGACTCAAGGGCACCTCGGTGCTGGCCTTGTCGCAGCAGCTGCTGGACAGCTTCGGCGGCGTGGCCGGGCTGCTACTGGCGCGGGTGGAGCAGATGGCCCGCATCAAGGGATTGGGCCCGGCCAAGCGTGCCGAGATCGCCGCGGTGATGGAGCTCGCGCGCCGCTCGCTGGCCGCGCAGGTCGCGGCCGGACCGGTGTTCGATTCGCCCGAGCGTGTGAAGGATTTCCTGCGCCTGCAGCTCGCGCATCTGCCGCACGAGGTGTTCGCCGTGCTGTTCGTCGACGCCCAGCACCGGCTGCTCAAGTTCGAGGAAATGTTCCGCGGCACGCTCACCCAGACCAGCGTCTATCCGCGCGAGGTGGTGCGCCGGGCCATGGAGCTGCATGCGGGCGCGGTGATCCTGGCGCACAACCACCCGTCGGGCCTGGCCGAGCCGTCGCGTGCCGACGAATTCCTCACGCAGTCGCTCAAGAGCGCATTGCAACTTGTGGACGTGCGCGTACTCGATCACCTGGTGGTGGCGCGTTCGGGCGTCGTGTCGTTCGCGGAGCGAGGATTGTTGTGACGGACAAGGTGCGCAGCCTGTCAGATCTGGCGGCGCTGAAACAGGAACTGGCGCGGCAGGCGGCCCAGGCCGCGCAGCGCGAGGCCGAGGCGCGCGCCCGCGCCTTGCGCGAGCAGCGCGAGCGCGAACTCTTCGCGCGCAGCGTGGGCCAGGTGGTGCCGCTGCGCACACCGGCGCGCCTGCCGCCGGCACCGCCGCGGCCCTTGCCGCTGCCGCGCCAGCGCGAGCGTGATGAAGCCGCGGCGCTGCGCGAAACCATCTCCGACGAATTCGATGTCGAGACCTTGCTCGACACCGACGACGACCTCTCCTTCCGCCGGCGCGGCATCGGCCCGGAAGTGGTGCGCAAGCTGCGCCGCGGCGTGTGGGCCATCCAGGCGCAACTCGACCTGCACGGCATGCGGCGTGACGAGGCGCGCGAGCAGCTCGGCGAGTTCCTGCGCCACGCCGACCGCGACGGCCTGCGCTGCGTGCGCGTGGTGCACGGCAAGGGCCATGGCTCGCCCGGTCGCGAGCCGGTGCTCAAGGCACGGGTCAAGCGCTGGCTGGTGCAGAAAAGCGAGGTCATCGCCTTCACCCAGGCCCGCCCGGCCGAAGGCGGCGCGGGCGCGCTGGTGGTGCTGTTGCGCCCGGCGCGCGGGGCGCGGCGCGCAACTGCCTGATCGCAGCAGCGGCCGCTAACGCAGGTTCATCGAGAACGCATCACCGCGGCGCGAGCGCTCGAAGGGCAGCGCGCGCACGCAATTGCGTCCGTCGGTCTTGGCCAGCTGCAGCGCGGTGTCGGCCTCGTGGATCATCCAGTCCAGCGACTCCAGCTCGGCGCGCATCGGCGCCACGCCGATGCTCACCGTCGTGCCCACCGTCTGCGCCTGCCAGGGCACGGCCAGGCGCTGCACCTGCTCGCGGATGCGCTCTGCCACGTCAATGGCGCCCAGCAGGTCGGTGTGCGGCAGGAAGACGATGAGTTCCTCGCCGCCGAAGCGCGCGAGCACGTCCGGCTGGCGCAGGGACGCGGCGGTGGTGCTGCAGATCTGGCGCAGGATCTCGTCGCCGCACAGATGGCCGTGCGCGTCGTTGACCTGGCGGAAGTGGTCGGCGTCGATGAGCAGCAGGGCCGAAGGCGTGTCGTAGCGCTTGGCCCGGTCCCATTCGCCCTGCACCACCTCGAGGAAATGGCGGCGATTGAGGATCCCGGTGAGCGCATCGGTGGTGCTGAGCACCGCAAGCCGCTCCTCCGCCTGGCCGAGCGCATCCAGCAGACGCAGCACCAGGACACAGGCCGCCGGCAGCAGCACCAGCGTGCCCGCGGCCGAGGCGGCGGCGACCAGCCAACGGTCGCCTCGGCCCGCCAGCGTGACCAGCACCTGGCCGAGCAACACCGACAGCAGCACCCCCGCGAGCGTCACCGCCAGCAGCGTCGGCCAGAAGCCGAAGCGGCGCAGCCGCTGATGCAGGCGCGCGCTCCAGACCTCGTCGGGCGGCGGCGGCGGGCTGGCGGCGGCCGGCGGATCAATGCGTTCGGACATCGGCCCATTCGATCACAGCTCTGGCGAGCGGTTCAACTCAGAGAGCCTGCCTGCAACACGACAACCGTGTCACGCGCACGAATCGGCGCAAGCCGCTCATCCTGCTCAGCAGGCTTGGCATATGGCTTGCCTGCGACGCACGGCACAGGCGCATGATTGCGTAGGATGCGCGCTGCCATGTTGCGCCCTGCGCCCGCCTCTTCATGACACCCCGCCCCGACCTGCTCGTCTGCAATGCCTGCGACGCGCTCTACCGGCGCCCCCTGCTGGCGGAGGACCGCATCGCTCGCTGCGCGCGCTGCGGCACCTCGCTCGGGCGCGGCCATCGGCTCACGCTGGACGAGCAACTCGCGCTGGCGGTGGCGGCGCTGGTGCTGTTGATCGTGGCCAACCTCTCGCCGCTGATCACGCTCGAACTGCGCGGCCTGCGCACCGAAGTGACGCTGCTCGAATGCGTGCGCGCGACGTGGCAGGCCGGCGAGCGTCTCGTGGCCGTGCTGGCCGTGTTCACCGCCTTCGTATTTCCCCTCGCGCTGATCGTGCTGCGGCTGTACGTGCTCGCGCCGCTCAGCGCCGGCGTGCGCCCGCGCGGCTTCCTCATCGCCATGCGCATGCTGCGCTGGGTCACGCAGTGGAGCATGGTCGAGGTGTTCATGCTGGGCGTGCTGATCTCGGTCGTGCGAAGCGCGGGGCTCGCGCACGCCACCATGCAGCCCGGCCTCTTCGCGTATGCGAGCGTGATGCTGCTGCTGACCGCAAACATCGCCAGCGGGCAGCGCCGGCTGTGGCAGCGCTTCGCGGAGATCGAGCAAGCGGCACGCGAAGGCACCGCGCCGCCCCGGCCGGCCCCTGCGTCACCCTCGGCCCTGCCCCGCGGATGAACGATCGCACCGACTCCGCCGCACCGATGTCCGCCCAAGGGCGGGACCTGTACGGCTGCGAGTGCTGCGGGCTGGTCTCGCACGCGGCGACTCGTCGCGACCGCGACGCCACGGCGGACGACCGCCCGATGCGCTGCCCCCGCTGCGGCTTCGCCCTGCACGGGCGGCGGCCGCAGAGCGTCGCGTTGACGCTGGCCTTTCTCGCCGCGGCCACCACGCTCTACCTGCCGGCCAACCTGCTGCCGGTGATGTCCACCGCCAGCCTGTTCGGCCGCCAGGAGCACACGCTGCTCGGCGGCATCGCCGACCTGTGGCGAAGCGGTGCCATTGACCTGGCCATCATCGTCTTCATCGCCAGCATCGCCGTGCCGCTGCTGAAGATCGCCGCACTGGGCTTGCTGGCCGTGACTGCACAGCGGCGTTCTCGCTGGCGCCAGGCGGAACGCGCCCGGCTGTACCGCATGGTCGAGGCGGTGGGCCATTGGTCGATGCTGGACGTCTACGTCGTCGTGCTGCTGGTAGGCATGCTGCGCTTCGGCTCGCTCGCCAGCGTCAGTCCCGAGCCTGGCCTGCTGGCCTTCGGTGCGGTGGTGGTGTTGACTATCCTCGCCTCGACGACCTTCGACTCCCGACTGATCTGGCCCCAGGGTCCGCACGACGATGACTGACGACCAGACCGCCGCGCACGAGGCGCTGCCGAGCGACGACCCGCCGCCACCCATCGTCACGCGCAAGAGCCGCTGGCGCCTGTCGCTGGTGTGGCTGGTGCCGATCGCCGCAGTGGTCATCGGCGTGCTGCTCACCGCGCGCACGCTGCTGCAGTCCGGCCCCGAGATCACGATCGAGTTCCGCACCGCCGAAGGCATTCAGCCCGGGCGCACCGAGGTGCGCTACAAGGAAGTGGTGATCGGCCGCGTGACCGGCGTCGCGCTCAACCGCGACCGCGAGCGGGTCAACGTCTCCGTCACGCTGGACCGCAGCGCCAGCGGCCTGGCGGTCAAGGACACGCAGTTCTGGGTGGTGCGCCCGCGCATCGGCGCCTCCGGCGTGAGTGGGCTGGGCACGCTGCTGTCGGGCGCCTACATCGGGGTGGATGCCGGCATGTCCGACGAGTCGCGCCGCCGCTTCGTCGGCCTGGAGAGCGCGCCCTACGTGTTGCGCGGGGAGCCCGGCCGCAGCTTCGAGCTCACCGCCACCGACCTCGGTTCGCTGGACATCGGCTCGCCCGTCTACTACCGCCGCGCCCGTGTCGGCCGCGTGGTGGGCTACGAGCTCGATCCCGAGCGGGACCGGCTCAGCGTGCGGGTGTTCATCGAAGCGCCCAACGACCAGTTCGTCAACCAGGGCTCGCGCTTCTGGAATGCGAGCGGCGTGGATTTCTCCGTGAGCGCAAACGGCCTGGAGGTCAACACGCAGTCGGTCGCGTCGGTGCTGGCCGGCGGTATCGCCTTCGCCACCTCGCCGAGCGCACCCGCTTCCGCGGTGGCCACGCCGGCGCCCGACAAGCGGCGCTTCTTCCTGTTCGACAGCGAGCAGAAGGCGCTCGCGCCGCCCGACGGCCCGCCCCTGCCGGTGCGCATGGTCTTCGATCAATCGGTGCGCGGCCTGTCGCCCGGCGCGCCGATCGACCTGCTGGGCGTGGAGATCGGCAGCGTGCGCAGCGTGTCGCTCGACTACGACCCCGGGCAGCAGCAGATTCCGGTCGAGGTGCTGGCCGACATCTATCCGCCACGCATCGGCAGCGTGCGCGAGCGCTACGCCAACGCCGATGCCGGCGCAGCGCGCGAGGACGCCGCCTTTCTCGAGCGCATGGTGGCCGCCGGGCTGCGCGCGCAGCTGCGCCCAGGCAACCTGCTCACCGGCCAGCTCTACGTGGCGCTCAGCTTCGTGCCCAAGGCGGCACCGGCAAGCCTCGTCGAGGTCGACGGCGCCCTGACCCTGCCCACCGTGCCCAGCGCCTTCGCCGACCTGCAGCCACAACTGGCCGACATCATCCAACGCATCAGCGAGATTCCGTTCGACGACATCGGGCGCGACGTGCAGGCCACCTTGAAGAGCACGCGTGAGGCAACGCAGGCTCTGGAGAAGACGCTTGCCAGCGCCAACGCAACCATCGAGGCGCTGTCGCCGCAGGTGCAGGGTTCGGTGGCCGACCTGCGCGCCCTGCTGGACACGGCGCAGCGCGCGCTCGACAACCTCGACCGCCACGTGACGCAGCCCGATGCGCCGCTGCAGCGCAATGCCAACGAGGCGCTGCGCGAGCTCGGGCGCGCCGCCCAGGCGCTGCGCGTGCTGAGCGAATACCTGCAGCAGCACCCAGAGTCCATGCTGCGCGGCAAGCCGGCGGACCCTGTCCTCACCCCCACACCTGCAGGAGCACGGCCATGAGCCGAACCGGATCCTGGACGGCGATGGGCACTGCCGTGCTGCTCATGCTCTCGGCCTGCGCCTCGCCACCGACCACGCACTTTCACAGCCTGCTCGCCGCACAGCCCGCGGCGGTGACACCCGCCGCTACGCAGAGCATCGGCTGGACGCTGCTGCCCGTCGACATCCCGGCCCAGGTCGACCGGCCGCAGATGGTGCTGCGCCAAGCCGACGGCAGCCTCGCGGTGCTCGAACACGACCGCTGGATCGCGCCGCTGGACGAGGAACTGCACGCGGCCATCGCCGAGCGACTGTCGGCACGGCTCGGGCCCGCCAACGGCATGGGGACAACAAGCACCGACGAGGCACCGCATTGGCGCATCCGCATCGACGTGCTGCGCTTCGATTCGACACCGGGCAGCGGCGCGCGGCTCGTGGCCGACTGGACCCTGCAGGCCAGCCGACGCTCAGCGGCGTGTCGCAGCAGCATCGATGAAGCGGCTGGCGCCTCGGTAGGAGAGCTCGTTCAGGCGCATCAGCGTGCAGTGGGGCGGCTGGGGGATGTAGTGGCCGAGGGGCTTGTGCGGCTCGAGCGTGGGGGTGAGGGGGTTTGCATGGCAGAGTGATCGCGGCGGGGTCACGCGTTCGTTGAAAGGAGCGCACGACCCCGCAAAGCTCAACCGGGCGCCGGCACTCGCACGCCGATGAGGTGTCGAGCGGGGAAGTCGAGCATGCGTGCGAGCGGAATTGTTGCTTCGGGATCGGATTCCGTGGTCCCTGATATGTCGGGCTTCCGGGGAGTTCGTTCGCAAGAGCTATGCGTACGGAACCGTCGTTGAGGAAATGAACAAACATCCGCCCGATTTCGTCGTACCGGTCAACCTCGACGTCCCGCTCGAACATCTGCCCGCTTCGCTCACGCCAATTCGTCACGCTCCAGCGCACATAGACCTTCAACCCAGGGCGCCACTGCGGGGGCACGATCGCGCAGCAGACCGTGCTGCCGCCCTTCCCCGCTTGGACGGCGTTGTAGCCGTCCACCCAGAAGTTCTGCACGCTCAGGTGCTCGTCCAAATGATCGATGCCGGTGATGCCAACGCCCGTACCGCTGTCGCCGGCCATCAAACCGCAGCCTGACAAGGCCAACAGCAGTATGCGCAGCGATAACCCCGCGAACCAGCCGCGCGAAACGGGGCCCACGTCGGGCATTATTCAAAGATCGATTTAGACGGAGTCGACCAGGGATACTTCTTCCATGGCTCCTTTCGAGGAACATGGTCTCGCGGCCCTGGATAAGTGGGGCTTCCGGGAAGCTCGTTTGCGAGTGCTATTCGTACGGATCCGTCGTTGAGAAAATGAACAAACATACGTCCGATCTCCTCGTACCGGTCGACCTCGACGTCGCGCTCGAACACTTCCCCACTTCGCTCGCGCCAGTTGGTCACGCTCCAGCGCACATGGACCTTAAGCCCGGGACGCCATTGCGCAGGAACGAGCGCGCAACACACAGTGCGGCCGCCCTGCCCGGCCTGCGCAGCGTTGTAGCCATCCACCGAGAAGTCTTGGACGCTCAGATGCTCGTCCAGGTGATCGATGCCGGTGATGCCAACGCCCGTACCGCTGTCGCCGAGCATCAAGCCGCAGCCTGACAAAGCCAACAACAGTAGGCGCAGCGTTAACCGCACGAACCAGCCGCGCGTCGTTATCGGCGCTACAACGTGGCGGTTGCTGCTACGCCAACTTCCTTGCAAGCCGCGGCCTCAGGCAGCGACGGCCACACGATGGTGGTCCAGCGGCGCAGCGTTCGCGTGGTCTGACTTCATGTCGTCACCGATGTAGATCACTCTCGGGTCAGACGGCAAGGTGGCATCTCGCGCGAAACCAGCAAGGGAGTCATGCACGTAGTTGTCGAAGAATTCGATGATCTTCTCGTCGCGCATGCCAGTGTGCGTCACGAACTCGGCTTCATACGCTTCCAAGAGGTTGCGATAGTGCGGCCGCAGACGCTGGTGTGGCGCGGCGCGACGTTGCGCGTGAACCGCTCTTGCATCCGCCAGCAGCTGCGCATCGTAGACCTCCAGGTTCTTCTCCAAAAGGCCGTCGGTACCCGGCAGCGTGTCGTAGCGGGCCTTGAGCTTGAGATAGATGTCGCGGGGCTGTGCGGCGTGAGTCTCGGCGTCGTCAACCGCGGTTCGTAGACGCGGGTCGACCATCTGTCCGTACTCGATCTCTCTGGCCTGCGCCGCCCTCAGGGCATTCCGCGCTACGTCGACGCGCCGCTGCGCCGCATCGTATGCTGCCTTGGCCGGCGCAAGTTCGGCCTCGATTCGGCAGCGCTCCTGCCGCCATTGCTGCTCGAGCCGCTTCAGCGTTGCAGCATCGACCGTATCCGACCCGTCTGCCCGCGCCGCCTCGTTGCGTCGGATCTGGTAGAAGCGCCAGCCGAAGTACAACCGCATATGCGCGTTGACCACCTGCCCGACGTTCTTGCCGGCTGCACCGACTTGAGACATGTAGTGCGTCCAAAGCGCGCGCAATTTGGTGAACTCGGCCCGGCTGGCCTCATCGACAGCGAAGTACTGTGCCACCTTTGGATCTGGCGACGACCCGAGCAGATACAGCGGCACACCCGCCTCCCAGGCCCGCTGGTGCATGGCCCGCAGCGGAATGAGACTGAGCATCTGCCCGGGCAAGGCGCTGCGCGCACCTTCGCCCGGCCGGTAGCCACCCCCCACGTCGGAATGAACGCCCGGGTACACCATTTCCTCAACGCTGTTGGGATAGCTCGGCCCGCGACGGCAACTGTCTAATGGAAACGAGTTGCGTATCTCATGCCCCGCCACCATGTGGATGCATTGCTCCACGATCGGGACCACATCAAGCTTGTTCGCCCATCCCATGTGTCCGTCATGGACGCCGGGGGCAGGGTCGGCGCCGGGTTCTCCGAACGCCAAGGAGGTGACGCCGTTCGGAGTGAGGTTGCGCCCTTTCAGCGCGCTCGCAGTGCTCGTCCACCCTGCCGACTGAGTCAGCGACGTATTGTTCGCGCTCATGGGAAGACCGACGGACGCCACCGTGTCCCACAAACCGAGGAAATAGAAGCGGATGGGGTGGCGACCGTCCTTCAAGCGCCATGTGCTCCCGCTTTGTTCACAAAGGTTCTGAAGGTCACGAGCGAACGCGCGGGCAAGGGTCGCGCCGCGGCTGAAGCCGAAGGCCGCCACGCGGATCATGGTGATCCGATTTCCCGGGTTCCGGGCCAGCGCGGCGTGATAGGCAAGCTTCTCGGTGAATTGCTCGAATGCCCAGGTCAGGCGCGCTTGCCCTTCGGCGCCGAAGGCCAAGCCGGTAGTCGTTCCGCCAGGATCGCTGATCTCCGGGAAGTAGGTGCCGATGCCGGGGATGTAGAACCTATAGCGCCCCTCGCTTTCGCTGTCAGGCCGATGTCCCAAGAACATCCGAGCGACATTGCTGTGCTCGTTGGTGCCGATATCAGCCTCTCGGTTGTTGCCCGTGCCATCGAAGAAAAAGGTCAGCGTCAGTTGTTGCTGGCAGGAAGGGAAAGAACTCGACCGTTCACCGGAGTTGCCGATCTGCGCGGCACGCTGGGCCAGCGTCGGCTTGCCGTCCGCCACTGGCAACGGAGGGCAGGCAGGCTGGCCCGGATAGTCAGCGACCGCCGCCGCGCTCTTGAGCCGTTGCTGTGACTGGTGCGCCGCCGGAAACTGTTCACCGGCCATCGCGACACCGGGCGACCTTCTCGTCATGGATTACATTCCCGCTAGCCCGTCTTCGTCCATCGTCGAAATTCTCAAGCCGCAGTTTCATCTTTGGATAACCCTTTGTGATCTCAACCTGGATCTCTCCATCGGGCATGAAGTGAACCCCAAGCGCTGTTGCGTCGGCAGGCACGGGACCGACGATCTGAACGGTCTTTTCGCACCACCGATCTCTCCCATCTACAACACGCATCCATTCGACCGTGACAGTCTGCGGTAACGGCGTGCCGTGCCGCCACATCACGCAGCAGCTTGTGCCCCCGCCACCAGACGTTGGGGAACTAACGTACAGATTTCCTCCCCCCGCAGCGCCTACAGCAAAGTAGGAAATCACAAGGTCGGTGTAGTTGAATCCGTTGACGGCTAACGCCACTGTCCCCCCCATTTCCGCTTGTGTCGCGACTTGCGATGCGCGATCGCGCGAATGGCCGCATGCGGCCATCGCTATGCCGGCGATCACCAGGAGCACCGCGTGTGCGCGATGGGAGGATCGCAATCCCTTGCGAGACGGCGAACGTTGATTGGAACCGCTCGTTTTCATCACGTGGTCATTTCCTGAATCAACTTCGCAAGAGACTGGCCGGCCTGTCGCCTGCGCTGTAGCGCCTCCCGCCAGGGGGCTTGGTCATAGAAGGCGGGGCCGATCTCGAGTGCCGTAAGACAGAACAGAGCCTGCTCGCGACCATCGTCGATGCCGTGGCTGCGCGCGTGGGGCAGGCACGCGTCGACCAGAGCGTGAAGTGCACCGCGGGTGTGGCTCTCACACATGTCGGGAGCCTGCCGGAGCATCTGCAATACGACGGCGTCGGCATCGGCTGCATCAATGAGCGCCGCCTGTTGCGCTTCGTCGAACGGAATGGGAACGGGTAGTTCGTCGTTCGCGCACGGTTCGCTCGGAACGACGTGCGAAGTGCCCGCGCGATCGAACCACCACCACGCGGTGGCGACACCGAGAAACATGCGGCGCTGCTCGGGGTACAGGACAGCTAGCAACGAGGCGAATACGCGCGTGTCGAAGTAGCGCAGCATGACGGGCATGTTGTCAGGCAGCAGGGCGTTCAGCCGGCGAGCGAGGGCATCGGCGAGCGGGCGATGCGCGTACGTCGATCGCAGCAGCAGCACCGCATTGCTACATGCACAGGTCGACAGCAGCCAATCCAGCAGGATGCGAACTGCGGTTTTTGGTCTCTCGGACGCAACGCCCAGGTCGATGAGAATGGGCGCGACTTCAAGCGCCCGGCGTTCCGCCGAGTTATCGAAGAGGCTGATCCACGCGATCGACCGATCGCCCTGCAGACGCTGCATCAATCCCGCGGCGCCGGCGTGATCCACCAACGCGAAGACATGCGCACCGTCTGCCTGCGATGTGCCAGACGAGTTCCACAACCGTGCCAATGGTTCATAGCGATCCATGTCAACGCAACGCAAACGGCGCCCCGGTGGCTCGTGCACTGAGTAAACACTCCACGCAAATGCTTCCCGGAAGAGCTGGCAAGGGATAGTTGACCGTCTGCGGCCCCACAAAACTCTTCTTCCCCGCCCTCACCGCGATCTTCCCCGGGCACTGCACCGTGATCGCGCCGCCCTCGATCGTGATGTTGGCCCCGCCCGCCGTGCTCAGGCTGATGCGCTTGGCGGCTGCCCAGTCGATGTGGGCCTTGGCGCTTTGCACGCTGAGGTCGTTCTTGGCGGCGACCTGCAGCGTGCCGGCCTGAGCCTGAACGTCGATATCACCCTGGGCGGCGATCATGGTCACGCCGTTGCCCACCGCCTGGTCGCCGGGCTTGATGGCACCGCCCAGCAGGCCGATGGCTTGGCCGGTGTGGATGCGCAGCGCGCCGCCGATAGCCCAGTGCGTGTCTTCTCCCGAGGCCAGCGTGATGGTCTCGTCGGCGGCCAGTTGAATGTCCTGCCCCGCCACGACCGCAAGCCCTGCCTTGGCGGTCACGGCAATGATGGGGTCGGTGGTGTGCGGCAGCTTGCCGGGGCCCGCCTCGGTGTGGCGGCTGGCGGCGTCGGCCAGCGCCTCGTCCGCGCTGGCGCTGCTCACCATGCCCTTGAGCACCGTGTGCAGCGCGGGCAGCGGCGCTTGCGCGTCGCTCAGGTGGCTCTTGCCCGCCTTGATGCTGCCGACCTGGCCTGCCAGGCGCACGGTCTGGTGGGTTCGTGCGGCGTCGTTGAGAGTCTGTGCGAGCGTGTCGAGCTGGCCGTGCAGCGCGATGCCGGCGGCGTTGTCGCCCGCGGGCTCACGGGGCTGGGCGGCAAAGGTGCTCAGCAGCAGGCCGGCGCCGCTGCGCACAGCGCCGTAGGCATCCGTGCGCAGCTCGAAGCCGGTGCCGCGAAAACTCCCGCGGTGGTTGTCGGCCTGGTGGATCAGGTGGCCGAGGTTGAGCTGGGTGGCGTGGGCGCTGGTCGCGAGCTGCACGCGCAGTTGCGCGTTGGTGTCGTCGAACACAAGCTGGTTGAAGCCCTCGCCGCCAAACTCCTTGGTCTTGAAGCCGCTCAGTGCCGCGGCGTTGCGCTGGCCGCCCTTGGACGTGCTGTCCTGCGGGCTCGCGCCGTGCCAGGCGGGGCTGTGGCCGCCGGCGAGATTGCCTTGGGCGCTGGGGCAGTGGTCGCTGCTGTCGGCAATGACGCTGGTGTCGGCGCCGGCGCTGCGCCCGCCGGGGGTGGGCGGCACGCCGCCTTCGCCCCGGCCGTCGTACAGCGCACCGATGACGAGCGGGCGATCGATGTCGCCGTCGGCGAAGTCAACCAGCACTTCCTGGCCGATGCGCGGGATGAACTGCAAGCCCATGCCGGCGCCGGCGTAGCGTTGCAGCACACGCACCCAGGTGCTGGTGATGCTGGTGTCCGGGCCTTGCGGGCGGCTCTGGAAATGCAGCCGGATGCGGATGCGCCCGAGTGCGTCGGTGTGGATCTCGTCGGCGCCGCGGGCCGCGGTCTCACCGTTCGGGCCGACGACGGTGGCGGTCTGCGGGCCCGGGGCGAGTGGCTTGGGGTTCAGGCGCGCGCCGGTGTCGTCCAGCAGCAAGGGGCGCCAGGGCACGACGGCACGGCTCGCCTCGAAGGCGTTGCCGTAACCGGCCTCGGCCGCCTGGCGGCGCACGGCATCGTCGACCCAGGGTTCGAGCAGGTCGGCGCCTTGCCCGCCACTGCGCTCGGCGATGCGCTGACTCAGGTCCTTGGGCAGGTTGTTGATGCCGGCGTGGATGACTTGCGTGAGCAGGAAGCGCCGGTCCTGGCCGTGCTCGTTCGCACGCTGCTCGCCGAGCGCGCTCAGCAGGTCGAGCGTGCTCTGTGTCAGCTCGAAGGTGGTGCCGGCGGCAAAGCTGCGCACGGTGCTGCGCCCCAGCCAGCGCTTGTGGCGTGCCTCGAGTGCCTGCTGCTGCAGCACCGCGGCACGCTCGGCCTCGGCCGTGTCGGCGAAGGCATAGGCGCCGGCATGGTCGTAGCGCTCCAGACGCGGCGCGTTCTCGCCGCCGTTGGCGCCCACGCTGGGCGCACTTGCGGCGATGCTGCGCTTGGCCTTGTAGTCCCAGCCGAGCACCGTGGTGCTGGCTGACTCGATGCGACGCGCACCGCCGAAAGCCTGGATCGCGTCCTGCTCTTCCTGGCTGCTGGCGCGATGGAAGCGGATGCCGCGCCCACCCACGGCACTCGCGCTGGTGATGTCTTCCGGGCAGCTCACGTCGCGCGCGCTGTCGGCGAACAGCACGAGCTGGTGACCGAGCGGTGCGCCCTCGTCGAGTTCGAAACGGTAGGCGATGCCCTCTTCGGCAAGCAGCCGCTGCACGAAGCCGAGATCGGTCTCGCGGTACTGCACGGTGTAGCTGCGCACACCCGCGTTGCGGCTTGCCTGCAGGTGCTGCGCGATGTCGTCGGCCCAGGACCAAGCCGCCTGACCGTGGTAGGCGGCGAACACGCTCTCGATGATTTGCGTGACGGTGCATTCCTGCCAGACCTGGCTGCGGCGCGTGTGGCCGAGCAGCGAGAGCCAGGGCTGCAGCGTGAGCCGGTAGCGCGCAAAGCCGCCGTCCGAGTCGCACGCGCTTGCCGCGGTGATGAGGCCGGGGCGCCGATGCTCGCTGCCGTCGGCCAGCCGGGTCATCAGCGTGAGCTTGCGCCCGAGCATGGCGGCGACATCGAGGTCGGCGCGCAGGCTGAGCGCGCTGAGCTTCAGCTCCCAGGGCGCACTCAAGGATTCGCGCGAGCTCCAGGCCTCGGCCAGCAGCTCGGCGAGCTCACCCTCGCCTTCGAGACAGTACAGCCGCGAGGCGGAATCGAAGACGTCCGGCAACGGCATCGGGCCGGGCGTGAGCAGCGCGTCCGCAACAGCTGCGGTTCCCATGGTCAACGCGCCCGGCGCGACTTCACCGGGCAGGCCTCGGCCTTGCCCCAATAGCCTTCGCAGATGCGCTGGCGGCACTGGCTGGCCGCCGCGGCCGACAGCACGTTGCAGCTGCGCACGAGGTCGGCAATCGAGGTATGCGCCATGGCCACGTGCGTGGCCGGCTGAACGTGCATCGACGTGGGCGTGCCACCTTCGCGTGAGACGTGCGCCATCAGCGCGGCCAGCAGGTCGACGTCGGCATCCTCCGAGGCATGATCTTCGCGCGCCGGCGCCGCACGCTGAGGTGCCGGTCGCTTCTTCGGGACGGTGGTCACCGGCCTGGCGAGCTTGGCGACAACCACAGGCGCCTGCGCGTCACCCGCCGCATCGCCAGCCGTAGGCGCGGCATTCGACGGTGACTCGGCCGACGCCTGCGCGCTCATGGCGGGCACAAGGCGCATCAACGCGTCGGCGCCGGGCGGCTCGGTGCCGGCGATCGATGCCATGGTTTCGATGCGTGCCGCGCCATGGGCGGGCGCGGCAGCGGAGTCGTCGGCCGCATGCGCGGCCAAGGCGACCGCCGAGGCCGCGACAGCCGCCGCAGGCGCGGCGCGCGGCTCGTCGCGCAGTGCGACGGGGTTCGATCCCGGGTCGGCCGATGAGGACAGCATCGGCGAGACGAAGTAGCCCGCCGCCATCACGCCCAGCAGCGCAAGAGCGAGCCATGGCCCGCCTCGGCGCGTGCTGGCCGACGGGATGCTGCGCGACGCGCCTTCGACGCTCGCGAGGATGCTGAGCTGCTCTTGTTTGGGGCCCGGCGAACCGCCCAGGCTCGGGCGCCCATCACGGCGTGACGACGCGGTTTGTTCTTCTTCGCTGGACAAGCCGTTTCTCCCTGCTGCTTGCAATTGGACACCTTTTCGCAAGGCGCTGAAAGGTGCTTTCGAATCCGCGTTGCGCCCCCTTTGAACGAGGAGAGATAGCGCTTTGTACGGCTTGCAGCGCGGGGAATTCTATCGACGCGATCCAGGCTTCCTGCTCCTTGAAAGAGGGGGTGCCGAGGGCCATACCCCTCAGGCAAACTGCGCCGCCCTTGGCCTCGGACTAACTGTAAGTACCTATGCTTTTCGGTGTCGTTTTGTATTTCACACTGCTGAGTCTGGCACTTACGCTGCTGTTCTTTCCAGGCGCGCGCGAATGGGCGGCAAGTCACGGTCAGCGTGTCGTCCAGCGTGGCCGCGCGGCATCGCAGGCGGTGGGCGCAAGAGGCCTCTCGCGCATCCGCTCGGGCAGCGTGCAGGCCGCGCGCGGTGCGTCGAGCGCGATGGATTGGGTCCGCCGGCACGCCGTCTGGATCACGCTGGCCACCGTGACGCTGGCCGCCGGCCCGCTCACCGCGATCGCTGCACGCGGGCTGCTCGAACTCGAGGGCTACGACCACACCGCCTCGCGCCCCGTGAATGCCCAGGTCGCCGCGTTGCTGCACGGCGAGCAACTGGCGCCCCCATCGCCGCTGCCGCCCGAGTTGTTCACCACGCGCGAGGTCGCGCAGGCGCGACCCGACCTGCAGCATGCGAGCCGGCAATGGGAGCTGCTGGACGCCGACTTCCGCCAGCGCCTGCTGGTCGTCTTCAAGCTGATGCGCGAGCAGCACGGCTACGAGATGGTGCTGCTCGAGGGCTTTCGCAGCGCACAGCGCCAGGCACAGCTGGCTGCACGCGGTCCGCAGGTCACACGGGCCGGCGCCGGCCAGAGTTACCACCAGGCAGGGCTCGCGGCCGACCTCGCGTTTCTGCGAGACGGGCGCATCGTGATCTCGGAGGACAACCCGTGGGCAGCGCGCGGCTATGCGCTTTACGGCGAGGTCGCACGCTCCGTCGGCCTCACCTGGGGCGGCGACTGGCAACGCATTCGCGACTACGGCCATGTGGAACTGCGCCGCCCGGGTGCGCTCGCCGCCGCGCGTGACGGCAACACGCACACCGAGCACCTGCATTGACGCCGCATCGCGCAGGCCCACGACAACGACAAGCACTCAGCGGAGGAACCCCATGACCAGACCCTTCATCGTGATCGGCGACAAGACAGACCACGGTGGCGAGGTCATCCAGGGCGCACCCGGCAGCGATGCGGCGGGCCGCGCCATCGCCCGCGTCGGCGATCAGGTGACCTGTCCGAAGAAAGGGCATGGGCGCACCACGACCATCGTGACCGGCGACCCGACCTGCCTGATCGACGGCCGCCCGGCCGCGCGCCACGGCGACAAGACGGCCTGCGGCGCCACCTTGCTCGCGTCGCAGAGCGTTAGCACCGATTGAGCGGCGTGATGCGACACGCGGCGCTGCGCGCGTGCCGGCGCGGTGCTCGCTCGAATTGACCATGAGCAAGTTTTTCGCCGGCGCGCTGGCCTTCGTCCTCATCACCGCGCTCATCTGGATCTCGGTGCTGTGGCACTGGGAGCGCACGCGCCATGAGTTCAGCGTGGCCGACATCGTCATCTACCTCGGCCTGCTGCCGCTCGCCTGCTTCGGGCTGTTGCTGGGGCTGCGGTGGGCGTGGCGCGGTGCGGGCGAGCGGCATGCCGCCGCGGCCGCGGCGCGGGCTGCGGCGGCTCCGGCCGGCGGCGCGGCAGCCAGTGCCGATGCCGGCGCCCACGACGCCCGCCGCCATGCCACCACCCTGCTGCTGGGCGCCTGGCTTCGCAGCCCCGCCGGCGATTCGCCCGCGGACCTGATGGACGCGGCCAAGGCCGGCGAACCGCGTCCGGCGCTCGATGCCGAACTCCGCGACAACGCCGGCATGCCGTTGATGGCCGGGCGCATCGTCGACATCGACACGCACGAACTTGAAGCGGCCGCGCAGCCCCTGGTCGCGGCCGTGCTGGCGCACCAACCGCAATGGCAGGGCATGGAGGCCGGCGCGCAGGTGTGGCGCGCACTCGCCGCCTTGCACACACCGCTCGCCCGGGCGGTGGAAGCCATCGCGCCGTGGCGCGACCGCTTCGCGCCGCCTGCACCGGCCGCCGCCGCGGGCGCGACGCCTGCGATGCCTGCGACGCCCCGGCTGGTGCGCCTGCTCGTCGCGCTGCCCGAAACCTGGCATGCGTTCGAGCGCGGCCTGGCGCAGGCCTGGATCGCGCAGCTGGTGGCCGAACATTCGAAGGACGTGCCCGCGGCCAGCTTTCGCATCGAGACGCTGGCCGCGAGCGGCCCCGAGCTGTGGCTGGCCGCCGACCAGCGGTTGCAGGCGAACGAGCGCGAGTCGCGCGACGACCTGCTGCTGATCGCCGCCTGCCACAGCGACCTGTCGGAGGCCGCCATCGCCGCACTCGAACAGGCGCGGCGCCTCTTCACCGCGGCCTCCCATCCCAAGGGCGTGATGCCCGGCGAGGCCGCCGCCGCACTGCTGCTCGCCCGGCCGGGCTGGCCGCCGGCGCCGCATGACGACGCACCGTTCGCGCACCTGCACCGCCCGGCCGTGCTGCGGCGCGACAAGTCCATCGAGGAGCCCGGCAAGGTGTCCAGCGAACTGCTGCAGCACGGCTGCACCCAGGCCTTCGCCGCCTCTCGGATCGAGCCCACCGAGGTGAAGGCACTGGTGTGCGATGCAGACCAGCACACCGCGCGCAGCACCGAACTCTTCGGCGCCACGCTGGCCCTGCTGCCCGAGCTGGACCCGACCGAGGACATGCGTGTGCTCGGCACGGTGTCCGGCCACACCGGCGCGACCAGCGCGCTCATGGTGATTGCCGCGGCCGCCGCGCAGGCGCTGTCGCAGGACGCGCCCTGCGCCGCCATCTCGCTGGCCGACCCGTTCTTTCGCCTCGCCCTGATCGCCCGTCCCGGCGCCCCCGCAGCGCCGGTCGCGGCCTGAACCCGCCTCTTTCGCCTTCCGTCCGCCACACGTCATGCCTCCCATCCGCACCTACCTCTTCGATCGACGTGTGATGGGCGTGCTCGGCCTGGCCGCGCTCGCCACCTTCCTGTTCCTCGGGGCAAGCGCGCTGGAGCTGGCGCTGGTCTACGCGGCCATCGCCATCGGCGTGGCGCTCGTCGTTTGGCTGGTCGTGTGGATCGTGCGCAGCGTGCGCGCGCGGCGCGCGGCGCGGAGCCTGGAGCAGGCGCTCGACGACGAGGCCGCCCGCGCGCAGAAAAAGGCGCCCTCGCAGAGCAAGGCCGAGGTCGGCGCGCTGCGCGAGCGGCTGCAGCAGGCGGTGAAAACCATCAAGACGTCCAGGCTGGGGCAGTCCACCGGCAGTGCAGCGCTGTACGAGCTGCCGTGGTACATGGTGATCGGCAACCCGGCCGCGGGCAAGAGCACCGCGGTGATCAAGTCGGGCCTGAAGTTTCCGTTCGCCGACAACGACGGCAGCCAGGTCATCCAGGGCATCGGCGGCACGCGCAACTGCGACTGGTTCTTC
>JBIQKU010000269.1:0-3333 GCA_044506225.1 Rubrivivax sp. | reverse complement strand
GGCCAAGGGCCAGTGCGAGGCGATGCGCGTGCGCATCGACGAGGGCTTGAGCGCACGCGGCGTGAAGTCGGTGAGCGAGCTGCTGCGCGACACCCGCGAGCGGCAGGCGCAGCTGCGCGAGGAGCGTGCGCGGGCGCGCGATGCGCTCAAGGCGCTGGTGCAGCGCATGCTCACCGACCTGTCGGAGCTGGGCATGCAGACCGGGCGTTTCCACGAAAGCGTGGGCCGCTATGCCGACGTCATCGAACGCGCGGATTCGCTGGAGAGCCTGGCCGGCGTGGTGCGCGACATGGTGGAGGAAAGCCGCGAGGTGCAGGCGCTGGTTGCCCAGACGCAGCAGCGCCTGAACGACGAACACGGCGAGGCCACGCGGCTTCGCGAGCGGGTGAACGAGCTCGAGGGCGAGCTGCAGCGGCTGTCGGACGAGGTCTCGACCGACCAGCTCACCCAGATCGCCAACCGCCGCGGCCTGCTGCAGCAGTTCGACGCGGAACGCTCGCGCATCGAGCGCGAGGCGGCGGCCGAGCTGTCCATCGGCCTGCTGGACATCGACAACTTCAAGCGCCTCAACGACCAGCTCGGCCATGGCGCCGGTGACGAGGCGCTGCGCTCGCTCGCCCAGGTGGTGAGCCGCACGCTGCGCCCGACGGACCATGTGGCGCGCTACGGCGGCGAGGAGTTCGTCGTGCTGCTGCCCGACACGCCGGTGGACGAAGGCCAGCAGATCCTCACCCGGCTGCAGCGCTCGCTCACCGGCGGGCTGTTCATGCACGAGAGCAAGCAGGTGTTCGTCACCTTCTCGGCCGGCGTCACCGCCTACCGGCGGGGTGAGCGCATCGAGGAGGCGCTGGAGCGCGCCGATGCGGCGCTGTACGAGGCCAAGCGCACGGGGAAGAACCGGACCTGCATGGGCTAGGGCGGCTCGGCCCGTCCGCCAGGGGGCCGAGACCCGTACACACCACGAACCGTCCGGGCTGAGCCTGTCGAAGCCCTTGCGCACAGAACGGGTGGTGCTTCGTGCGGCCGGTGCGCACGAGCACTTCGACAAGCTCAGTGCGAACGGATGCGGCGTGCTGCCTGCGACGTGCTCACACGGCCACGACCAGCGGCACGCTCGCACGCAGCCCATCGGCGCCCGGCGCGAACGGCACGGTCAGCGCCGCCCGCTCGGCCTCCGACAGCCGGCGCCACAGCCCGTCGCGCGCATTGCGCGGCTCGCCGGCCACGTAGATCTGCGTCGTCAGCAGTTCGCGTTCGTCGCGCCTGACCTTGAGGTGGATGTGCGGCGTGCGGCCGGTGTAGGGCACAGGCTTGATGGTGCGCAAGCGAAAGCGCCCCTGCGCATCGACCTGCACCCGGCCGAAGCCCTGGAAGTCGGCGTCGGCGCGGCCGCCGTCGCGCGGGTGGTGGTAGCGCCCGGCATGGTCGCATTGCCAGATCTCGACCACCGCGCCGCGCAGCGGCTGGCCCAGCGTGTCGCTGAGCGTGCCCTCCAGCCAGGCGGGCTCGCCCTGGGTGTAGCGGCGCTCGCCTTGCACCAGCAGGTCGCCATCGTGGTCGGCCGGCAGTTGCAGCGGATAGAACGGGCCTTCGGTCTGCGCGGGCGTGGGTCGGCGCAGGGCCTGGGCGCGCCCGGGCGTGCACACCATGGGCCAGGCGAGGGCCGCGCCCGCGCCCAGCAGCAGTCGCCGGCGCGGCAGAAGGCGATGCGGTGTGTTCATGACGGGTCCAGCCTCACTGCCGCCGCGGCGATGCGCTCGCGCATCCAGCGGGTGAGCGTCAGCGCCCGTGTGTTGCCGATGGCCGCATGCAGCGCCTCGGCCTGCAGCATGGCGTCGTCGCACAGGCGGGCGGCTTCGGCCAGCATTGCCTTGGCCGCGGTGGCGTCCAGCGCCGGTTCGCGCCTCGCACGGCGCGCGAGCACCTGGCAGGCGGCGAGGCGGCCGCCCATGCGCGCGGCGGTGAGGGCGACATCCTCCCCATGGCCGGCCAGCAGGGCGATGCAGTGGCCGGCGACTTCACCCAGCGGAGCCGGCGCGGCCGCCGCATCCGGCAGGCGGCCGGCGGCGGCGTCCACGTGTTCCTGGATGACGAGTTCGCAGGTGCGGGTGATGGCGTCGGCAATGCGCGTGAGCATGGCCATGTCGCCGCTGCGCACCAGCAGCTTGAACGAGCCGCTGGTGAGGTAGTCGCCGGCGAGCACATTGCCCGCGGTGCCCAGCAGGGCGGTCATGTCGCCCGGGTCCTCCACGCGTGCATGGAGCCGCCGCAGGCCGATGTCGATGAGATCCAGCGCCGCGCCGACCTGCACGGCCGCCTCGCCGTCGTGCAGGCTGCAGGCAATCATGGCGCGCAGCGGCTCGGCGTCCTCGGTGAGCAGCGTGGCCAGCGCCATCTGCACCGGCGCCGCCTGGCAGGGCAGCGAGTCCTGCACCACGCGGCGCACCCGCGCCAGCACCGAGTCGGGGAAGTTGGAATCCATCGTGAATTCTAGGGAGGAGGTTCAGGCCAGCAGGTCGTGCAGCGCGCGTGCCACCACGCGGGTCGCGCCGTGCAGGTCGTCCAGGCGCACATGTTCGTCCGCGCGCTTGGCGTTGGACTCGAGCACGCTGCGCGGGCCGGCGCCGTAGATGACCGCCGGGATGCCCTGCGCGCTGTACAGCCGCACGTCGGTGTACAGCGGCGTGCCGCGCGCCGGGATGTGTTCGCCGAACACCTCGTGGGCATGGCGCTGGAGTGCTGCGCTCAGCCGCTCATGGCCGGGCAACGGCGTGAGCGCATGCGCGAGCAGCAGGCGCTTGATCTCCACGCTCACGCCGGCGCAGGCATCGGCCGCCCGGGCGATGACCTCGCGCACGTCGGCTTCGACCTGCTGCGGGTCTTCCTCGGGAATCATGCGGCGGTCGAGGCGGAACATCACATCGCCGGGCACCACGTTGGTGTGCGTGCCGCCTTCGATGCGGCCCACGTTCAGATAGGGATGGGTGATGCCGGGCACCTGCGAGCGGATCTGCCGGTAGCGCGTGTTCTGTGCATACAGCGCGTTCAGGATGGCCACCGCCGCCTGCAGCGCGTCGACGCCGGTGTGCGGCACGGCCGCATGCGCCATGCGCCCGCGCACCGTCACCTCGAGCTGCAGGCAGCCGTTGTGCGCGGTCACCACTTCGTGGCTGAAGCCGGCGGCGATCAGCAGGTCCGGGCGCGTCAGGCCCTGCGCCAGCAGCCAGCCGGGGCCGAGTTCGCCGCCGAACTCCTCGTCGTAGGTGAAATGCAGTTCGACCGCGCCGTTCAGCGGCGCATTCAGCGATTCGAGCGCCCGCAGCGCGAAGGTGT
>JBIQKU010000268.1:0-3351 GCA_044506225.1 Rubrivivax sp. | reverse complement strand
CCGGTGAACGACGGCTTTTCCGGCGGCGAGCGCAAGCGCAACGAGCTGCTGCAGCTCGCGCTGCTGAACCCGCGGCTCGCGGTGCTCGACGAGATCGACTCCGGCATGGACGTGGACGGCGTGCGCGCCATCGTCTCGCTGGTGCAGTCGCTGCGTGCCAAGGGCACGGCCTTTCTCGTGGTATCGCACTACCTGAACATGATCGAGTCGCTGCAGCCCGATGCGGTGCACCGCCTCGACCAGGGCCGCATCGCCGAGAGCGGCACCATCGCGCTTGCGCAGCAGATTGCCGAAGAAGGCTTCGCGCGCACCCCGGCGCTTGCGGAGGCCTCATGAACATCGCCCGTGCCGACGCACTGACCGCGCGCGAGCGGCTGGCCGCCACCGGCTGGATTCCGGCGAACTCGGAATTCTTCCGCCACCTGCCACCACCGCCGGCCGCCGTCTGGCTCGGCGAGGAAGACGGCGTTACCGAGCGCGCCACGCCCGTCACCGACATCGACCGCCGCCGCGGCGCGGGCTGGACGCTGCATCCGAGCGGCCAGGGTCGGCCCGAACGTGTGCACGCGCAATGGCTGGACGCGACCGTCGCCGCCGAACGCGAGGCGCTGTTCGCCGGCCTGCCGGCGATCGGCGAGACCGGCCGCGACCTCGACGCCGACCGCTTCGCCTGGGCCCATCGTGCGCTGTGCCGCCAGGGCCTGCGCCTGCGGGTGGAACCGGATGCGAGCCGACCCGACGAGCCCGTGGCAGTGGTGCTGCGGCATCGCCCGCGCGCGGCCGTGGAGGCGCCGATGCTGGTCGTGGACGTGCAGCCCGGCGCCCATTGCGTGCTGCTGGAGCTGCACGAGCACGACGGCCCCACGGGCGCGCTCGTGCAGAACCTGGATGTGCATGTGACGCTCGGCCGCGGCGCGCGCCTCGAGCATGTGCGCGTGGTCACGCCCGGCGCCGACGACCGTGTGGCGCACCGCCTCGCCGCCACGCTGGCCCAGGATGCGCACTACGCGCAGGCGCTGATCGCCGCCGGCAGCCGCTACCACCTGCAGCGCAGCGAGCTGCTGCTCGCCGCCACCGGCGCCAGCGCGCGCAGCGGTGGCGCGCTCTTTGCCGCCGGCAGTGCGATGGAGCAGCAGGTGCACACCCGCCACGGCGCGGCGCGTACCGCGAGCGCGGTGGAGGCACTGATGCTCGCGAGCGGCAAGGCACGCGGCGTGGCCAATGCCTTCACCCGCATCGAGCCCGGCGCCGACGAGGCCGATGTGCGCCAGCGCCTGTCGGGCATTCCCACCGGCGGGCAGCCCAAGCTGGTGCTGCGACCGCACCTCGAGATCCTGCACGACAAGGTGCAGGCCGCACACGGCGCCACCTGGGGCGCGCTGCCCGAGGACGCGTTGTTCTACGCCCGCCAGCGCGGCCTGGACGAGCGCCACGCACGCGCGCTCATCATCGAAGGCAAGATCGCCGCGCTGCTCGCGCGCTGCATCGACACGCCCGAGCTGCTGGAAGGCTTTGGCGTGGACGAGCTGCTCGCCAACGTGATCGCGCATCACCTGGGTGCCGACAAGGAGCGCCTCCATGGGTGAGATGCAACGCCTGTGGACACCCGGCAGCGCGCCGGCGCTGCACGACATCGCTTCGCAGTTCCCCGTGCTTGCGCAGAAGGTGCATGGCCAGCCCGTCGCCTACCTGGACAACGCCGCGACGACGCAGACGCCGCTCGCGGTGCTCGCCGCGACCGCCGGCTTCGAGCAGCGCGACCGGGCCAACATCCACCGCGGCGTGCACACGCTGAGCCAGCGTGCGACCGATGCCTACGAGGCGTCGCGGGCGACGCTGAAGAAGTTCGTCGGCGCGGGCGATTCGCACGAGCTGGTGTTCACCTCCGGCACCACCGAGGCCATCAACCTCGTGGCGCTGGGCCTGTCGGTGCCGGGCCACAAGCCGGCGGTGCTGCAGCCGGGCGACGAGATCATCGTGAGCGGCCTGGAGCATCACGCCAACCTCGTGCCCTGGCAGATGGCCGCACGCCGCGCGGGCGCCCGGCTGCACATCCTGAAGCCGGATGCCGAAGGCCGCCTGCATGCGGACGATCTGGCCCGGCTGCTGGGGCCGCGCACGCGTGTGTTTGCGGTGACTGCCTGCGCCAACGCCACCGGCGAGCGCCCGCCCTTCGAGGAACTGCTGTCGCTCGCCGCCGAAGCGGGTGCGATGACCGTGCTGGACGCGGCGCAGGCCGTGAGCCACGGCAACGTGAACGTGTCCGCGCTGGACTGCGACTTCCTCGCCTTCTCGTCGCACAAGATGTACGGGCCCATGGGCATCGGCGCGCTGGTCGGCCGCCGCGCCGCGCTGGAGCGCCTGGTGCCGCTGCGCCTGGGCGGCGACATGGTGCAGTGGGTCACCTTCGAGGACGCAGTCTTCGCCGACCTGCCGGCGCGGCTGGAAGGCGGCACGCCCAATGTCGCCGGCACGGTGGGCATGGCGGCGGCGGCGAGCTTCATCACTCGGCTGGGCCATGAACACATTGATGCGCATCTCGGCGCGTTGCGTGCGCGCGCCGTGAGCGGCCTGCAGCAGTTGCCCGATGTGCGGGTGCTGTCGCCGAACACCGAAGGTTCGGCCATCGCCTCCTTCGTGGTCGAGGATGCGCACCCGCACGACATCGGCACGCTGCTGGACGAAGCCGGCATCGCGGTGCGCACCGGCCATCACTGCGCACAGCCGCTGCTGGATCACCTGGGCGTGGGGCCGACGACGCGGGCGTCGTTCGCGGTCTACAACACGCTGGACGAGGTCGAGCGCCTCGTCGCCGCGGTGGCGCGTGCTGTGGAGGTGTTGCGATGAGGGGCGGCCGGCACATGGGGATGCGGCCGCTCGCAACCCTCCCCTCGGGAGCGCGGCCATGAGCGCCGACACCGACCTCTACCAGGAAGTCGTCATCGAGCACAAACGCTCGCCGCGCAACTTCGGCACCCTGAGCGCGCCCACCCACCAGGCGCGCGGCCACAACCCGAGCTGCGGCGACAACCTCAGCGTGCAGCTCGAGGTCGACGGCGACACCATCCGCGAGGTGCGCTTCCACGGCAGCGGCTGCGCGATCAGCATGGCATCCGCGTCGATGATGACCGAGGCGATCCGCGGCAAGGACGTGGCCGCCGCGCGCGAACTGCAGCAGCATTTCCGCGCCGTGCTCACCGGCGCCGAAGAACCCGAAGGCGCGCCCATCGGCAAGCTGGTGAGCCTGGCCGCGGTGCGCCGCTACCCGAGCCGCATCAAGTGCGGCCTGCTCGGCTGGCATGCGCTGATGCATGCGCTCGACGGCGACGCCGGCCCGGTCGAAGAAGGCGT
>JBIQKU010000036.1:0-23466 GCA_044506225.1 Rubrivivax sp. | reverse complement strand
GCGACGTGGTGATGCACCTGGCCGCGCTCATCGCCATCCCCTACTCGTACCACTCGCCCGACACCTACGTTGACACCAACGTGAAGGGAACGCTCAACGTGGTCCAGGCAGCGCGCGAACTGGGCGTTGAGCGTGTTGTCCACACGTCCACCAGCGAGGTGTACGGCACCGCGCGCTTCGTGCCCATCACTGAAGCGCACCCCCTGCAAGGCCAGTCACCGTATTCGGCGAGCAAGATCGGCGCGGATCAGATGGCGGCGAGTTTTCATGCGTCCTTCGAAACGCCGGTGTCGATCATCCGGCCGTTCAACACCTATGGGCCTCGTCAGTCGGCCCGCGCGGTCATCCCGACCATCATCACTCAGATCGCCTCCGGAGCGCGCCAGATCAAGTTGGGTGCAGTGCACCCGACGCGCGACTTCAATTTCGTACGGGACACGGTGCGAGGCTTTGTTGCGGTAGCCGAATGCGATGCAGCGATAGGGCAGGTCGTCAACATCGGCAGCAACTATGAAATCTCCATCGGAGAGACCGCTCGGTTGATCGCGGATCTCATGGAACGCGACGTCGAGTTCACGAGCGACGAGCAGCGCATGCGCCCCGCAGGCAGCGAAGTCGAAAGGCTATGGGCCGACAACCGGCTTGCGGCCGAGCTTGCCGGCTGGCGGCCCGAGTACGCCGGCAAGGAAGGCCTTGCCCGCGGCCTGAAGGAAACCATCGACTGGTTCTCGGTCAAGGACAACCTGAGCCGCTACAAGGCGGGTCTCTACAACATTTGAGGACGAGCCACAGTGGAACAGCACGCGGTGACGGCAGCTATCGTCGACGCGGTCCGCTCGGTGCTCGGGCGGCCCGACCAAATGGTTGCGCTCCATGAACCCGAGTTCGCGGGCAACGAGTGGGCGTACGTCAAGGACTGCCTCGATACGGGCTGGGTGTCCTCGGTGGGCGCCTACGTCGACCGCTTCGAGCGCGACCTGTCTTCCTTCACCGGCGCCAAATACGCGATCGCAACGGCCAACGGCACCGCCGCCCTCCACATCTGCCTGATCCTCGCGGGCGTCGAACGCGGCGATGAGGTGCTCATGCCGGCGCTGACGTTCATCGCAACCGCGAACGCGGTCGCTTATCAGGGTGCCACGCCGCACTTCGTCGACTCCGAAGCAAGTTCTCTGGGTGTCGACGCTGCCAAGCTGGAGGATCACCTTCGCGAAACTGCCGAGGTACGCAACGGCTGTTGCATCAACAAGCGGACCGGCGCCGTCATCCGCGCGTTGGTCGTCATGCATGTCTTCGGCCATCCCGGCGATCTGGATGCCCTTGCCGCAGTGGCTTGCCGCTGGCACATCGTGCTCGTGGAAGACGCCGCCGAATCGCTCGGCTCCTACTACCGCGGGCGCCACACGGGCAACGTGGGCAAGGTGTCCGCACTGAGCTTCAATGGCAACAAGGTTGTGACGACGGGCGGTGGTGGCGCGATCCTCACGAACGACCCTGCGCTCGGCCGAAGAGCCAAGCACCTGACCACCACCGCGCGAGTTCCACACCGGTGGAATTTCATCCACGATGAGGTCGGCTACAACTACCGGTTGCCGAACTTGAACGCCGCACTCGGGTGCGCACAACTCGAGCGCCTACCGGGATTCATCGAACGCAAGCGCAAGCTCGCTGCGCGCTACCGGGCCGCGTTTGCCGGCATTGCCGACACCCGGTTCCTCGACGAGCCTGCCGACACGTCGAGCAACTTCTGGCTCAACGCGATCGCCCTCGAGCCCTCGTGCGCCACCCTCCGTGACGACATTCTCGGAGCGCTCAACGACGCTGGATACATGTCTCGGCCGGTCTGGACCCTCATGCACCAGCTGCCCATGTACGCCGGCTCGCCGCGTGCGCCACTCGCAGTGGCGGAGCGCATGGAGCAGGCGGTGATCAATCTTCCGAGCAGCCCCAAGCTCGCCAGTTGAGGAAGCGCCCATGCGAACCATCGTCTTGGACACCAAGCAAGAACTCGAGTCGCATGAAGCCGCGATCGAGCGGCTGTTCGTCGAATGCTTCGGCGACCGCATGTCGCTCGAGGTTTGGCGCTGGGCTTACCTTGCCAACCCCCACGGCGACCCGTGGGTCACCGTCTGCTATGACGGCGACGCGATGGTTGGCCACTACGCGATGATCCCGATGCCCGTCAGCGCTGACGGTCAGGTGCTACCCACTTGCCTGTCGATGACGACGATGGTCGCGGCCACGCACCGCCAGCACGGGCTCTTTGTGAAGCTCGCCACCGCCACGTATGAGCGCGCCCGCGCCGCCGGCGTGGCCTGGGTGATGGGCTTCCCGAATGACATGTCCGCCCCCGGCTTCGAGCGCCGCCTCGGCTGGCAACTCGGCGAGCCCGAACGCATTGTCACCCTTGACGAGCCCGTGTGGCGCCAGGCGGCCGATCAGTTGCGCCCCGAGCCGGGCCTGCTGCGGCTGAACTTGCGCGATGACGCCACGCGCGCTTGGAGGCTGTCGCGCCCGGGTAGTACCTACCAGTGGCAGGATGGCCTGGCCTGGAAGCGCTTCGGCGACACGATTGACGTGCTGTCGTTCGAGCATCCCGCACAGCTGGCGCAGCTACCGGCTCGCGCGCGCGTCAACTTGCTGCTCCCGGCCGCGCACCCTATTGCTCAGGGCGCGACGTCCATGGTGTACCGGTTTGGCGGCACCTCGCTCGCGCAGCCCTTCGGGGCCGACCGCATCCTGCGCGAGATGGCGCTCTCCGACCTCTTCTGAACCGCAGCATGCGCCGCGTTCTCGCCCTCACGTCGATTCGATCCGAGTACGACCTGATGAGCCGCGTATTCCAGGTGCTTCATTCAGACCCGGCGTTCGATCTACGCCTGCTGGTCTCCGGCGCGCATCTGTCACCGGCCTTCGGCATGACGGTGAACGACATTCGCCGCGATGGCTTCCAGGTTCTGGCCGAGGTGGAGACCTTGCTTGCCGCCGACAGCCACTCGTCGCGCCTGAAGACGGCGGCCTCGCTGCTGTTCGCCTCGATCGACATCGTGCGCAGCTTCGCGCCCGATGTGATCGTGTTCGCCGGCGACCGTGAAGACGTCCTGATAGGCGGCATGCTCGGCGCCTTCCTGGGCATTCCCACGGTGCACTTCTTCGGCGGCGACCACGCTGCCGACGGCCACGTCGACAACCCGGTGCGGCATGCGACTTCCAAGCTTGCGTCCGCACACTTCGTCAGCTTGGAAGCGCACCGCGACCGTCTGCGTCGCCTGGGCGAGCCCGCACACCGCATCCATGTGATTGGCAGCGTCGCGCTCGACAAGTTCATGCAGGAGCCGTCCCTGTCGCGCGATGAGGTTCTGCGCGCTTTGCAGGCAGACGGCGTCTCGCCGGACACGCCTCTTGCGCTGTTCATCTTTCATCCCATCGCCGACGAGCGGTTGATCGCGGGCGACTACGTTCGGCATGCGGTGGATGCACTGTCGGATGCGGGCTACCACGTGTGCATTGGGGCGTCGAACACCGATCCGGGCAACACTTCCCTGATGGAGGCTTACCGCCGGGCCGGCACGCGGCCGAACGTCAGCTTCTACGGCAACCTGCCGCGCAACGCGTTCGTGAACCTGATGCGCCACGCGACGCTGATCGCAGGCAACTCGTCGGCAGGCCTCTTGGAGGCCGCGAGCCTCGGACTGCCGGCCCTGAACATCGGTCAGCGCCAGCGCGGCCGGCTGGCCGCCGCCAACGTGGTGTTCTGCGACGGCGACCGCCCGTCGATCGACGCGGCGCTGTCGCGGATCGCGTCGTCGGGCTTCCGCGACTCGCTCGTCGGCTTGCGCAACCCCTATGGTGACGGCCGAAGTGCCGAGCGCGCGGCGAAACTTCTGTACTCGCTCGACCTTGCGCGTCTGGCCCGAAAGCCCGAGGACCCTCTCCATGTCTGACCGAACGGTGCTGTGCGTCGCGCCACATCCCGACGACGAAACACTCGGCTGCGGGGCGACGTTGCTGCGCCACGTCGCCGAAGGTTGCAGCGTCCACTGGCTGCTGATGACGCGCATGGACCCGGCCGATGGCTTTACGGACGAACGCATCGCAGCGCGTGAGGCCGAAATTGCGCGCGTCGCTGCAGCCTATGGCTTCACCGGCGTCCACCGCGCCGGCTTCGCCACGATGCGGCTCGACACGCTCGCGAAATCGCAATTGGTGGATGCCGTTTCGCGCGTGTTCCGTGAGGTGCAGCCGCACACGGTCTACCTGCCCTACCGCAACGACGCGCACAGCGACCACGTCGCCACTTTCGACGCCGTGGCAGCCTGCTGCAAGAGCTTCCGCTACGCCAGCGTTCGTAGCGTGCGTGTCTACGAGACGCTGTCGGAGACCGACTTCGGCCTTCGAAGCGACGACCCCGGCTTCCGTCCCAACCTCTTCGTAGACGTGTCGGCGCACCTCGATCGCAAGATAGAGATCATGCGGATGTTCGCTGGCGAAATGGGCGAACACCCCTTCCCCCGCAGCGAGCAGGCGCTGCGCGCACTAGCCACGCTGCGCGGCGTTGCCGCTGGGGCAGCGGCAGCCGAAGCCTTCATGGCGCTGCGGGTGATCGAGTGAAGCCGCACACCTTGGTCATAGCCGAAGCCGGCGTCAACCACAACGGCGCGGTGCCGCGCGCACTCGAGCTGGTCGATGCCGCGGCCGACGCCGGCGCCGACGTGGTGAAGTTCCAGACCTTCCGCGCCGATGCGCTGACCACTGCTTCGGCCGCCCGCGCTGCGTACCAGGCGAAGAACACCGGCGACGACGGCTCGCAGCAGGACATGCTGCGCCAGCTCGAACTCTCGCAGGAGGCGCACCACGCGATCCTGGCGCGGTGCCAGGCGCGCGGCATCCGCTTCATGTCGACTGCGTTCGACGAACAAAGCCTCGACTTCCTGGCCGGCTTCGACATGCCGGCCATCAAGGTGCCGTCGGGCGACATTACCTGTGCCCCACTGCTGCTGAAGGCCGCGCGGCTGGGACGACCGCTGATCGTGTCGACCGGTATGAGCGACCTTGCCGACATCGAAGCGGCGCTCGGTGTCATCGCTTTCGCGCTGACGCAGTCCGGCGCGCCCGCTTCGCGGCATGACTTCACCGCTGCCTATGCATCGCCCGAAGGACGCAGCGCACTGCGCAGCAAAGTCACCCTCCTGCATTGCGTGACCCAATACCCCGCTCCGCCCGAGGCGGTGAACCTGCGCGCGATGGACACCATGGCTATAGCCTTCGGCCTGCCCGTCGGTTACTCCGACCACACGCTGGGCATCGAGATCTCGCTCGCCGCTGTCGCCCGGGGCGCCACCGTGATCGAAAAGCACTTCACCCTCGACCGCGCCCTGCCCGGCCCCGACCATGCGGCCTCACTCGAACCCGGCGAACTCGGGCAGATGGTCGCGGGCATCCGCGCGATCGAGTCCGCGCTCGGCGATGGCATCAAGTTCCCGCAGCCGACCGAAACTCCCAATCGTCGAATCGGCCGCCGCGGCATCGTCGCCGCGCGCCCCATCGCGCGCGGCCACCTGCTGGCGGAAGCTGACCTCGCCTGCAAGCGCCCCGCCGAGGGCCGCAGCCCGCTCGACTGGTGGGACCTGCTCGGCATGCCGGCCGACCGCGACTACACCGCCGACGAACCGATAGGAGGCGGCGCGTGACCTTGCCCGTGATCGTCGTCGGCGCGGGCGGCCACGGCGGCGTGGTCGCTGATGCCTTGCAGGCGGCGGGCCATCGCGTACTCGGATTCGTCGACCCGCGCGCCGAGCTGGCCGGCATGCAGCGCGGCGGCTTGCCCGTGCTTGGCAGCGACGAGGCGCTGGCCGCGTATTCGCCGCACGACGTTCGGCTGGCCAACGGCATCGGCGGTACCCGGCCTTCGCCGTCACGCGCTGATGTGCAGGCGCGCCTGGAATCGGCGGGCTGGATTTTCATCGGCGTGCGCCATCCCTCAGCCATCGTCTCCACAACGGCCACCATCGCCGACACGGCGCAGTTGCTCGCGCGCTGCGTGGTGCAGACCGGCGCTCGCATCGGTCCCGCGGCCCTCGTCAACACAGGGGCAATCGTCGAGCACGACGTCTGTGTATCCGCCCACGTCCATGTCGCCCCGGGCGCCATCGTCTGCGGCGACGTGAGCCTCGGCGCCGGCTGCCATGTCGGCGCGGGTGCGGTCGTCCGCCAAGGACTCGTGCTCGGTCCCCGCACGCTGGTGGCCGCCGGCGCGGTGGTCGTGCGCAGCCATCATGATGGTCATGTCCTGCTGGCCGGCGTTCCGGCGATTGTTCAGCCCACACCATGAAGCACTGGGAAAAGACCCTTATCGCCCCTGACCTGCCGCTGCGCGAAGCGCTCGCAACGATCGACCGCACTGGCTCGCAGATCGCACTGGTGGTCGACGCGAACCGGCGTCTTCTCGGCACGCTGAGCGACGGCGATGTGCGGCGTGCGCTGCTGCGTGGCCTATCGCTGGCCGATCCGGTGCAAGGCATCATGCATGGACAGCCTTCGCTCGCCTCCGACACCGAAGACCGCCACGCGGTACTCGCCAAGATGCGCCGCCTCGGCCTGCATCAGATGCCTATCGTCGATGCTGAGCGCCGCGTGGTAGGCCTCGCGCTCGTCAGCGACTTCATGCAGTTGCCGATACGGGACCACTGGGTCGTGATCATGGCCGGCGGCCTGGGCACGCGGTTGGCGGAGCTCACCCGCGAGACGCCGAAGCCGATGCTCAAGGTTGGATCGCGCCCGCTGCTCGAAACCATCGTGCGCGGCTTCGCCGACCAGGGCTTTCGCCGCTTCTACTTCGCGGTCAACTACAAGGCGGAGCAGATCGAGTCGCACTTCGGCGACGGCAGTGACTGGGGCATCGAGATCCGCTACCTGCGCGAACGCCAGCGCATGGGCACCGCGGGCGCCCTGAGCCTGTTGCCCGAGGTGCCCGACCTGCCGATGCTCATTACCAACGCCGACCTGCTGACCAAGGAAGACTGCGGCGAGATGGTTGACGCACACGTCGCATCGGGCGCCGACGCGACCATGGGCGTGCGACCCTATGAGATGCAGGTGCCCTTCGGCGTCGTGCAGGAATGCAACGGCCGCATCGCGGCCATCGACGAGAAGCCTACGCAGGTCTTCACCGTCAGCGCAGGCATGTACGTGCTGTCGCCGCAGGTTTTGGAACTGGTGCCACGCGACCAGTTCTTCGACATGCCCTCGCTCTTCGACAAGATGCTGGCTGCCGGGATGCACACGCGCTGCCACTGGATCGACGGCTACTGGCTGGACATCGGGCGCCTGCCCGACTACGAGCGCGCGAAGGCCGACTTTGAAAAGGTCTTCGGGTGAACGCTGCGCGGTTTCTCGTTGTCGGCTACGGCTCGATCGGTGAGCGGCATGCGCGCCTACTGACTGAAGTGGGGCACGAAGTCGCCGTCGTGACGTCGCGGCCGGAAGGCGTAGCGCGTGCGTTCATGACGCTGCGCGAGGCCTGCACGGCGCACCGGCCACAGCACGTCATCGTCGCAAACGACACGGACCGGCACGCCGACGTGCTGGAGGAGTTGGCGGCGCTCGGCCACCCAGGCACCGTCTTGGTGGAGAAGCCTGTGTTCGACCGCGTGCGTCTATTGCCTGCGCACCGCTTCCAACGCCTTTGCGTGGCCTACAACTTGCGCTTCCATCCGGTACTCCAACGGTTGCGCGCCGAACTCGAGGGGCAACCGCTGGTCTCGGTGCAGGTGTACGCTGGCCAGTACCTGCCCGAATGGCGCCCGGGCACCGACTACCGCAGTTGCTATTCAGCGCATGCCGAGCGCGGCGGCGGCGTGCTGCTGGACCTGAGCCATGACCTCGATTACCTCGGCTGGCTGACGGGCCCCTGGCAGCGCGTAGCGGCGCTGGGCGGTCGCTTCGGCCCGCTGGAGATCACGAGTGATGATGTCTTCACGCTGCTCGTTGAGACCGCGCGTTGCCCGGTCGCCTCAGTGCAGCTCAACTACCTTGACCGCACCGGGCGCCGGCAGATAGTCGTCAACACCCACGAGCACACCTACGACGCCGACCTGGTGCGCGGCCAGCTGCGGATCGACCGCGGCAACGCGCTGCAGTTCACGGTCGAACGCGATGCGACCTACCGCGCGATGCATCTCGCCCTCGCGCGCGGCGACGGTGAGCCGCTGTGCGCGATCGAGGACGGGCTCGACGCGCTCGCGCTTGTCGACGCCGCACGGCAGGCCGCCCGGACGCAATCCTGGATCCAGCGATGACACGAATCTGCACCGTCTGCGCCCGTGCGGGCTCCAAGGGCGTCAAGGGCAAGAACCTGCGCCCGATCGGCGGGCTGCCGCTCATCGCGCACAGCCTGCGGCAGGCCCTCCAGAGCGGGCTCTTCGAGGTGATTGCCGTAAGCAGCGACTCGGCCGAAATTCTCGACACCGCGCGCAAGCACGGCGCCACCGAGCTCATTGAGCGCCCGGCCGAACTTGCCACCGACACGGCGGCCAAGTTGCCCGTCATCCGTCATGCGGTCGAGCAGATCGAGATGCGTTTGCGCACGCGTTTCGACACCTGTGTGGACCTGGACGCCACCTCGCCGCTGCGCTCGGCCGACGACATCCGTGACGCCGTGCAGTTGCTTGAAAGCAGCCCGGGTGCAACCAACGTCATCACCGCCATGCCGGCACGGCGCTCGCCGTACTTCAACATGGTCGAGCGACGGACGGACGGCAGCATCGGATTGTCTAAGCCGGCCGACCCACCCTTCGTTCGACGCCAAGACGCGCCGGCCTGCTTTGACATGAACGCCTCGATCTACGTATGGACGCGTGCCGCGCTCGTGTCGGACACCCCTCTTTTCAACGCCGGCACGCGGCTTCATGTAATGCCCGAGGAAAGGTCTATCGACATCGATTCCGATCTCGATTTCCTCTTCGTCGACTTCCTCATGAACCGGTGGGCGTCGCCCAGCGCATGAACACCAACGCTCCTCTTCTGCACGGCCAACGCATCGTCATTACGGGCGGCGCAGGCCTTCTCGGGCGTGCCTTCTCGCGCGCGGTTGCCCAACACGGCGGACAGGCTATCGTGGCCGACCGCGACCTCCACGCTGCGGAGACGGTCGCTGCGTCAATCTGTGATGACATCGCCGATGGAGCGGTGGCAGCATCACTCGACATCACCCGCGCCGAGTCCATCGACACGCTGATCGAGCACGGCCGCGCGCTCGGCGGAATCCAAGCGGTGGTAAACAATGCCTACCCGCGCAACGCCCGCTACGGAAGGCGTATGGAGGACGTCAGCTTCGACGACTTCTGCGACAACCTCGGGATGCACCTCGGCGGCTACTTCCTGGTCATGCAGCGCTTCGCCGCGTACTTCAGGCAGCAAGGGGCCGGCAACATCGTCAACATGTCGTCGATTTACGGCGTCATGGCCCCGCGCTTTTCGGTCTACGAAGGCACGGCGATGACGATGCCCGTCGAGTATGCCGCGATCAAGTCGGGCGTCCTCCACCTGACGCGCTACTTCGCGCAATACCTCAAGGGAACGGGCATTCGGGTCAATGCTCTGAGTCCCGGCGGCATCCTAGACCGCCAGCCGGAGCCCTTTCTTCAGGCGTATGGCCGCGAGTGCGCGAGCAAGGGCATGCTGGACCCGGGCGACCTCGCCGGAACGCTCGTCTTCCTGCTGTCGGACCTTTCACGTCACATGGACGGGCAGAATCTCGTCGTCGACGACGGGTTTTCGCTCTGAGCGGGAAAGGGGCCCCCATGCCAAGCGTGTCGCCCACCGTCCGCCATGCCCTGAACTTTCTGGGCAGTGCAGTCGCGGGGAAGTTCGTGCCGCTGGCGTCGATCTTCGTCTTCAGCCACCTGATGACCGTGGCCGAGTACGGCATTCTCAACCTGTTCACGTCGTTCATCTGGGTGTTTGGGATCGCCGTGTCCCTCAACCTACATACCGCGCTCGGGCGTTACGCCTACCTGCCGGCCCCGGACCTGCCGGCGTTTCTCGGCACTACGCAGATCGCCCTTGCCGTGTTGCTCGCAGCTAGTACCGCGGGACTTCTCGGGTTCTCGGACCTGGCATCGGGCTTGACCGGCCTTCCGGCGATCACCCTGCCGCTGCTGATGGCCGTCGTCGCCGGGCAGCTCGCAGAGTCCCTGCTCACCCAGTACGCTGTGTTCCGTCAGACAAGCGGAACGCTGCTGCGCGTCATCGCAGGAAAGGCGGTCCTGACCTTCGGCGTTGCGATCGGGCTGCTCCAACTCGTCTCCCAGGACCGCCACCTCGCCGTAATTTCCGCGGACGCGCTTCTGTCCATCCTCTTGGTGCTCTACACCGTCTGGGCCTTCAAGGACACGACTAGGTGGCAGTTCAATCGGCCCCTGTTCGCATACATCTTGCGCTATTCGCTGCCACTGATTCCATACATGCTGAGCATCACACTGCTGGCGCAGCTGGATCGCATGATGCTCGATCGCTATTTCGGAAAGGAAGCTGTCGGGCTCTACAGCTTGGCGTTCAACATCGGGATGCTGTTCACCCTGGTCATGAGCGCCCTCCTGAGCGCGATGAACCCGCGCTTCTTCAGCGCCATGAACGACGGCAGGCACGACGAGGTGCGCGTCGACGGCAGGCGCGCGTTCTGCGTTGCTTATCTGATCGCGACCGCACTCGTGGCATTCGGCCCCGCGCTGTCCGCGTACCTTGTACCTTCCGAGTACGCGCCGGCGCTTCAGCTGGTTCCCGCCATCGCTGTGGGCGGCTTGTTTTCGGTGATGTTCCAGGTGTGGGGGCGGCTGATGCACTTTGCACATCGCACGGCGCTTCTATCGGCGATCGCGACGGTGTGTGTGCTCCTCAAGATTCTGGCGAACCTGTGGCTCCTTCCCGCATTTGGCTGGGAGGCAGCGGCGCTCAGTTCGATCGTCGCATACGGCGCGATGGCCATCTTGACAGCATTGCTCGTCAATCTGCGGTTGCGGCTACTCGTCTTGCCGGTCCGCTTCGAGACAGGCACCTGTCTCGCACTTTGCGCCTTTGCCATGCTGCTCCACCTCGCGCCGCTGTCGCAAGGCGTCGACCTTGCTGCGCGCCTGCTCGGGTCCGCGCTCCTGGCATGGCCGTGTCTGCACGCGATGCTGCGTCCCGGCGCTGTGCCGTTCTCTCACAAGGTGGCGACATCGTGAAGCGCTCGCGCACCGCCCCGATCCAGTCGACGCCAGTCGCTCTCAAGGGCGTCTACCTCTGGCTTTTCGTGTCCAGCCTGTACTACGTCCAGACGCTGTTTTCGGGGGAGTTCGTGCTCGATGTGGAGGAAGGCTTCACCCACAAGTTCGTCAAGTACGTGGTCTGCGCAGCGCTCTCGACATACCTCATCGCGCGCGCACGCGACGTCGGAACCGCGACCTTCGTCCTCATACTGACCGGTGTACTCGCTGCACATCTTGGAACGGGGGGCCCCACGAACCTCTTCGCGACGTCGGTGCTCGCCATGCTGACCATGGTCGGCTTTTCGTGTCTTCTCACCGTCTTTCCGCGTGCGACATCTGGGCTGGCGCGCGCGGTAGTGTGGTCGGGTGCGCTCGTCGGCATCTTCTCGATGGTCGAGCTCACCATTCTTGCCGAGAAGTTCATTCCGTACTGGGCCGCTACCGGCGGAGTGCGTTCGATCTCCACCTTGTTCAATCCCAACAACTTGGGGATGTATGTGGGTGCGGCCCTTCTGCTCATGCCCTGGGCGCAACTGACCCGCCGCCTGAGTGTCTACCTTAGCGTTCCGCTGTGTTTCGCGCTGATTGCCAGCGGTTCGCGCACCGCATGGGTGGCATTGGCGGCATGCGTGCTCGTGCTTCTTGCATCGCGCAATGGTGCCGCCCGCAGATTGCGGCGGGCAATGGTGCGCTACCGGATCGCGATCCTCGTCGTCCTCGCGCTCATGGTCGCCGCCGCCGTCACGGTCGCCTCGCTGCTCCAGCAGACCGGCATCGAGAGCGAAAACCGTGGCGCCGACCTGTTTACCGCGAGCATCCGATGGACGAATTTCCTGGCCTACCTCGATGGGCTGGGATGGCACAGCTTGCTTCCCGACACGCTTGACGAACAGGCACACCTGATTCAGGACAACGTGTACCTCGTACTCTTGAACGTTCTCGGGGGACTGGGCCTGCTGCTATCGATCGCCATGCTTGCGACGCTCGCGCGACCCCAGCGCAATGTCCCTCGCGAGGATCGTGCGGCGTGGCGCCTGCTCATGATGTATTTCCTTATCTCCGGCCTCTCCGGGACCTTTCTCAATTCGTTCCCGAACAACCAATTGTTCTTCATCGCCCTCGGTGGTTTGCTCGCCCCTCGTTTCCGTTGGGGGCTCCCGCCGTCTACTCGTCGGCATCGGCTGCAGGATGAGAAGGTCCGCCGCGACATCCTCGCCAGCGCGAGATAGGGCCGACGATGCTGAGAAAGTTGACGTTCTGGTTGACCAGCAAGCGCATCGGACCCGACCTGCCGCTGACACACCTGCTGCTCTATTCAAAACGACTCGGTCGCTGGCTGGCGGGCCGCAAGCTGCGTGCGTTCGGAGAGGGCTCCGAGGTCCGGCCTCACGCCTATCTCGTCGAGACCGCATTCATCGCTGTCGGCAAGAACGTGGTGCTGCGTCCTGGCACTAAGCTGTTCGCGGTGCCGCACCCCGACGGTCTGGGGGACATCACGATCGAGGACAACGTGCTGATTGGCAGCGATGTGCACGTCTACGTCTCGAATCACCGATTCGACGACCCGACCCGGGATATCTATTTCCAAGGGCACACGGAACCTCGCCCCGTCATCCTTAGACAAGGCGCCTGGGTGGGCGCTGGCGTCATCATTCTTCCCGGCGTGACCATCGGGCGCAACGCTGTCATCGGTGCGGGCAGCGTGGTGACCAAGAGCGTGCCGGACTACTGCATCGCAGCAGGTTCGCCCGCCCGAGTTCTGAAGCGGACGTCAACATGAGCAGCGCCACGTCTCGCCTCCGCCCCTTGGCGGAGTATCTTCAGGCGACGGCGAACGAAATCGCGCTGGATCAGTTTGCGCTTCGCATCGCGGGCATGTCGCAGCAAACCGCTCCCCCGCTGCCACGCCCGAGCCGGTGGACCAACCCTGCCAAACGACATCCGGTTCTCCTTCTCGTGTCAGGCTGGGCGGCCGTCGCTTGCTGGCTTCTCTGCGGCGCCGTGCTGTTTCACCTGTCAAAGCTGGTGCGCATGACCCGCGGGTATCGCGCCGCCGGAGACTTGCCGATCCCCGGAGGCGCCTGCTCGCTCGTCTTCTCGACGCGCTCCGGAACCATCATCGCCTCTGCACTCCAAGAGCCTCCGAGCACGTGGATATCGTTCCCGTGGGTCCTCCCGACCGGGGTGCGCGATGAACGGCTCGTCGACGCGTTCTCGCTGCTGTCGCGGGCGGAGTTGCTCGGTTCCTTTGTGGATGCCTGCCGCGCATCGGTCCTCATTCTGCGCAGACACGGCGCGCGGCACGTGCTTCAGAGCTACACGGCGTTCGACTGGCTCGCCAGCCGCCGCGCGCTCGTCAAACTGGACGGCCCCCTGGCCACGTCCGAGCACTTCGACCGCTGGGCTGTCCTCACCGACGTCGTCACACGCGAGATCCGCCTGAGGACAGGACAGCAAGTGGGTCTCACGCTGGTGCAGCACGGCGCCATGTCGTCGCTGCGCTCCACCGGAGACTCGCCGGACGCTGGCATGCCCGAACTGGCGCGTCGGCTGGGACGCGTGACATCGCTGTACACCTACGACGCATCGTCGGACGACGCGTTCAGGCAGTTCGTCCTTACCGCCATGTGCGCGCGCACTTGCAGCATGCACCGCTTTCAGCCTCGCCTGGAGCTCACCGACTGGCCCGCCGGAGCGCAAGACGGAGCGCCGCGCGTGCTGTTCGTCGGGCACCCGCTGTGCGAGGACATGCAAATGCAAGTGTTCGAGCGCGCCAAGGTGCAGGCGAAGTTCCTGGCCCTCTACAAGCCGCACCCGACTGCCGGTATGAGCAGACGCGCGGCCGACTGTGGCTGGGTAGTCGTGCCGAACGTAGATCTGTACCCGAGGGTCGATCTCGTGGTTTCGTATCCATCGACGCTGGTCATCGAATACGAAACGCTCGGCGTCCCCTCGGTTCCGCTTCCGATGGATGCTCGCCCCGAGGCAACCGACCAATACGCCCGGGAGTTGGTGTCGAACGTCCGACAGCTGTCAACTTCATCACGTTCGACTGACACGTCGGACGCCACCGCATGACCATGCCTCACTTCCCAAAGCGCCCCTACCGGATCTGCGCCCGCTGCATCATGGACACGTCGGACCCGAACATCCGGTTCGACAACCGCGGCCTTTGCGACTACTGCAACAACTTCGACGCCACCATCAAGCCGAACTGGCACACCGACCAGCACGGTGCGGGCCGGCTGTCCGAGATGGCCGAAGCGATTCAAAAAGCTGGGAAGGGCAAGGACTTCGACTGCATCATCGGTCTGAGTGGCGGCCTCGACAGCTCCTACGCAGCCTACGTGGCCAAGGAAAAGATGGGGCTGCGCCCGCTACTGTTCCATGTAGACGCCGGGTGGAACACTGACCAGGCAGTGGGCAACATCGAGAAGCTTGTCGATGGCCTTGGCCTCGACCTCTACACGGAGGTCATCAACTGGGAGGAGATGAAGGATCTCCAGGTGGCCTTCTTGAGATCCGGCATCTCCGACCAGGACCTTCCGCAGGACGCAGCGTTCTTTTCGTCGCTGTACAAGTTCGCGCGCGACTATCGGATCAAGCATGTCATCACTGGCTCGAACTACTCCACCGAGTGCTGCCGCGAACCCGAGGAGTGGGGCGGCTATCTCGGCATCGACACGATGCTATTCCGCGATATCCATGGCCGGTTCGGCAAGCGCCCGCTGGAGACCTTCCCGCTCAAGGACATTCTGGTCTACAAGCTGTATTACCAGAAGATCCTCGGCATGAAGATCCACCATCCGCTGAACCTCGTGCCGTACTACAAAAAGGATGCGGAGGACGAACTTGCCCGCCGCTTCGGCTGGCAGCGCTTCCAGCACAAGCACCACGAGTCCCGCTTCACCCGCTTCTACGAGGACTACTGGCTGCCTCGCAAGTTCGGCTACGAGAAGCGCCGGGCGCATTTCTCCAGTCTGATCATGACGGGCCAGATGACACGCGAGGCGGCGCTCGATCGCATCTCCAGGCCCGAAATGGACGAGCACTTTCTCAAGCAGGAGTTCGAGTACGTCGCGCACAAGCTCGACCTGACTGTCGGCGAACTGCAGCAGATCTTCGACAGCCCCAACAGGACCTACCGTGACTACCGGAACAAGCGCTGGATGATCGGCTTCGGCGCCAATGCGATGCGGTGGCTCGGCATGGAGAAAAGGTTCTTCCGATGATCCGGATCGTGGACTACGGCGTCGGGAATATTCAGGCGTTTATGACGATGTTCAAGCGGCACGGCCTCGACGCGACGCGCGCGCGCACCGTCGACGAACTGGAAGGTGCAACCCGGCTGATCCTCCCTGGCGTAGGTGCGTTCGACCATGCGATGACCCTTCTGAACGAGTCAGGCCTGCGTCCACGCCTGGAAGAGATGGTCAGCAGCAAGCAGGTGCCTGTCCTCGGGATCTGTGTCGGGATGCAGATGCTCGCAGACGGAAGCGACGAGGGAGAGCTGCCCGGCCTCGGCTGGGTGCCCGGCCGCGTTCGCGGCTTTGCGTCGCATCCCAACTCCATGAACCTGCCGATGCCCCACATGGGCTGGAATGATGTCAAGGCACGCCCGGGGCACAAGCTCTTTACGGGCTTCGAGCCCAGCCCGCGCTTCTACTTCCTGCACTCCTACTACTTCGACGCCGAGGACAAGGCCGATGTGGCGGCCACCGCTGAGTACGGCCACGACTTCGACTGCGTTGTTTCCAGGGGCCACATCCACGGTGTGCAGTGTCACCCCGAGAAGAGCCACCACTTCGGTGCCCAGCTCCTGAAGAACTTCGCCGAGCTCTGATCCATGCTGCGCCCCCGCATCATTCCATGCCTGCTTGTCCACAAAGGCGGCCTCGTCAAGACGCAGCAGTTCAAGGCCCCCAAATACGTGGGCGACCCGATCAACGCGGTCAAGATCTTCAACGAGAAGGAAGCCGACGAGCTCATGGTCGTCGACATCGACGCCGCCGTGAACAAGGCAGAGCCGAACTACGGCCTGATCGCCAAGCTGGCGGCCGAATGCCGTATGCCCCTGTGCTACGGCGGCGGCATCACGACCGCCCAGCAAGCGTCGCGCATCATCGATCTCGGCGTGGAAAAGGTCTCGGTCAGTTCGGCAGCGGTCGCCGATCCCGGCCTGTTGACCCGCATGGCCGAGGCGATCGGCCGCCAGAGCGTGGTGGCCGTCCTCGACGTGCGCAAGAAGACGGGCCTCTTCGCCAAGGGCTACGAACTCTGCACCCACAACGCCAAGACGTCTCACGCGCTCGACCCGGTCACATTCGCGCAGCAATTGCAGCAGGCGGGGGCCGGCGAGATCGTCGTCAACTCGGTGGACCGGGACGGCGCGATGAAGGGCTACGACATCGACCTCGCCCGCCAGATGCGCGTCGCACTCAAGGTGCCGCTGACCGTCCTCGGTGGCGCCGGATCGCTCGACCACGTGGGCGAACTGCTCGCTGCCTGCGGCGTGATCGGCGCCGCCGCGGGCAGCCTTTTCGTCTTCAAGGGACCATACCGGGCGGTGCTGATCAACTACCCCACCTTCCAGCAGAAGGAAGACATTTCCGCTGCGGCCTTGCGCACGCATCGCACGCTCTGAGCGGCGCCGCGCCGTCGCCCTCCCGTCGCCACCCCCCATCCACGTTCGCCGAGGCCCGCCGGGCCCTTCGTCGGCTTCGAGCATGACGGACAAGATTCGAAAGTTCCTTCGCTTCCTGACGATCTACGGACTCGGCCGCAGCCTGTTCAAGGCGGCAGGCCGGCTTCGGATCCGCCTGCCCTCGTTCGCCCGGCGCAACGTCGCGCCAGACATCGGCCTGGTGGGTTGCGGGCAGTTCGCGTACGCGACCATCGGTTACTTTTTGCACCAGGCCTTCGGCCCACGGGTGCATGCGTGCTTCGACATCGATGAGGCCGCGCAGCAGTCGCTGGCTCGCGGACTTCGCGTCACTCGCACGCCCGGCAGTGTCGACGAGCTCTTGCGGGACGATCAACTTCGCACGCTCTACATCGCATCCAATCATGCGTCACATGCCGAGTACGCGGCTCGCGCGCTGGGCGCGGGCCTGGACGTCTATGTCGAGAAGCCGATCGCTGTCGACGAGGAACAACTCGTGCGGCTGCTGAAGGCTCGTCGACGCAGCGCCAAGCGGATATTCGCCGGCTATAACCGGCCCTTCTCGGGCGCCGTCCGGCGTCTGCGCAAGGAGATGCCAATCGTTGCGGACGGCGGCTTTACCTTGAGCTGCTTCGTCAGCGGGCATCAGCTCGCACCCGATCATTGGTACCGCCGCCCGGAAGAAGGCACGCGCATCTGCGGCAACGTCGGGCACTGGCTCGATCTGCTGGTGCACGTGCTGTCGTGGCGCGGCATGCCCGATCGCGTGGACATTGCGCTGAGTTGGGCCAACGAGGACGAGCCCGACGACAACGCGAGCATCACCATCACTTCGGATCGGGGCGATCTTTTCGTCGTGACGCTGACGTCGCGGTGTGAGCCTTTCGAGGGGATCCACGAGACGATCAACCTCCAGCACGGAGAGACGATCGCCAAGATCGACGACTTCCGTCGCCTGACCGTATGGCGCGGATCGCGCCTGTTGCGCAAAAGGTTCTGGCCCAAGGACGTGGGCCATCGGCTTGCGATCCTGCAGCCCTTCGAATCCGGCGCGGCGCGGGACTGGGAGGAGGTCGTCGCGTCCACGCTCCTGATGCTGCGCATCACGGACATGGTGCGCGCCAAGGAGCGGCTGGCCTCCTTCTCCTTCCGCGAGGCGACGGCCCGAATCAATCAGCAAGTGGAATCGACGTGAAGCAACTGCTACAGAACCTGAAGACCGGCGACACGGAAGTGGCCGAGGTCCCATCCCCAGGCAGCCGACGCGGCCACCTCCTCGTGCGCACCAGCACCACCCTCGTGTCCGCTGGTACGGAACGCATGCTTGTTGACTTCGGCAAGGCCGGGTGGCTGGACAAGGCGCGGCAGCAACCGGACAAAGTGCGCATGGTGCTCGACAAGATTCGCACCGATGGGCTCGGCCCGACGGTGCAGGCGGTGCGCAACAAGCTCGATCAACCACTGCCCATGGGCTATTGCAACGTCGGCACGGTCGTCGACGTTGGCCCCGGCGTGGTCGGATTTCAAGTCGGCGACCGGGTGGCGTCCAACGGCCGGCACGCGGAAGTGGTGTCGGTCCCGGCCAACCTGTGCGCGAAGGTGCCGGAGGCGGTGTCTGACGGTGACGCAGCCTTCACGGTCATCGGCTCCATCGCGCTGCAAGGCATCCGCCTCGTCCAGCCTACGCTCGGCGAGTGCGTCGTCGTCACCGGACTCGGCCTCATCGGACTGATGACGGTTCAACTGCTGCGTGCGCACGGGTGCCGGGTGCTGGGACTGGACTTCGACTCCGCGAAGATCGAGCAGGCGCGTGCATACGGGGCCGAGGTGGTGCACCTGGCCGCCGGGCAGGACCCGGTCGCCGCAGCGGCGGTCTTCTCCCGCGGGCGCGGCGTGGATGCAGTCATCATCACCGCGTCCACGAAGAGCAACGAACCCGTCCACCAGGCGGCGCAGATGTGCCGCAAGCGCGGTCGCATAGTGCTCGTCGGCGTGACCGGACTCGAGCTCTCCCGCGCCGACTTCTACGAGAAGGAGCTCACCTTCCAGGTCTCATGCTCGTACGGACCGGGCAGATACGACCCGAGCTACGAGGAAAAGGGCAACGACTATCCGGTCGGCTTCGTCCGCTGGACCGAGCAACGCAACTTCGAGGCCGTGCTGGACATGCTCGCCGACGGTCGACTCCAGGCGGGTTCGTTGGTATCTCACCGCTTTCCGATCGAACAGGCGCAGCAGGCGTATGCGGTCGTTGCGGGCAGCGAGCCGTCGCTGGGAATCATGCTCGAGTATCCGCGCCGCACGGATGAGTCGACGGTGCTCTTACGCGATGTCGCGCTTGCTGGAGCCCCCTCGCTTGCGGCCGCTTCCGCGCCATCATCGGGCGTCGGCGTGAGCTTCGTCGGCTCAGGAAACTACGCCACCGCGGTGCTCATTCCGGCCTTCCGGCAGGCAGGAGCGGAGCTGTATGGCATCGCGTCTGCAGCGGGCGTCACGGGTTTGCATGCGGGCCGCAAGTTCGGCTTCCGCGAGACCACCACCGACACCTCACGCCTGATCGCCGACGGGGGAGCCAGCGCGGTCGTCATCACCACGAGGCACGACAGTCACGCGAGACTCGTACTGCAGTCGCTAGCGGCCGGCAAGCACGTCTTCGTCGAAAAGCCGCTGTGCCTGACGCTGGACGAACTTGCGCAGGTCGAGCGCGCGGCCAGATCGAGCGGCAAGGTGCTGATGGTCGGCTTCAACCGCCGGTTTGCGCCGCAGGTGCAAAAGATCAAGGCACTGCTCGGCGGCGTGACAGGTCCGAAGGCCTTCGTCATGACGGTGAACGCCGGGGCGATCCCGCCGGAGCACTGGACGCAGGACCCCGAGGTCGGCGGCGGCCGAATCGTGGGCGAGGCCTGCCACTTCGTGGATCTGCTGCGTCACCTCGCCGACTCTCCGATCTCGACGGCGCAGCGCGCCGACATGGAATCGCAGTGTCGGGACACGGCATCGCTTCAGCTGACGTTCGACGACGGATCGATCGGCACGATTCACTACTTCGCCAACGGGCCGAAGTCGTTCCCGAAGGAACGACTGGAGGTGTTCGCCGCGGGCCGCGTCCTGCAGCTCGACAACTTCCGTCGCCTGACCGGCTTCGGCTGGCCCGGCTTCAACAAGATGAACCTGTGGCGCCAGGACAAGGGGCAGCTGGATTGCGCGAAGTCGTTCCTCGAAGGCGTACGCACGGGACGCTCTCCGATCGGGCTCGACGAACTCCTGGAAGTGTCGCGGGCAGTGATCGAATTGCAGAGCGCTTCGAGCTGAATGAACCCATGCATCAGCCGCTCATGGGACGATCGTCGACGCACTGCCGAACCGTGAAAGCCACACCGATCATTGCGGCCAGCCGGCAGCACGCCGCGCGCTGCCCCGACATCGAGCGGCTGCCGAAGGCGCGCCCCGGCGAACACTGCGCCCTCCACCTCGAGTGGCTCACCCAACCCACGCATCGATGACCTCGCTCGGCACCTACTGGCGCACCGTTCGCCACCTCAAGCTCGAGCAGATCGTCGGCCGACTCAAGCTGCGCCTGCTGCGCCCCACTACGCCCCCATCCGGCCCTCTCGCGCGCCGGCGCGCGGCTGCGCCCTGGCAGCCCTCGGCTCGCCGGGCGCAGTCCTTCATCCCTCCAATGACATTCGTGTTCCTCAACGAGGCGCACGACATTGATCAATGCGGCTGGGACGACCCGGCGACATCCAAGCTGTGGCGCTACAACCTGCACTACTTCGATGCCCTTGGCGCGCATGACGCAAGCCACCACGAAGCCGCCTTGTCGGCGTTGCTGCACCGCTGGGTGCGTGACAACCCGCCTACCCGCGGCACCGGATGGGAGCCCTATCCGGTCTCGCTGCGTGTGGTGAACTGTCTCAAGTGGGTGCAGGCGGGTGGCCAGCTGGACGCACCTGTCCTGGCGAGTCTTGTCCAACAGGTGCGCTGGCTGCGGCGCCGTCTCGAATACCACCTGCTTGGCAACCACCTCTTCGTGAACGCGAAGGCGCTGCTGTTCGCCGGGCTGTTCTTCGAAGGGGACGAGGCGCGCGAATGGCTGGCGGTGGGCGCGAAGATCCTGGCGCGTGAACTCCCTGAACAGGTGCTGGCGGACGGCGGGCATTTTGAACGCAGCCCGATGTACCACGCGCTCGCGCTCGAAGACGTGCTCGACCTTCTCAACGTTCTCTCGACCTACCGCTCGAGCTTGCCCACCCCCGTGGCGATGCTCGAACCTGCGCTACGGGACAGCGCTGCCAGGATGCTGCGCTGGCTGGCGCTCATGCTGCACCCCGACGGAACGATGGCACTGTTCAACGATTCCGCAGAGGACATCGCGCCGTCATGGGACGAACTGCGCCATTACGCCCACCGCCTTGGCCTGCAAGAACCCAGCCTGTCGGGCGACGGAGTCGTCGACTTTCCCCAGAGCGGATACATGCGGGTGGCGCGCGGACCTGTCGTCGCGTTCCTCGACCTTGCGCCGATCGGCCCAGACTACCTGCCGGGGCATGCGCATGCAGACACGCTCTCGTTCGAGCTGTCACTCCACGGTCAGCGCCTCATCGTCAACGGCGGCACTTCCCGCTATGGGGATGGCCCCGAGCGGCTGAAGGAGCGGTCCACGGCATGGCACAGCACGGTCGAGGTCGATGGCCGCAACTCTTCGGAGGTATGGGCCGGGTTCCGGGTGGGTCGCCGGGCGCGCATCCTTTCCCGCGGCTGGAACAATGACGGCGCCACTTGGTCGGTGCGCGGCGAGCACGATGGCTACTCGTTCCTGGCAGGGCACCCGCTGCATCGTCGGGCGTGGCGCTTCGAAGACCAAGCGCTCGTCGTGGAAGATGTGGTTTCAAACCCGGCGCTTCCGGCCGTCGCACGGTTCATCCTCTCGCCAGGCACCACGGTCGTGAACGCAGGTGACGGCACATGGCGCCTCGAGCGCGACGGCGCCAGGATCGCCACTGTCGCCGCGGAGCAGGGCGTGCTGCGTACGGAAGCTGCCCACCACACCACCCGCTTCGGCAATCGATCCCGGTCCACGGCGCTTGTCGTGGACCTGCATTCCGGCAAAGCCACCACCCGCTGGACATGGCAAGAAGATGCACATTCTCTTTCTCACTGACAACTTTTCGCCGGAGGTGAACGCTCCCGCCAGCCGCACGCACGAGCACTGTCGGCTCTGGGTGCGCGCGGGCCATCGCGTCACCGTCATCACCTGCGCACCTAACTTTCCGCACGGCAAGGTGTTCGACGGCTACAGCAACCGCCTGTGGCAGCGAGAAACGATCGACGGCATCGAGGTGATTCGCGTCTGGAGCTACATCACCGCCAACGAAGGCTTTGCCCGGCGCGTCCTCGACTACCTCAGCTTCATGCTTTGCGGAGGGATTGCCGGGCTGTTCGTGCGCCGGCCGGATGTCGTGATCGGTACGTCACCGCAGTTTTTCACCGTGTGCGCGGCTTGGGCGGTAGCAGCGCTCAAGCGTCGCCCGTTCGTCTTTGAACTGCGCGACCTGTGGCCCGAGTCCATCGAGGCGGTCGGCGCGATGCGCAAGGGCGCGGTCATCCGCGCGCTGGAAAAGCTGGAAATGTTTCTGTATCGCCGCGCCGACCTGATCGTCGCGGTCACACATGCCTTCAAGAACAAGCTGGCAATGCGGGGCGTGGAGCCAAAGAAAATTGAAGTGATCACGAACGGTGTCGACATGACGCGGTTCCGTCCGCGTCCGAAAGATGCTGCGCTGGTGCAGCAGTTGGGCCTTGAAGGCTACTTTGTCGCCGGCTATGTGGGCACCCACGGGATGGCTCATCACCTCGAAACGATTCTCGACGCAGCGCAGACAATCGATTCGCGACCGAGCGGTGACGTCTTTCGCTTCTTGCTTCTCGGCGACGGCGCCCGCAAGCAGGCATTGAAGGATGAGGCCGCACGCCGCGGTTTGCGCAACGTTATCTTCATCGACTCCGTGCCGAAGGACGATGTACCCCGCTACTGGTCGCTCCTGGACGTATCCATCATCCACCTTCGCAAGACGGAACTCTTCACGACCGTCATTCCGTCGAAATTGTTCGAATGCATGGGCATGGGCTTGCCTGTGCTGCATGGTGTTGCCGGCGAGTCGGCTGACATCGTGCGCCGCGATGACGTTGGCATTGTTTTCGAGCCGGAGAATGCGGCCCAACTGATCGAGGGTCTGGGGCAGTTGCAGCGCGACCCGGGCCTACTCGCAGGCTACCGCACCCGAGGACTCTCAGCTGCTGCCCTTTACGACCGGGCTTCCCTCGCAGAGCGAATGCTGGATTCGCTGCAAGCGCTCTCTTCTGGCACCGCTGCGCCGCGTCATCGCTCCTGAGGGGCGCGCGAAGCACCGACCGCATATCTATCGGCATCTCGCACCTGCAGTGTGGGGCGCCTCACTCCTGTTTGCATTCATCGAGTAGTCCAATGAATCGCCGCTGTATCTACCTCGTCGCCGGCGCGCGCCCCAACTTCATGAAGATCGCGCCCATCGTTCG
>JBIQKU010000035.1:0-23852 GCA_044506225.1 Rubrivivax sp. | reverse complement strand
ATCAAACCGCCTTCCGCGCAATGCGCTTCGATACCTCAGCGCGAACGGGGTTGTGGCGGGGGGCTGACACCGACAGCGCTTCCACAGATTCAGCGCGAACGGGTCTTCACGATCGGCGTGCTTCGATCCTCAGCACGAACGGGTTGGTGGGACAGCGCTTCGACAAGCTCAGCGCGATCGGACTTTCATCATGAGTGCTTCGATACGCCGTCACGAACGGGTTGGTGACGCGAGCGCTTCGATACGTCAGCGCGAACGGGTACTTGTCCTCATCACGTCCGCTTGCGGCGCAGAGCGCTTGGACAGGCTCAGCGCAAACGGCAATTTGCGACCGGCGTGCTTCGAGACCTCAGCGCGAGCGGGCTGGCGGGACGAGCGCTTCGACACCTCCGTGCGAACGGGTTTGCGGGACGAGCACTGCGCAAACGGGATCTCGCCCGAGCACAAACGGGTCATCACGGCGAGCGCTTCGACAGGCTCAGCGCGGGTTCGGCTGAAGAGCGCTTTACCCCGACGCGCCGGTTGTCAGCCCCGCCGGCCGCCCGGCCCACGCGTGCGCCCGCCGCGACCTGGCGCGTGGCGATCGCCTCCCTCCAGCTCCCGAACGGGTATGCGACTTGCCCTGCAAGGACGCAAATGTCGGCGACGCACCGGCCCGGCGGTCGCCGGCGTGCGATCGCGCCACGTCCAATGTCGCGTCTGCCCGAGTCCGTCAGCCTCAAGGTCCTCACGGTGAACACCCACAAGGGGTTCAGCTTCCTCAACCGGCGCTTCATCCTGCATGAACTGCGTGAGGCGGTGCGCAGCGTGGGCGCGGATGTGGTGTTCCTGCAGGAAGTGCAGGGGGCACACGAGAAACACTCGGCGAAACTGGCGAACTGGCCGGCGGCGCCGCACTACGAGTTCCTGGCCGACAGCATCTGGACGGAGTTCGCCTACGGACGCAACGCGGTGTATCCCAAGGGCCACCACGGCAATGCGGTGCTGTCCAAGTACCCCATCGTGCGCTACGAGAACCTGGACGTGTCGATCAGCGGCCCCGAGAAGCGCGGCCTGCTGCACTGCGTGCTGCAGATCCCCGAGCGCGACGTGGAGCTGCATGCCATCTGCGTGCACCTCGGGCTGCAGGAGGCGCACCGCCGGCGCCAGCTCGAGCTGATGTGCCAGCGCATCGAGCGCGACATTCCGCCGCACGCCCCGCTGGTGATCGCCGGCGACTTCAACGACTGGCGCGTCAAGGCACACACCACGCTGAACCGCTGCGCCGGCCTGCGCGAGGTGTTCGCGCATGCCAACGGCCGCGCGGCACGCACCTTTCCGGCGCGCTTTCCGATGCTGCGCCTGGACCGCATCTACGTGCGCAACGCGAGCGTGCACCGGCCGATCGCGCTGCCGCACAAGCCGTGGTCGCATCTGTCGGACCACGCGCCGCTGGCCGCCGAGGTCACGCTGTGAAGTCGCGCTGGGTCGGCGGCAACCGCTTCCGGCTGCTGGAAAACGGGGAAGAATTCTTCCCGACGGTGTTCGACGCGATCGCGTCGGCGCAGCAGGAAGTGCTGCTCGAGACCTTCATCCTCTTCCAGGACAAGGTGGGCCTTGCGCTGCACGCGGCAGTGCTGGCCGCCGCCCAGCGTGGCGTGCAAATCGACATCACGGTGGACGGCTGGGGCTCGCCGGACCTCACGCCCGACTTCATCGGCAGCCTCACCCAGGCCGGCGTGCGCTTTCATGTGTTCGACCCGACGCAGCGTGTGCTGGGCCTGCGCCCCGGCATGTTCCGGCGCATGCACCGCAAGATCGTGGTGGTGGATGCGCAGCGGGCCTTCGTGGGCGGCATCAACTTCTCGGCCGACCACCTGCTGGACTTCGGCCCCCAGGCCAAGCAGGACTACGCCGTGGAGGCGCAAGGCCCCATCGTCGACGACATCCACCGCTTCGCGCGCAGCAACATCGCGCCGGCGGTGCGCCGCCAGCGGCGCTGGTTCGGCCTGCGCCGCCTGCCGCCGCCGCCGCCCGCGCCGCAAGCACCGGCCGGCGAGGCCGAGGCGATCTTCGCGGTGCGCGACAACGGCCAGCACCGCACCGACATCGAACGCCACTACCGCATCGCGCTGCGCGCGGCCCGCCGCGAAGTGATCATCGCCAATGCCTATTTCTTCCCCGGCTACCGCCTGCTCAAGGAAATGCGGCGCGCGGCGCGCCGTGGCGTCGACGTGCGGCTCATCCTGCAGGGCGAGCCCGACATGCCCATCGTGAAGATCGCCGCGCGCCTGCTCTACGACCACCTGCTGCGCGCCGGCGTGCGCATCTTCGAATACTGCGACCGCCCGCTGCACGGCAAGGTGGCGCTGGCCGACGATGAATGGGCCACGGTCGGCTCGAGCAACCTCGATCCGCTGAGCCTGTCGCTCAACCTGGAGGCCAACCTCATCATCCGCGACCGCGGCTTCAACGACGAGTTGCGCCGGCGGCTGGCGCGGCTGATGCGCGAGAGCTGCAAGGAGATCGCCCCGGAAGGCGCGCGCCGGCGCACCTGGTGGCGCATGGCGGTGAGTTCGGTGGTGTTCCACTTCCTGCGGCGCTTCCCGGCCTGGGCCGGCTGGCTGCCGGCGCACACGCCGGCCATCGCCTCGCCGCGCCCGCAGGTCTCGCCGGATGCGGCCGCCGCGGTGGCGTCCAGCGCGAGCGCGACGGCCGAGGCGCTGCGCGCCGACATCGGCGCCGACCGCGTCACCGAAGAACACCCGGAGTGCGCCTCGCCGGGCGCGACCTGAGCACATGGCCACGGCCGCCCCGACCGCCGCGCCGCGCCGCGGCCTGTTCGCCAAACCCTGGTGGCCCTGGGCGCGGCGTGCGCTGTGGACCGCCTTCTTCGTGCTGGTGGGCAGCCTGCTGTTCTCGCAGGCGCGCGACATCGAGTGGGACGAGGTCATGCGTGCACTGCGCGCCCTGCCGGCCAGCACGCTGGCCATCGCCGCCTGCCTCGCCGCACTGAGCCATGCGCTGTACAGCAGCTTCGACCTCATCGGCCGCTGGTGGACGGGCCACACCCTGCCGGTGCGTCAGGTGGTGCCCGTCACCTTCGTGAGCTATGCCTTCAACCTGAACCTGGGCGCGCTGGTGGGCGGCTTCGCCTTCCGCTACCGGCTGTATTCGCGCCTCGGGCTGGACAACGCCACCATCACGCGGGTGTTGGGCATGAGCCTCATCACCAACTGGCTGGGCTACCTGGTGCTCGCGGGCGCGGTGTTCGCCATCGGCGCGGTGTCGCCCCCGCCGGACTGGCGCATCGGCGCCTTGGCCCTGCGGGCGCTCGGTGCGGCGCTCATCGCCGTGGCGCTCGCGTATCTCGCGATGTGCGCCTTCTCCACGCGGCGCAGCTTCGCGGTGCGCGGCCATGAGATCGAGCTGCCGCCGCTGCGCGTGGCGCTGCTGCAGCTGGTCCTGTCGTGCCTGAACTGGGCCGTGATCGCGAGCGTCATCTACGTGCTGCTGCGCCAGCAGGTGGCCTGGCCGGCGGTGCTGGGGGTGCTGCTGATCGCCGCAGTCGCCGGCGTGCTGACGCACATTCCCGCAGGCCTGGGCGTGCTGGAGGCGGTGTTCATCGCCCTGCTGAGCGGCGAGATGGCGCGCGGTGAGATGTTGGGCGCGCTGCTGGCCTACCGGGTGCTGTACTACCTCGCGCCGCTGCTGATCGCGCTGCTCGTGTTCCTCGCCCTCGAGGCGCGTGCGCGCCGGCTGCAGGCGGCGGGTGGCGCGCCATGAGCGCCGGCGCTGCCTCGCTGGCCGACCCCATCGGCCTGAAGGCCGCGACCGACCGCTGCCGCGAATGCCCGATCGGTGCGCATGCCACCCAGTCGGTCGTCGGCGAGGGCGGGCGCCATGCGCGGCTGATGCTGGTCGGCGAACAACCCGGCGACCAGGAAGACCGCGCGGGCCGGCCCTTCGTCGGCCCGGCCGGGCGGCTGCTGGACGAGGCGCTCGCCCAGCTCGGCTGGCCGCGCGAGGCGGTGTTCATCACCAATGCGGTCAAGCATTTCAAGTACGAGCTGCGCGGCAAGCGCCGCATCCACAAGTCGCCGGCGCAGCAGGAGATCGCGGCCTGCCTGCATTGGCTGGAGGACGAGATCGCCGCGCTGCAACCCGAGGCGCTGGTCGCCCTCGGTGCCACGGCGGCGCGGGCGCTGGTGGGCCGTCCGGTGCCGGTGATGCGCGAGCGCGGCCAGTGGCTGGCCCACCCGGGCGACGCGCGGCCGGTGCTGGTCACCCTGCATCCGTCCGCCCTGCTGCGGCTGCGCGGGCCCGAGCGCGAGGCGGCTTATGCGCAATGGCTGGCCGACCTGCACCATGCCGACCGCCACGTTCCGGCCGGATGAGGCGCAGGCCGACCTGTTCGGCGCGCCCGAGCCGCCGGTTCCCGGGCTGACGCTGCGCACGGACTTTCTCACCCCGCAGGAAGAAGCCGCGCTGCTCGGGGTGATCGCCGCGCTGCCGCTGCACGAGGCGCGCTACAAGGCCTACACCGCACGCCGGCGAGTGGCCAGCTACGGCACGCAATACGACTTCGATGCGAATGTGCTGCAGCGGGGCGCGCCGCTGCCCGAGGCGCTCGAGCCGCTGCGCGAGCGCGCTGCGGCCTGGCTGGGCGTGGCGCCGCAGGCCTTCAGCAATGCGCTGGTCGCCGAATACCGACCCGGCACCCCGCTCGGCTGGCATCGCGACGTGCCGGACTTCGAGCAGATCGTCGGCGTGTCGCTGGGTGGTGAAGCCCGCATGCGGCTGCGCCGCTATCCGCCCACGCCGGCCAGCAAGGCACAAGGGCTCGCGATCGCCCTGCCGCCGCGTTCGGCCTACATCCTGCAAGGCGAGGCGCGCTGGGGCTGGCAGCACGCCATCGCGCCCACCGCCGCGCTGCGCTACTCGATCACCTTTCGCACGCCGGCCGGGCGGCGGCCGCGCTCAGCGTAGGTCGGTGTCGCGGTGCAGCGGCAGGGTGGCCGGCTCGCCGGCATGGCGCACGCGGGTGTCGCCGGCACGCGCGAGGCGGTCGTCGAGTTCGCCGATGTAGGCCGACAGCGTGTTGCCGGTCTGCTCGGTGAATTCGCGCGAGCGCTGCTCGAGCTCCTCGATGCGTGCGATCACGCGCGCCATCGCCGCCTCGTTGGCCTGCGACACGCCGTGCAGCTCGGTCGTCATGAAGCTGCGCAGCTCGGTGAAGCGCGAGGCCTCGGCCCGGTCGGCGAGTTCGCGCGAGGCTTGCAGCTCCTTGCTCTGGCGGCGCATGTCCAGCAGCACCGAGCCCTGCAGGTAGATGACCCAGGCGAGGAACAGCGTCGCCACCAATCCGAGCACCACCAGCATGATCACGCCGATCGGTGCGTAGATCACGCCCAGGCCCAGCGACAGCTCCACCGGCGTGGTGAACGCCGTCCAGTTGAGCGCGGCGAAGCCGGCCGTGAGCACGACGATGGCGATCAGCAGGATGGTTCTGAAATACATGACGGGTAGTCCTCCAAGAAGCACGACGTGGCCGCCGGGGCGAAGCCCCGAGCTTCGCATGCCCCGCGCGCCTCGCCTTACGATGGCCGGCCCTGTCCATCACATCCCTGCACGCGACATGCCGCTAGAGACCATCGAACACCAGACCGGCGAGGCGCCGGTCGCCACACTCATCGTGCTGCACGGCCTGGGCGCCGACGGCAACGACTTCGTGCCCATCTGCGAGGAGCTGGATCTGCGGGCCATCGGCCCGGTGCGTTTCGTGTTTCCGCATGCGCCGGTGATGCCGGTCACGCTCAACGGCGGCATGCGCATGCGCGCCTGGTACGACATTCTCGGCACCGACCTCGCGCGCCGCGAGGACGAGGCCGGGCTGCGGCGGGCGCAATCCGAGGTGGCCGCGCTCATCGAGCGCGAGGCCTCGCGTGGCATCGCCTCCGAGCGTGTGGTGCTCGCGGGTTTCTCGCAAGGCTGCGCAATGTCGTTGCTCACGGGGCTGCGTCATCCGACGCGCCTGGCCGGCATCGTCGGTCTGTCGGGCTACCTGCCGCTGGCGGCGACCACCGCGGCCGAGCGCCATGCGGCCAATGCGGCCACGCCCATCTTCATGGCGCATGGCCAGCATGACCCGGTCGTGCCCATTGCCCGCGGCGCCGCCTCGCGCGATGCGCTCGCGGCGCTGGGCTACACCGTCGAGTGGCATGAATACGCCATGCCGCATTCGGTGTGCGCCGAGGAAATCAGCGACCTCAACACCTGGTTGCTGAAGGTGCTGGGCTGACCGGCTCCCTCGCCCCGGGAGGAGCAGCGGAAGCCGCAGCGAAGGCACTTCGACCAGCTCGGTGCAAACGGGGCATGGGAGCGCGAAGCTCAATGCCGCGTCACCGACCCCGGCCGGTCGCTCGGCTGCCCCGAGGCATCGCCGCCGCCCGCCGTGCCGCTCGCAGCCGAAAGGTTGGAGCGGTCCGGCTCCGCGGGCTCGGAGATGCCCGACAAGGCCTCGCCCACATCGGCATCGCTGGAGGCGGCCTTGGCCGCCACGTCGCCGATGCTCAGGATGCCCACCACATGCTGGTCGCGGTCCAGCACCGGCAGGCGGCGGATCTGCGCCTCCTGCATCTGGTCGATCACCTCGTCGACCGACTGGTCCTCGAAGCAGCAGCGCACGTCGGCGCTCATCACATCGGCCAGCAGCGTCTTGTCGGGCGCGCAGCCCTGGGCCACGCCGCGGATGGCGATGTCGCGGTCGGTCACCATGCCGACCAGCCGGTCGCCGTCGCACACCGGTACGGCGCCCACATTGAGTTCGTCCATGGCCTGCGCGGCCAGCTGCATCGTGTCGCGCGGCGACATGGTGCGCACGCCGCGGGTCATCACCTGGGATACCTGTGTCATCTCGACTCCTTGCGTGAACCATCGATCCAGGCCACGCGGCAAGCCGCATACCCCGCCACCTAGGATTCGCCGATGCTGCACACCGCCGACGTGTCCACCGCCTGGCTGCTGATCACCCGGCTCGGCGAGGCCACGCTGCTGCTGCCGATGGCGGCCGCGCTGTCGCTGTGGTTGCTGTGGCGCCGCCATGCCTGGCCGCTGGTGCCGTCCTGGTTCGCGGCCATGGCGGCGGCCGCGCTGCTCACGCTCGTCACCAAGCTGGCCTTCATCGGCTGGGGCATCGGCAGCGCGCGCCTGGACTTCACCGGCATTTCCGGCCATGCCATGTGCGCCGCGGCGGTGCTGCCGCCGCTGCTGGGCTTCACCGCGTCACAGGCCGCACGACCCTGGCCGCTGTTGGCCTGGCTGCTGGGTGTCGCCCTGGCCGCCCTGGTGGCGGTGTCCCGCCTGGCCATCGACGTGCATTCGCCGTCGGAGGTGCTGGCCGGCTTCGCGCTCGGCATGGCGGTGAGCGCGGCGATGGCGGCCGCCGTACGCTGGCGCCGACGCCCGCCCTCGGCACCGCTGTGGCTGCCGGCGCTGATGCTGTTGTGGTTCACCGGCACACCGGCCACGGCGCCGGCGGTGGACACGCATGGCGCGGTGACGCGCCTGGCGCTCGTGCTTTCGGGCCGCGACCAGCCCTACACCCGCGCCGAACTGCTGGCACGGCGGCCGCAGTGAACGCGTGCCGGCGCCTCAGAGGCAGGCCGCGGTGCCGCCGCTGCGCGCCCACAGGTCACGCACGCAGTCGGCCCGGCGGTCGCGGTCGTTCTGGCTGGTGCAGCGCGACATCTCGCTGCGAAAGCCGGGCGACTGCGTGAACGCCGTGGTCGAGGCGCCGGCAGCGGTCGGCGCGCAATCGCGGCTCAGGTCGCCGCTGCGCATGCGTTGATCGCCCGGCACCGTGGCTGCGGTGCCCGAGGGGGACGCGGCGGTGGGCGGCTGGTTCGCGCCAGGCGCAGCGGGCCGCGTCTGCGCCAACGCGGTGCTCACGAGGGCAAGAGAGGCCACCAAGCAGGCGGCCGAGCGCAAGAACAGGTGTTGCATGGCAGTCTCCAGTCAATGAGCGAACCGGGGCTCGCGGAACCGGGCTCGCGGCAACCGGGGTGCCGGCGCCTCAGTGCGGCGCGTGCATCGCCATGGGTGGCGGCACGCCCGGCGGTTCGTGCACCGGTGGCGGCGGGCCGGGCAGCGGGTGCGGGTCGTCGATCTCGGGCGGCACCACGTCGGGACCGGGCGGCGGCGGGGGCGGCATGATGGGCTGCGGCGTCTCGGGCGGCGTCGGCGGCGTGATGTGTGCCCGCCGCGTTGGGCCGGGAACAGCGCGGTGCGACGTGGGCAGGGGCTGAAGAGGTGTCACGAGGCGGTGGTGGTGGCGGCGTGTCCGGACCGGCTGAAGTCCTTGGCCGGATGGGGACTTCGGGTCGCGTCGGCCGCAGCGGCGCGGCCATGCTTGCCGGGCAGCAAGCCACGCGCCCAGGGCGATCGGCACAGCCCTTGCCGCCACCCGGGCAGACATCCTCGCCGGAGACCTGCCATGAGCCAGCCGAAGAAGCCCCAGACCACGCCGCGGCCCACCCGCCCGAAGGCGCCGCACGCCACCCCGCTGGCCACACGCGCCGACCGTTCGGTGAGCGAGGCAGCCCAGGCCAGCGGCGACGACGGCACCACACAGAGTTCCGACTGGATGGCCGAGCGCACACAGCCCGCGGCGCCGGCGCCGGGTGTGTCCATCAGCGGCCCGAAGCAGGACACCAGCGGCCGCGGCAACGCCAAGGAATCGCGCCGCGGCAGCTACTGAGCATGCCCACGCGCTGCGCGCGCGGACCGGCCCAGGCCGGGTCCGCGGCAGCGGTTCGCGGTGCGAAGAAAAAGGGGGGCTGACCCGGACGGGTCAGCGAGGAAGAAAAAATTCCACTTCGGACCCGCGCTGCCCAAGAGTCGGGAGGGACAGCGGAGGGAGGGTCGAGCAACGCAGTTGAATGCCCGAAGCGGAGGAAACTGGTGGAGCAGCCGGCGCGCTGTGCATCAAGCCTGCGGTGCGCATCGTTGTTCCATGGCCTCCATTAAGCAAAGGCCGTACCCACATGGCACCGAGGCTTGTGCATCCCCCCTGCACAATGCCCCCAACCCCTTGATCCATAAGGGCTGACGCCCGGTGATCCGCCGCTTCGCCACCGCGGCCCGACCTCGCGCCGCCATGCGCCGGAAGGCAAAGTCCCTCCGGAAAAAATAGCAAACGCCGCAAGCATTGGCGCAACTCTTACCGAAGCAGGGGCATGGGCTGCGGTATGAGGCGCTCGCAACGGGGCATTGCGCTTGCTTGCGGGCTGGCATGGCCGGGTCACGCCCTCGTCTTCCACCGTTTGCCTCCCGGGTCGCCCCGGGCATGACCGAATGATTGCCTTCTCCCTTTGCCCGCCGCACGGCACACCGTCCACGACCGCACGCACGCCACGGCGCCGGCGGTCATGAGCCGGGGACCCGCGGCGGCGCCGTTGCGCCGCATCCTGCTTGTCGACGACAACACCGATTCCGCCGAATCGCTGGGCGAACTGCTGGCCTTGTCGGGTCATGAGGTGCGCACGGCCGCCGACGGCCCGTCGGCGCTGCAGGTGTACGACGATTTCCGACCCGACGTGGTGCTGTGCGACCTGGGCCTGCCCGGCATGAACGGCTATGAGGTCGGACGCACCCTGCGGCAACGCCCCGGCGGCAACGAGCTGTTCCTCGCCGCCCTCACCGGCTACAGCGACGCCAGCGACCGCAGCCGCACGGCCGAGGCCGGCTTCGACATGCATCTGGTCAAGCCGGTCGATCCCTTCGAGCTGGAACGCCTGATCGACGACATCGGGCGTTGAGGGGCCGGTCGCCGGCCCGCGGCGCTCAGCGCGCCGTCGAGCGCCGGGGCACCCGCCGGCGTTCGCGCATGGTGCCGTGGCGCGGCGCGCTGAGCGGAGATGTCATCGGCGTCGACATCGGTGCGGACATCGGCGTGTCGGGCGCCGCCTCGTCCGCGGACTCCATGGTGCGCACCAGCGTGTGCAGCACCGCCTGCGAGTCGATCGGCTTGGGCATGTGCTCATCGAACCCTGCGCCGAGCGCCCGCTTGCGGTCTTCCAGCCGCGCGAACGCGGTCAGCGCCAGCGCCACCAGGCGGTGGCGGCGCTCCTCGCCTTCCAGGGCACGCACCCGGCGGATGAAGGCATAGCCGTCTTCGTCCGGCATGGCGATGTCGGAGATGAGGGCGTCGGGCAGTTCCTCCGGGCCGGCGCGGGCGAGGAAGTCGTAGGCGCCGGCAGCGCGCGCGAAGCTGCGCGGGTCGGCATGCGCGTCGCGCAGGATGGACTCCAGGATCTCGCGGCCGTCGTCGTCGTCCTCGACGATGAGGATGCGCTTGCCCGCCAGTTCCGCGGTCACCTCGTCGGCCGAGCGCTCGCCCCCCTCGGGCAGCGCCGCCGCATCCAGTACCGTGGCGGGCAGCACCACGGTGAAGGTCGAGCCATGGCCCGGGCCGGCGCTGTGCACCTCGATGCGCCCGCCGTGCAGCTCCACCAGCTGCTGCGCCAGCGACAGGCCGAGCCCCAGCCCGTTCTGGCGGCGGCTGTTGGAGCCATCGGCCTGGCGGAAGCGGTCGAACACGAACGGCAGCTGCGCCGGCTCGAGCCCGGCGCCAGTGTCGGCGACCTCGATGCACACGGCATCGTCGCGGCGGCTGCTGCGCACCTGCACGACACCGTCCTCGGGGGTGAACTTGAGCGCGTTGGACACCAGGTTGGTGAGCGCCTGGCGCAGCCGGTTCACGTCCACCGTCACGCTGCCGAGCGACGCATCGTGCGTCAGCTCGAGGCGGATGCCCTTGGCGCGGGCGGTGGGCTGCAGGTTCTCCACGGCCTCGTCGAGCAGCGTGGCCAGCGGCAGCCGGCTCATCGCAAGCTCGAGGTTGCCGCAAAGAATGCGCTGGCTGTCGAGCAGGTCGTCGACCAGGCGCGCCTGCGCCTGGGTGTTGCGGTCGATGGCGTCCAGCGCCTTTTCCTGCATCGGGTCGAGCGCGCCGCTCTTGCGCAGCACATGCGCCCAGCCGCGGATCGCGTTCAGCGGCGAACGCAGCTCGTGGGTGACGACCGCCAGGAACTCGTCGCGCGCCGTGGCCAGGCCCTCTGCCTCGGCGCGGGCGCCGCGTTCATGGGCGAGCTGGGCGTCTCGCTCCTGCTCGCGGCGCTTGCGCTCGGTGATGTCCTCGGCGATGCCGCCGACGCACAGGCCGCCGTTCGGGCCGCGCAGCGGGAAGCGCCGGTCGCGGATCCAGCGCATGCGCCCATCGCGGCCGTGCACGCGGTACTCGCGTGCCGGCGCGGCGGCCGCATCGTCGAAGAACGGGGAGGGCAGCAGCGCCGCATCGGCGGGGTCCAGCGCCTCGTTCCATTGCTGCGGATCGGCCAGCAGTTCCTCGGACGTGAGACCCCAGTAGTGCTGCACGCGGGGGCTCACGTAGAGCAGGCGGGCGTTGTCCGCATCGGCCAGCCACAGCACGTCGTCGCTGCCTTCGGCAAACGCGGCCAGGGCCAGCGCGGGGTCGTCGGCGCCGTGACGGGCTGGGGGCCGCGCCCCCTCGTCCGGCGGCGCGCTGGGCTGGGGGTCGGCGGGAGGTCTGTGCTGCATGGAAACGAAGAGGCCGCGCGGCGCGCCCCTGGGATTCGGCGCGCGGTGGGCGGAGCTGGCGGTCGACACGCTTGTCCCGCAATTCACGTGCCTGCGCACCGCACGGCGGCCACCCCGGGGGCGCCTGCGCCGGTCGGCACCGCCGGTGCCGGTACGCAGCACGCCTGCCCCGCTTCGCCCGCCCCCTGCCGCAGCCCTTACCGCCGCGGGGCAAAACTTCCCGCACTGCAGCAACGGTACGACGGCACGCAGTTTGCCCACCGAGTCCCCGAGGGTGGGCGCACCGCAGCGGCTGCCCCGGCCGTCAACCAAGGAAAGGATCTTCCATGATCAACTTCATCGTCTGGCTCGTGGTGGGCGGCGTGATCGGCTGGATCGCCAGCATGATCATGCGCACCGACGCTCAACAGGGCGTGTTCCTCAACATCGTCGTCGGCATCGTTGGCGCGTTCCTGGCCGGCTGGCTCATCTCGCCGCTGGTGGGCATACCGAGCATCAACGAGGCCGGATTCAGCATCGGCGCCTTCATCGTCTCGCTGGTGGGTGCCGTCATCCTGCTGGGCATCGTCAACCTCTTCCGGCGCGGCTCAGTGCGCTAGCGCTGCGCGACACACCACGGGCCGGTGCCTGCGCCGGCCCGCGTCGTATGCGGCGCCTCGTTCGTTTCTCTCCGACCTCTTGACCACCCTCTCTGGAGACACCACCATGGAATCCAAGGCCAGTTCTGCCTTCAGCGACAAGCTGCCCGACGCCGGCACCGTCGAGCGCGTAGCGCAGTCCGCGCATGAAGCGATCGACCGCGTTGCCGCCAAGGCCGGCCCGGCCATCGAGAAGCTGCGCAGCAGCGCCAGTGGCGCGGCCGACACCATGCAGGCGCGCGCCGACCGCTTCGTCGAGATGGAGGACCACTGGGTGGAAACCACCCGCGCCTATGTGCGCGAGAACCCGCTGACGGCGCTGGGCATCGCCGTGGTGGCCGGCGTCCTGCTGAGCCGGATGTCGCGCTGAGCGCTCCGTGTCGCCCCGCTCGCCCGCGATGGGCGCGCGGGGCGGGCCATGACCAGTGAGCTGTTCGCCTTCACCGTGCCGCCGTGGGAGCTGTTCCTGCGCGGCACGCTGATGTACTGGTTCCTTTTCCTCGTCTTTCGCTTCGTCATCCGCCGTGACGTCGGCGCCATCGGCGTGGCCGACGTGCTGCTGCTGGTGCTGATCGCGGACGCCGCGCAGAACGCGATGTCCGGCGGCTACGAGTCGGTGACGGACGGCGCCATCCTGGTGTCGACCATCGTCGGCTGGAACTGGTTGCTGGACTGGGCGGCGTTCCGCTTTCCACGGGTGCGCCGGCTGAGCGAGGCGGCGCCGCTGTTGCTGGTCCAACATGGCCGCGTACTGCGGCGCAACCTGCGACGCGAACTGATGACGATGGACGAACTGCATGCGCAACTGCGCGAGCAGGGCATCGAAGACCTGGCCGAGGTCAAGAGTGCGCGCATGGAGCATGACGGCCAGGTCAGTGTGATCCGCAGCGACGGGCGCGCGCCGCCGCCGCGGCCGTCGGGCCACCCGCACTGACCGCGGCCCGTTGAACAAAAAGGCCGCCGGCCTCTCGGCGCGGCGGCCTGCGCATGTGCGCTTGCGCTCAGCGGTTGCCGCTTTCCTTGCCGCCCGTGCTGCTCTGCTGGCGGTCGCTGCCTTGCTGCATGTCGTTCGACTGACGCGACGACGAGCCGTAGTCACCTTGCTGCTGGCGCGAGCCCTGCGAGGCGCTGCTGCGATCCTGCTGCCCGCCGCCGCTGCGGTCCTGCTGCTGCGAGGCGTTGCCGGCCTGGTTCGAGCGCTGCGAGTCCTGCTGGCTGGCCATGCCGCTGTCGCGCCCGCCCTGGCTGGATTGGTTCTGGCGCTGGCTGTCCGGCGTCTGGCCCTGGTTCGCCTGCGGATTGCGCTGGTCCTGGCTCTGACCCTGGTTCTGGTTCTGGCGGTTCTGCTCGTTCATGAAGCGCTCCTTCGTTGAGGATGACGTGCACCGTTGCACGCTTCGCACGCGGCAACGCACATGCCTGTCGCCGCCCATCCGCGCCTCCTGACGCGCGATGTTCGAACGCTTCGAAGCCGCGATTGGCCCGGTGCGCGGGGCACCCGGATTGCCGGCCATCGGGACCCTTGATTTCACGGAGACAGCCATGGCCAGCAGCAACATCGTCGGCGGCGACCGCGCCGCACAGCGCCACAGCGGACGGGACGTCGACACGCTCGGTCCGAGCGACAGCAGCGACAGCGGCAGCGATGTGCAAGGCGCCTTCGAGCTCGACGTGCCCGGCGAGATGGACGTGAACGCCGGCGCACGGCAGCCGGGCCTGGACAGCGCCAGTACCGCCGCCGGCACCGGCGAGCGCGGGGCCGCACGCATCGACGAGGAGGCGGAGTTGGGCAGCGACATCGCGCCCGACAGCGTGCAGAGCCTGGATCCGGGCGACGTCGAGACGCGCCCCCTCGAAGGCCTCGACACCGACCTCAGCCACCTCGCCACCGACGAAGACGAGCCCCTCGAGTCCGACACGGAGGCCGACGCCGCGCCGCCACGCCGCGGGCATTGAGGCACACCCTCTCCCCTCCGGGGGCGAAGGCCGGAATCGGGATCCGTGCCAGCGCACGGATGCCCCGCCGTAGCCGGCACGGCGTGCGAGCCGTGCCGTGGGAAGGGCCGGGTGAGGGGGCCCCCTCGCATGCACCCGCCGCGGCCGCGCGTCTCCGGCCGCTTGCCGAAAGTTTTACGAACCACGGCCTGCCGCCGTCCCGCACCGCGGCACACGCCGCGGTCTACGCGCACCGTCCTCGCACCCGTGCGGCCCAGCGGGCAGGCCCGATCACAGGGGCATGCCGATTGCCGAGCCCCTGCAACTTCGAAGCCCCTCAACACACCGGACGCTGCATCATGACTGACCCCCTGCGCATCGCACTGATCAGTGAACATGCGTCGCCCCTGGCGGCGGCCGGCGGTGTGGACGCGGGCGGACAGAACATCTATGTGGCCAGCGTCGCGCGCTGCCTGGCGCGTGCCGGCCACCATGTGGACGTGCTCACGCGACGCGACGACCCGGAGCTGCCGCCGGTGGTCGACATGCGCCCTGGCGCACGCGTGGTGCACATCGACGCCGGTCCCGCGCGCTTCGTGCCCAAGGAAAAGCTGCTGGACCACATGCCGCAGTTCGCGCGTGCGGCCGAGCGGCTGCTGCGCCACAGCCTGGCCTACGACGTGGTGCATGCCAACTTCTTCATGTCGGGGCTGGTCGCGCACAAGCTCAAGCAGGCGCTCGGCCTGCCCTATGTGATGACCTTCCATGCGCTCGGCCTGGTGCGGCGCCAGCACCAGAAGGAAGCCGACGCCTTCCCGCCCGAGCGCATCGAGATCGAGCGAACCCTGGTGCGCCACGCCGACGCCATCGTCGCCGAATGCCCGCAGGACCGCATCGACCTCATGCGGCTGTACGACGCCGAACGCCATCGCCTGTCGATGGTGCCCTGCGGCGTCGACGCCGAGGAGTTCTCGCCCATGAGCCGGGCCGAGGCGCGCCAGGCGCTGGGCCTCGATCCGCATGAGTTCATCGTGCTCCAGCTCGGCCGGCTGGTGCCGCGAAAAGGCGTGGACAACGTCATCCGCGCGATGGCGCACCTGCCCGCCGACATGCCGGCGCGGCTGCTCATCGTCGGCGGCGACGCCCCCACGCCCGACGAGCACCTGACGCCCGAGATCGCCCGGCTGCGCGGCGTGGCGCAGGAGGCGGGCGTCGGCGCGCGTGTCACCTTCGTCGGCCAGCGCCAGCGCCATGAGCTGCGCGCCTACTACCCCGCCGCCAACGTCTTCGTCACCACGCCGTGGTACGAGCCCTTCGGCATCACGCCGCTGGAGGCCATGGCCTGCGCCACGCCGGTCGTGGCCGCGCGTGTGGGCGGGCTGCAGTACACCGTGCACGACGGCCACACCGGCTGGCTGGTGCCGCCGAACGACCCGCCGGCCCTGGCCGACCGCCTGGCCGCGCTGTATGCCGACCCCTTCGTGGCGGCGCGCTTCGGCCGCGCGGGCCTGGCGCGCGCGCGCGCCATGTTCTCGTGGGACCGCGTGGCCGCCCAGCTGGCGGAGGTTTACGAAGCGGTGCGCCATCCGTTCACGCTCGCGCCGCAGCCCGCCTGGCAGCGCCTGCACCTGGTGCAGGGCGCGCCGCACGTCGCCTCGCTGTCCTGAGCCAAGCTTTCCCGCTCGCGGCCACCACGCCCGCGCCCCCTCCCTGACCGCCGTTCTCGCCTGAAAGGTTTCGATGATTTCGCTGCAAGACAAGACAGTCCTCGTGACAGGGGCCGGCAGCGGCCTCGGGGCCGCCATTGCCGACCGGCTGGTGAAGGCCGGCGCCCGCGTGGTGCTGACCGACCTCGGCACCGACAAGGCGCGCCGCATGGCCCAGACCATCGACCCCGAAGGCCGGCGCACGCTGGCGCTGGCCTTCGACGTGGGCGACGAGGCGGCCGCGCGCTCCGCGATCTCAGCCACGACCGAACGCTTCGGCGGCCTGGACGTGCTGGTGAACAACGCCGGCACCGACGTCACCGCCTCGCTGGAGGAGGTGGACATCGGCGCCTGGAACCGCGTGCTCGACACCAACCTGCGCGGGCCTTTCCTGCTGTGCAAGCTGGCGCTGCCGGCGCTGCGCGCGAGCGACGGCGGCCAGGGCGGGCAGATCGTCAACATCGCGTCCACCGCCGCGCTGCGCGCCTGGCCCAACGCCAGCGCCTATCACGCGAGCAAGTGGGGGCTGCTGGGCATGAGCAAGGCGCTGCATGCCGAACTGCGCGGCCAGGGCATCCGTGTGTCCAGCGTCATTGCCGGCGGCATGCGCACGCCGTTCCTGCTCGAGCGCTTCCCCGAGCTGGATGCGATGAAGCTGCAGGACCCGGCCAACGTGGCCGAGGCGGTGCATTTCCTGATGACCATGCCGCGCGAATCCGTGGTGTCGGAAATCATGGTGTTGCCGCGGGAGGAGACCTCATGGCCTTGAATTCCATCTTCGGCGAGCTGGCGCCGCCGCCCGAGCGCGCGCCCGAGGCGCCGCACGAACGCGCGGTGTTCATCGACAAGGACGGCACGCTGGTGGAGAACGTGCCCTACAACGTCGACCCCGCCAAGCTGCGGCTCACGCCGCATGCGATCGAGGGCCTGGCGCTGCTGCAGCAGCACGGCTTCCGGCTCATCGTGGTGACCAACCAGCCGGGCCTGGCCTACGGCATGTTCAGCCGCGCGGAGCTCGCGCAGCTGCAGCACGCGCTGTTCGCCATGTGCGCCGCCGAAGGCGTGACGCTCACCGACTTCTACGCCTGCCCGCATGCGCCGCCGCCCGAAGTCGTGGGCGCTGCCGGCTGCCTGTGCCGCAAGCCGGCACCGGGGCTGCTGCGCCAGGCGGCCATCACCCACCGCATCGACCTGGAGCGCTCCTGGATGGTGGGCGACATCCTCGACGACGTGGAGGCCGGGCGCCGCGCCGGCTGCCGCTCCGTGCTGCTGGACGTGGGCCATGAGACGGTGTGGCGCATGTCGCCTCTGCGCACGCCGCATGCGCGTGTGGCCGACCTGCGCGAAGCGGCGCGCTTCATCGTCGACGCGGACGCCGATGCCGGCGAGACACGTCCCGCGCCGCCCATCACCCTGCCCGAGGCGGCGCCCGCCGACGACACGCCCCAAGGCGGCAGCGCCACGCGGCGCACCGCCTGGGCGATGCGCCGCGCCTGGGCCTTCGCCCGGCCGTCGCTGCGCGCCGGCACGCGCGAGCGCACCGTGCCGCTGAGATGAGCGCGGCCGTCGCGGGCGCAGCAGGCGGCGAGACCCGCACACAGCGCGCATGGCGCGCCGCACGCCGGGTGCTCGCGGTGCGCCTGGACAACCTCGGCGACCTGCTGATGACGACGCCCGCACTGGCCGCCATCAAGCACAGCGCACCCGGCATGCACCTCACCCTGCTCGGCTCGGGCGCCGGCGCGGCCATGCACGGCCTGCTGCCGGCCATCGACGACGCCATCGCCTACGACGCCCCCTGGGTCAAGGGCGGCGGCGGCATGCGCGACGTGCAGGCCGACCATGCGCTGATCGAGCGTCTGGCGCAGGGCCGCTTCGACGCCGCGGTGATCTTCACCGTGTGCACGCAGAGCGCGCTGCCCGCGGCGCTGCTGTGCCGGCTGGCGGGCATCCCGCTGCGCCTGGCCCATTCGCGCGAGAACCCCTACGAGCTGCTCACCGACTGGTTGCCCGACACCGAGGTCTGCGCCACCGGCATGCGCCACGAGGTGCAGCGGCAGCTGGCGCTGGTGGCCGCGGTCGGCTTCCATGCCGACGACGACCATCTGCGGCTGCGTTATCGGGTGAGCGACGTGCTGTCGCTTCGGCGCAAGCTCGCCGAGGCCGGCGCCGATCTGCAGCGGCCGTATGTGGTGGTGCACCCCGGTGCCAGCGCCGCCTCCCGCCGCTGGCCGGCCGAACGTTTCGGGCTGGCCGCGGACGCCATCGCCGCCGCCACCGACTGCCAGGTGGTGTTCTGCGGCGGGGCCGACGAGGCGCCGCTGGTGGCACGCGCGTGCGCGGCCATGCGCATGCCGGGCGTCTCGCTCGTCGGCCGGTTGAGCCTCGCCGAACTCGCCGCGCTCATCGCCGGCGCGCAGGTGACCCTGTGCAACAACAGCGGCCCGGCGCACATCGCCGCCGCCGTGGGCGCGCCGGTGGTCGTGGTGTACGCCCTCACCAATCCGCAACACACCCCCTGGAAAACGAGGTCGCGAGTGCTCAACCATGACGTTCCCTGCCGCCATTGCCTGAAAAGCGTCTGTCCCGAGGGACACCACGCCTGCATCGACCGCGTGCCGCCCGAGGCGGTGAGTGCCGCAGCGCTGGAGCTGCTGGACACGCTGCCCGGCGTGCCGCTGCACGCGGCGGCCCCGGTGCCGGCCCGGTCGACGATGGCGGTGGCGCCATGAGCGGCGTGGTGACGCTCGGCATCAACGCCGCCTTCCATGATTCGGCGGCGGCACTGATGGTGGACGGCCGCGTCATCGCCGCGGCCGAGGAAGAACGCTTCACCCGCATCAAGCACGGCAAGCGGCCGTTGCCGTTCACCGCCTGGGAGCTGCCCTTTCACGCCATCGACTACTGCCTGGCCGAGGCCGGCTTGACGCTGGCCGAGGTGGACCACGTGGCCTACAGCTACGACCCGGCGCGTTTTCTGCGCGACCGCGTGCCGGACGGGCAGCTGACGTTGCCGCTGCAACCATCGGCGCATGAAAAAGGCGTGTGGGAGAACGTGTGGGATCCGCTCTTCGCCGCCTACATCGTCAACGCCCCGCGGCAGCTGGCCGACGGCGCGCCGCACCACCTCAAGAAGCGCTTTGCCGGCGTCAAGCACGACGGGCCCTACCGCTTCCATTTCGTCGACCACCACCTGTGCCACCAGGCCAGCGCCTTTCTCGCCGCGCCCTTCGAGCGCTGCGCGGTGATGACGCTGGACGGCCGCGGCGAAGAAGCCACCACCTCCTACGGCGTGTTCCGCGACCAGCACTACCGCGCGCTGGGCGAGGTGTGCATGCCGCATTCGCTGGGCATGCTGTACGAGCGCATCACCAGCTACCTCGGCTTTCTGCATTCCTCCGACGAATACAAGGTGATGGCGCTCGCCGCCCTCGGCACGCCGCGCCATCGCGCGGTGCTGGAAGAGCATGTCAAGGTCGGCCCGGACGGCCAGTACGAGATCGCGCCCATGGACCTGGTCGCGCTGTTCGGCCCCGCGCGTGAACGCGGCGCGGCGCTGGAGCAGCGCCATCTGGACCTCACCGCCTCGCTGCAGGTGGTGCTGGAGGAAACCGTGCTGCGGCTTGCGAAATGGCTGCGCGAGGCGAGCGGCGAGCGGCACCTCGCCATGGCCGGCGGCGTGGCGCTGAACTGCGTCATGAACGCGCGGCTGCGCGACGCCGGCATCTTCGACGAGGTGTGGGTACAGCCCGCCGCAGGTGATGCCGGCACCGCCCTCGGCGCGGCCTTGTGGATCGATTCGCAGGCGCGCGTGCGCGAAGGCGCCGACACGCCCTGGACCCAGGACGCGCAAGGCAGCCGCATCGCCGAGCGCCGCTGGCAGATGGACCATGCCTACCTCGGCCCGGGCGAGGACGACGACGCCATCGAAGCCTTTCTGCACTGGGCCAAGCTGCCCTACCAGCGCCTGCACGATCCGGCCGAGGCGACCGCACGGCTGCTGGCCGACAACAAGGTCATCGGCTGGTACCAGGGCCGCATGGAGTTCGGCCCGCGCGCGCTCGGCGGCCGTTCCATCCTCGCCTCGCCCATCGCGCCCGAGATGCAGGCGCGCATCAACGAGCTGAAGGACCGCGAGGACTTCCGCCCGGTGGCGCCGGCCATTCCGCGCGAGCACCTGGCCGAGTGGTTCACGCCGGCCGAGGCCAACGGCGGCAACGCGCCGTTCATGCTCTTCATCTACGACGTGATCGAGGCGCAGGCCGAGCGCATTCCCGCCGCCTGCCATGCCGACCGCACGGCGCGGGTGCAGACGGTGACCGCCGATTCAAACCCGCGCTTCCATGCGCTGCTGCAAGCCTTCGGCGAGCTCACCGGCGTGCCGGTGCTCATCAACACCAGCTTCAACGTGCGCGGCGAGCCGGTGGTGTGCACACCCAAGGACGCGATCGATGCGTTCTACAGCACGCCCATCGACGCCCTGGTGATCGGATCCTTCCTGCTGGAGAAGCGATGACGCTCGACGTGTCGGTCGTGATGGCGACCTACAAGCGCCCCGAACTGCTGGCCCGCTGCCTGAACGCGCTCACCCACCAGAGCCTGGACCCGAGCCGCTACGAAATCATCGTGGTCGACGATGGCTGCGACGACGCGACCGAGGAAGCCGTGAACCGCTTTGCCATCGCGCACGACGGGCGGCCGGTCATTCGCTACCTGCGGCCCATGGGCACGCGCGGGCCGGCCGGCGCGCGCAACCGCGGCTGGCGCGCGAGCGCCGCACCGGTGATCGCCTTCACCGACGACGACACCGTGCCCGAGCGCGACTGGCTGCGCGAGGGGCTGGCCGCGATCACGCCGCAGGTGTCGGCGCTGTCGGGACGCACCGTGGTGCCGACCAGCGACACGCCCACCGACCATGAGCTCGTGACGCGAGGGCTGGAGCGCGCCGAATTCGTCACCGCCAATGCCTTCGTCTGGCGGGCCTGCCTGCAGACGGTGGGCGGCTTCGACGAACGCTTTCGCCGCGCCTGGCGCGAGGACTCGGACCTGCACTTCTCGCTGCTCAAGCACTGCGGCCCCATCGGCTGGGCGCCGGCGGCGGTGGTGGTGCATCCGGTGCGGGACGCGCCCTGGGGGTTGTCGCTGCGCAACCAGGCCAACGTGTACTTCGATGCGCTGCTCTACAAGAAGCATCCGCAGCTCTACCGCCACAAGGTGCGCCGGCATCCACCCTGGCACTACTTCGCCATCGTCGCGGCCAGCCTTGCGGCGCTGGCCTGCCTGGCCGCCGGCGCCTGGGGCGCGGCGCTGGCGTGTGCGCTGCTGGCGCTGGCCGGCATCCTCGGCTTTGCGGTGCACCGCCTGCGGCGCACCTCCAAGGAGCCGGCCCATGTGCTGGAGATGCTGCTGACCTCCGCCGCCATCCCGTTCGCCGCCGTGTACTGGCGAACGCTGGGTGCGCTGCGTTTTCGCACGCTGTTCCCATGACCCGTGCCGCCGACCCCGCGCTGCCGCTCGCGCAGCTGCGCCATGTGGCGCTGTTCCGTGGGCTGATGCTGGGCGACATGCTGTGCGCCGTACCGGCCATCCGCGCGCTGCGCCGCGCCTGCCCCGATGCCGAGCTCACCCTCGTGGGCCTGCCCTGGGCGCGTGAATGGGCGCAGCGCCTGGTGCATGTGGACCGCTTCGTCGAATTCCCCGGCTACCCCGGCCTGCCCGAGACCCTGCCCGACCTCGAGACCCTGCCCGGCTTCCTGCGCGACATGCAGGCCGAACGCTTCGACCTGCTGCTGCAACTTCACGGCAGCGGCACCATCGTCAACCCGCTGATGGCCGCCTGCGGCGCCGCCCGCCTCGCCGGCTTTGCCGCGCCCGGCGCCTTCTGCGCCGATGCGCCGCTGTTCGCGCCTTGGCCGACCCAGGGCCACGAGATCGAACGCCTGCTCACGCTGACCGAGCACCTCGGCATGCCGCCACACGGCACCGACCTCGAATACCCCGTGACCGACAGCGACCGCATCGAACTCGCCACCGCGTGGCCCGGCGCCTTCGGCGGCGAGCCCTATGTGTGCATCCATGCCGGCGCGCAACTCGTCTCGCGCCGCTGGCCGGTGCAGCGCTTCGCCGCCGTGGCCGATGCGCTGGCCGCGCGCGGCTACACCGTGGTGCTGACCGGCACCTCCGGCGAGGCGGCGCTGACCGCCACGCTGCAGCAGGCGATGCGGCATCCCGCGGTGGACCTCGCCGGCAAGACCAGCCTGTGGAGCTTGGGCGCGCTGCTCGAACGCGCGCGGCTGCTGGTGTGCAACGACACCGGCGTCTCGCACATCGCCGCGGCGCTGCGCACGGCGAGCGTCGTCGTGAGCTGCGGCGCCGAGGTGTCGCGCTGGGCACCGTTGGATGCGCAGCGCCACACCGTGTTGTGGCAGGACACCGCCTGCCGGCCCTGCGCCCATGCGGTGTGCCCTTATGCGCATGAATGCGCGACCGCGGTCGAGCCGCCCGCCGTGATCGCCGCGGCCGAGGCCTTGCTGCAGCGCGCGAACGACCGGCGCGCGCGCCCGCGCCCCGAGGAGCGCCCGCTCACCGCCATCGCCGCCGCGCCGCGCCCGGACGAACGCCTGCAACTGCAGGACGAACCGGCCCCGCTCGACTGGAGCGACTGGGATGAGGCGCTCGCGCCTTCGCCCGGCGCCGACGGCGCCGCTTCCCGGCAGCTGCCGCATTGACGACCAACCGACTGGGGCGCGCCATGCCACGGCCCGATCGCCCGCTGCGCATCCTCACCTGGCATGTGCACGGCAACTACCTCTGGAACCTGACGCAGGTTCCGCACGACTTCTACCTCGTCACCGATGCCCAGCGCTCCACGCATCACGCCGGGCGCACCGGCTCGATCCCCTGGGGCACCAACGTGCACGAGGCGCCGGTCGAGCGCATCCGCGACATGGATTTCGACCTGGTGCTCTACCAGTCGCGCGACGCCTGGGAGCAGGAGCGCCACACCCTGTTGAGCGAGGCCCAGCAGCGCCTGCCGCGCATCTACCTCGAGCACGACCCGCCACAGCAGCACCCGACCAACACCGTGCACTGGGTGGACGACCCGCAGACGCTGCTCGTGCATGTCACGCCCTTCAACGCCTTGATGTGGGACGCCGGACGCACCCCCACCGCCGTGGTCGAACACGGCGTGCGACCGCTCGCGCAGGCGCACTGGCATGGCGAGCGCGCCTCGGGCCTGGTGGTCGTCAACAACCTCGACCGGCGCGGGCGACGCCTCGGGCTGGACGTCTACCAGCAGGTGGCCGCCGAACTCCCGCTGGTGCTGGTCGGCATGGGCGCCGAACGGCTCGCCGCCATCGGCGGCAGGGGCGAGGTGCGCAACCACGACCTCCCCGCGGTGATGGCCGAACACCGCTTCTTCTTCAACCCCATCCGCTACACCAGCCTCGGCCTGTCCATCATCGAAGCCATGATGGTCGGCCTGCCCGTGGTGGGCCTGGCCACCACCGAACTCGTGACCGTCATCCGAAATGGCGAAAACGGCTTCATCGACACCCGGGTGGACCGGCTGATCGATGCGATGAAGCAACTGCTGAACGACCCGGCCGAAGCCCGGCGCCTCGGCGAAGCGGGGCGGCGCACCGCGTGCGAGCGGTTCGGCATCGAGCGGTTCGTGCGGGACTGGATGGAGGTGATGGGGCGGGTGGTGGGGTAGTGGCTGGCGGGGTGCTGGTTGGCGCTCTGCGGATCGGGGTTGCAGCGACTCGCGTCTCTTATCCGCGTCCGTTCGTGCTCCCACCAGATCCGCCCGTTGCTCCCACCAGATCCGTTCGCGCTGAGCCTGTCGAAGCGCTCTCCCATTCCAACCCGTTCGCGCTGAGCCCTTCGAGCGCTCTCCGTGACAACCTCGCCACAAACCCCGTTCGCGCTGAGGTATCGAAGCGCTCGTCCCACCAACCCGTTCGTGCTGAGC
>JBIQKU010000034.1:0-23980 GCA_044506225.1 Rubrivivax sp. | reverse complement strand
ACCGCCTTGCCGCCGCGGCCCTTGGTCTCGCGGCTCACGCGCACGATCCCGTCGCTCTTGGGCGAGCGCGCCTGCCGGCACACGCAGGCGGCGACGGGCTGGCGGCAATCCGGGCACATGCGGCCGCTGTCGGTGGAATAGACGAGGCCGCCCTGGCCGCTGGTCTTGCGCATCGGTAGGCTTTCTTCAGGTGAGCGGCGCGAGCAGGCCCTGCAGGTCCTCCGCGCTGAACTTGACGGCGTGTGCGCTGTCGTGCCCCAGCACGCCTTCGGCGAGCGCCGACTTGCGCTCTTGCAGCGCCAGCATGCGTTCCTCGATGCTGCCGTCGGCCACCAGCTTGTAGACGAACACCGGCTGGTCCTGGCCGATGCGGTGGGCGCGGTCGGTGGCCTGGCGCTCCACCGCCGGGTTCCACCAGGGGTCGAGGTGGATGACGGTGTCGGCGGCGGTGAGGTTCAGCCCCACGCCGCCGGCTTTCAGGCTGAGCAGCAGCAGGGGCACCTGCTTCGCCTGGAACCGGCGCACGACCTCGCCACGTTCGGGCACCGGCGTGTCGCCGGTCAGCGAGAGAAACGGCAGCGCCAGCGCCGCGAGTTCATCTGCGACCAGTGCAAGCATCTCGGTGAACTGCGAGAACAGCAGCACGCGCCGGCCTTCGTCCACCAGCTCGGGCAGCATGTCGCGCAGCCATTCCATCTTGGCGCTTTCGATGGTGGCGGGCGTGTCGCGACCCTTGACCAGGCGCGGGTCGCAGCACACCTGGCGCAGTTTGAGCAGCGCATCGAGGATGGCGATCTGCGAGCCCTCGAAGCTCTTGCGCGCCAGCACGCGGCGCACGTTCTCGTCGGCCGCCACACGCACGCTTTCGTACAGCGCACGCTGCCGGCCCTGCAGCTGCACGCGGCGAATCATCTCGGTCTTGGGCGGCAGCTCGGTGGCCACATCCTCCTTGCGACGGCGCAGGATGAAGGGCCGCACCCGTTGCGCCAGCAGTTGTGCGCGCAAGGTTTCGCCATTGGTCTCGATCGGGCGGCGCCACAGCCGGGTAAAGCTTCGCGAGTCGCCGAGAAAGCCCGGCATCAGGAAGTCGAACAGCGCCCACAACTCGCCGAGGTGGTTCTCGAGCGGCGTGCCGGTCACGCACAAGCGGTGGCGCGAGTGCAGCTTGCGCAAGGCGGTGGCGGCGCGGCTGCCGGCGTTCTTGGCCATCTGCGCTTCATCGAGGATGACGAAGTGCCAGGGCTGCTGCGCCAGCGTGTCGATGTCGCGCCACAGCAGCGGGTAGGTGGTGAACACCACATCGTGCTCGGCGATGCGCGCGAAGTCCTTGGCGCGCCGGCTGCCTTGCAGCGTCAGCACGCGCAGCGCCGGGGCGATGCGCGCGGCTTCGGCCTGCCAGTTGGCGATCAGCGAGGTCGGCAGCACCACCAGCGCCGGCACATCCAGCCGGCCGGCCTGCTGCTCGACGAGCAGATGCGCCAGCACCTGCGCCGTCTTGCCCAGGCCCATGTCGTCGGCCAGGATGCCGGCGAGCCGGTGCTCGCGCAGGTATTGCAACCACGCGAGGCCTTGCTGCTGGTAGCCGCGCAGCGTCACGCCCAACCCCGCGGGCGGTGCGACCGGCGGCGGGCTGCCCGCGGCGCGCAGCCGCGCGGCCAAGGCGGCCAACCCTGCCTCGCCTTGCAGCTGCCAGCGGCCGTGTTCGCCGGCGCGCGCCGCCTGCGTGTCGGCCAGGCTCGCGCGCAGGGCTTCGAGCCGGTGCGCTTCCCAGGTGGAAAGCCGCAGCGGCCCGGCTTGCTCGCCGCGCTGCGGGTCGGTGAGCAGGTCCACCATCGCGCCCACGATGGCCTTCAGCGGCGCGGCGCGCGCGTCGATGCGCCGCCCGCCCGGCGCACGCAGGGCGATCAGCGCTTCGTCGTCGATGGCGGCGATCTCCTCGGCCTTGAGCCAGCGGCTGTCACGCTTCAACAGGTCGGCCAGCAAGGGCGCGAGGTCCAGCGTCTCGCCTTCGACCTCGATGCCGAGGCTCAGCAGCCACGAGCCTTCGCGCGGCGGCTGGCGCAGCGCGGTGATGGCGCCCGCCTTGGCGCCCAGCGGCTCGGCGAGTTCGCGCCCCTGCTCGGCGCCCGTGGCCGGGTCGAGCAGCAGCCGCCAGGCGTCCACCGCCAGGCTCTGGTGGGCGAAGCCGGGCTGCACCACGATGGACCAGCCCTTGCCCTGCAGCACCGGCACCACCTCGGCCCAGAAGTCGCCGAAATGCGATTCCTCGGGCAACGTCCACCATTCGTCATGGCCTTCGGCGGCCTGGCGGCTGCGCCATTGCAGCGCCTCGCTCGGCAGCGGGCGCAGGCCGCTGGCCCACAGCGCGTCGCGCGCATCGGCTTCGGCGGCGAGGTCGCGGCGCATCAGCACCCGCGCATCCCAGGCGCCGCGCAGCAGCTCGGTGGCGGGCGGGTGGGTGTTGAGCACGCGCCGCGGCGCCGGCGTTTCCCAGCGCAGGCCGGCTTCGGTGGTGTAGAGCCAGTCGATGCGTGCGACCGTCACCTGCGCGCTGCGCGGCCCGAAACCCGGCATGCCGCGCATGCCCAGCAGGCCGTCGCCGCGGGTGAGGGTGCGCAGGTTCAGCCGGGCGCGGAAACGGCCGGGCACGCTGGCCGGCGAGGCGCTGCGGGCGGTGGAGGGCATGGCGGCATTGTCCCGGCGCCGACAATGCCGCCATGCCCGACATCCGCTTCATCCATCCCGACGGCGAGGAACACGGCTTCGAGGCGCCCGAGGGCGTGAGCCTCATGCAGGCCGCCACCGGCGCCGGTGTGCGCGGCATCCTGGCCGATTGCGGCGGGCAGGCGAGCTGCGCCACCTGCCATGTGTATGTGGACGCGGCCTGGGTGTCGCGCCTGCCGCCACCGGGCGAAGCCGAGCTCGCCATGCTCGACTGCACCGCCGCCGAACGCCGGCCGCAGAGCCGGCTGTCGTGCCAGATCCGCCTCACGCCCGAGCTGCAGGGGCTGGTGCTGCACCTGCCCGAGTTCCAGCAATGAACATGACCGACGTCGAACAATCCCCGGACCCCATCGTCATCGTCGGTGGTGGCCACGCCGGCGCCATGCTGTGCGCCGCGCTCGCCGCCGAAGGGCAGGGTGCGCGTGTGCACCTGGTGTGCGAGGAGCCCGAGCTGCCCTACCAGCGCCCGCCGCTGTCCAAGGGCTTTCTGAAGAAGGCCGACGAACTGCTGCAGTCGCACCGCGCGCAGGCCTGGTATGCCGATGCCGGCATCACCGTGCATGCCGGCGACCCGGCCGCGGCCATCGACCGCGCGCGACGTGTGCTGCGGCTGCGATCTGGGCGCGAGCTGCCCTACGGCCGGCTGGTGCTGGCCACCGGCTCGCGTGCGCGGCGCCTGCCGGCATTGCCGGAAGATCTCGATAACGTGCTGGCCCTGCGCAACGCCGCCGATGCCGCCCGCCTGCGCGAATCGCTCGCCGCCGCGGCGCGCGTGACGGTGCTGGGCGGCGGCTTCATCGGCCTCGAGGTCGCGGCCACCGCGCATGCGCTCGGCAAGCCGGTGACGGTGCTCGAAGCCGCGCCGCGGGTGCTCATGCGCTCGGTGTCGCCCGAACTCGCCGAGCATGTGCTGCAGACCCACCGCGCCGCCGGCATCGACCTGCGCATGGGCGTGGCGGTGGACGGCTTCGAGGTCGACGGCGGGCGGCTCGCGGCCTTGACGGTGGACGGCGTGCGCGAGCCGGTGGACCTGCTGGTGCTGGGCATCGGCGCCGTGCCCGAATGCCGGCTCGCGGCCGCGGCGGGCCTGGCCTGCGACAACGGCATCGTGGTCGACGCCTGCCTGCGCACCGGGGACCCGGCGATTCTTGCGATCGGCGACTGCGCGAGTTTTCCGGATGCGGAGAGCGGCCAGCGCATCCGGCTGGAATCGGTGGCCAATGCCAACGACCAGGCCAGGACGGCGCTCGCCACCCTGCTCGGGCGCGAGCAGCCGCATGCGGCGCTGCCGTGGTTCTGGTCGGAGCAGGGCGCGCTGCGCCTGCAGATGGCGGGGTTGATGCCGCGCGACGGCGAACGCCACCGCCGCGCGGGTGCGCAGCCGGGCAGCTTCTCCCTGCTGCATTACGCGCAGGGGCGCCTGTGCTGCGTGGAAAGCGTGAACGCGCCCATGGACCACATGATGGCGCGGCGGCTGCTCGAAGCCGGGGTCAATCCGCCGCCGGAGGTGGCGTGTGATCCGGGGGTGGCGTGGAAGACGTTGCTGGCATGAGCTTCGATGAAGCCCGTTCGCACTGAGCTATCGGAGCCTCATTGCGCACACCAGGGCTTCGATACCTCAGCCCGAACGGGGTTGGCAACTAACTCGCCCGACTCACCAACCTCTCCAGCGCCCCCGCATCGAGGATGCGGATCTGACGCTGCCGCACATGCAGCACGCCGTCCTCGTGAAACTTGGAGAAGCAGCGGCTCACCGTCTCCAGCTTGAGACCCAGATAGGTGCCGATCTCCTCGCGCGTCATGCGCAGCACCAGCGCCGAGGGTGAGAAGCCGCGTGCTTCCAGGCGCTGCGCGAGGTTGAGCAGGAAGGCGCCCAGGCGTTCTTCCGCCCGCATGCTGCCCAGCAGCAGCATCACGCCGTGGTCGCGCACGATCTCGCGGCTCATGATCTTGTGGAACTGCCGCTGCAGCTCGACGAAGTCGCGCGAGATCTCCTCCAGCCGCGCGAAGGGGATGACGCAGACCTGCGAGTCCTCGAGCGCCACGGCGTCGCAGGAATGGCGGTCGTGGCTGATGCCGTCCAGGCCGAGCAGTTCGCCGGCCATCTGGAACCCCGTCACCTGGTCGCGCCCGTCCTCGGACGACACGCAGGTCTTGAAGAAGCCCGTGCGCACGGCGTAGAGCGACTGGAAGGCGTCGCCGGCGCGGAACAGCGTCTCGCCGCGCCCGACGCTCTTGCGCGTGGTGACCAGCGTGTCGAGCTGCTCCAGCCCGGGGTTGGACAGCCCGACGGGCAGGCACAGCTCGCGCAGGTTGCAGCTCGAGCAGGCGACCTTGAAGGCCTCGGCGCGGACCGGCCCGAGCGCGCCGGTCACGGTGCTGCTGCGCGTGCGCCGCGGTGCGGCGTCGGGGCGGGCGGTGTCGGCTCGGTCCATGGGATCCTTCGCGTTGATGCTCGTCAGATGCCCCGGATTCTGCGGCGCGGGGTGCCGAAGCGTCCTTGATTCGAATCAAGGCGGCCGGACGTGGAGTTGGCACAGTGGCGTGCCATGAGCACTGCCGCGATCGCCGAACTCCCGACCATCGACGAGGACGTGCTCCGGCGCTTCGACGTGCCCGGGCCGCGCTACACCTCCTACCCGACGGCCGACCGCTTCGTCGAGGCCTTCACCGAGGACCAGTACCGCCAGGCGCTGGCCGCGCGCGCCACCGGCGCCGGCACGGTGGGCGGGGCGCTGCCGCTGTCGCTGTACGTGCACATCCCGTTCTGCGAGTCGCTGTGCTACTACTGCGCCTGCAACAAGATCATCACCAAGCACCATGAGCGCGCCGCCGAATACCTCGACGCGCTCGACCAGGAGATCGCCCTGCACGCGCAGCTGCTCGGCGGCGTGCAGTCGGTGTCGCAGCTGCACTTCGGCGGCGGCTCGCCCACCTTCCTGAGCGACGCCGAGCTGTCGCGGCTGATGGCCTCGCTGCGCCGCGTCTTCCGCTTCACGGCCGACGCGGAGCTGTCCATCGAGGTCGACCCGCGCACCGTCACGCGCGAGCGCCTGGCGCACCTGCGCTCGATCGGCTTCAACCGCCTGAGCTTCGGCGTGCAGGACATCCACCCGGCGGTGCAGAAGGCGGTGCACCGCGTGCAGAGCTTCGAGAGCGTGCGCGACCTGCTGCAGGACGCGCGCGAGCTCGGCTTCCACTCGACCAACGTCGACCTGATCTACGGCCTGCCGAAGCAGTCCGCGCAGACGCTCGCCCACACGGTGCGCGAGATCGCCCAGCTGCGCCCCGACCGCATCGCGCTCTACGGCTACGCCCACCTGCCGGAACGCTTCAAGCCGCAGCGGCGCATCGACGCGCAGCAGCTGCCCCAGGCGAGCGAGAAGCTGACGATGCTGTCGCAGGCCATCGCCGGCTTCATCGGCCACGGCTACCAGTACATCGGCATGGACCACTTCGCGCTGCCCGAGGACAGCCTGGCCGTCGCCAAGCGCCAGGGCCGGCTGCACCGCAACTTCCAGGGCTACAGCACCCAGCCCGACTGCGACCTGGTCGCGCTCGGCGTGTCCGCCATCGGCCGCGTGGGCGCCACCTACAGCCAGAACGCCAAGACGCTGCCCGAGTACTACGACGCGCTGCGCCAGGGCCGCCTGCCGGTGGTGCGCGGCATCGCGCTCACGCGCGACGACCTGCTGCGCCGCGCCGTCATCATGGCGCTGATGTGCCAGGGGCGCGTGGCCTTCGAGTCCATCGAACTCGCGCATCTGGTCAAGTTCCACGAGTACTTCGCCCGTGAGATCGCGCAGCTCGCGCCGCTGGCGGAAGCCGGCCTGGTGCGCCTGGAGCCCGATGCGATCGAGGTGACCGCGGCCGGCTGGTACGTCGTGCGCGCGGTGGCGATGGTGTTCGACCGCCACTTGCAGAACGACCAGTTGCGGGAGCGGTTCTCGCGCATCATCTGAGATCGATTCGCGATCCATCGAACGGAACCCGTTCGAGCTGAGCCTTTGGTTCCGATCGTCCGGAGCTTGTCGAAGGAAGCCGTGCGCTCGCAAGAAGGCACTTCGACAAGCTCAGTGCGAACGGGTGGGTGAGCGGGCGCGTGAACGGGCGCCGCTCGAAGGACGCGGTGGGTGTCCGCCGCCCTAGGCGATGCTGTCCACCAGCATGGCCTGCAGCACGAAGCGCCGCTTCTCCGCCGGCGAGCCGTCGCCGTCCAGCCGCTCGGCGAGTTCGGCGCAGGGGTGGTGCGGCGAGGCGATGCTGTCGTACACCGGCACGCCCGCCTCGTCGGCGATGCGGCGCACCAGGCGCGGCGGCACGCCGTCGCATTGCACCGCGTCGTACAGGCGGCCCAGGAGCTGGGCCGTGAGCCGCAGGTCGGCCGGCGTGCTCAGGTCGGTCAGGCGCGGGTGGATCTGCGCCACATGCGCGCCGAGCTCGCTGGCGGCATGCAGGAACAGCGCGTTCTCCGGTGCCACGCAGTCGCTCATGCACAGCAGGGCCAGCTTCTTGCCCTTGAGCAGCAGCGGCGTCTGGCCGCTCTGCGCCGCCTGCTGCAGCGTGCGGGCGGTCGCCAGCACGGCGGCAGCCGGCCGGGGCGAGATCGTCTCGGTTGCCATGGGGCTCGCGTGTGACAGGGTCGATTGCACGATGACGCAAGCCTAGTGGCGCACGCGGCGCAAACCTTGACCGCTGTCAAGCGCAGGTGGGCGCTGACACGCCGACACCCCGCCGATACGCCATCGATACAAAGCGTTGACCCAGCGTTACCCAAAGACGCCGGCCGTTGTCACGCCGTTGGGGGCTGCTTCCTAGCATGGCCGCACCACAACGCGAACCGCCTACGGAGTCCAGCATGCACACCACCGCCGCCCCCTCGCTCGCCACGCCCGCCGCCGGCCCCATCGTCAACGGCGCGCTCAAGGCGGCCAGCGATGCGTTGAAGAACGACGCGGCGGTGCACCAGCGCGTGAGCCGCCACATCGCCGAGGTGCTGGCGCTGGTCAACGAAAGCCTGGCGCCGCAGCGGCGCATCGTGCGCACCGGCGACACCATCTACCAGGCCGGCCAGCGCTTCGGCCACCTCTACCTGCTGAACTCCGGCTTCTTCAAGATCATCAACCTGTCGGCCGACGGCCGCGAGCAGGTCGTGGGCCTCAAGTTCCGCGGCGACTGGCTGGGCTTCGACGGCATCGCCAACGGCCGCTACTCCTGCGACGCGGTCGCCATGGACACCGGCGAGGTCTGGGTCATTCCCTACGACGAACTGCTGGCCCAGTGCATGCGCCGCCCCACGCTGCTGACCGTGCTGCACGAGGCCATGAGCCGCGAGATCGCGCACGACCGCGAGTCGCTGATGTCGGTGTGCACGCTGCCGGCGGATGCACGCGTGGCCGAGTTCCTGCGCTACTGGGCGGATTCGCTCGCCCGCCGCGGCCTGCGCACCGACCAGATCGCCCTGCGCATGACGCGTGCCGAGATCGGCAACTACCTCGGCATGACGCTCGAGACGGTGAGCCGCGCGCTGTCCAAGCTGGCCCGCGAAGGCCTGATCGCCTTCGCCGAGAAGGGCCGGCGCGACGTGCACATCCCGGACGTGGGTGCGCTGACCGCCTTCGTGCAGCGCTGCATCGCGCCGTCGCCGACGCTGCAGTAAGGCTGCAGCCGGCCGGTCACCGCGGCGCGGCGGCGTCCTTCGCCCTCACCGCCCTGCGGTGACCTTCGCGATCGCGCGCGCCAGCTCCGCGCGCGAATAGGGCTTGCGCAGCAGCTCCCAGCTCGGCGGCGCGTCGCGGTCGGCTTCGAGCAGCTCGGCCGAGAAGCCCGACATCAGCAGCACGGCCATCCCCGGAAAGCGCGCCTGCGCCTGCGCGGCGAGCTCCGTGCCGCGCAGGCCGGGGCCGAGCGCGATGTCGCTCAACAGCAGATCGAAGCACTGCGCGGCCTCGAGCAACGCGAGCGCCTGCTCGGCGTTCGGCGCGGTGCTCACGCTGCAGCCCAGGGTGACGAGAAAAGTGCGCACCACCGCGCGCACCTCGGCATCGTCTTCCACCAGCAGCACCGCGAGACCGGGCGGCACGGCGTGATGCGGCTCGGCGTCGCCCGCGGCCGGTGCGCGCCGGTCGCGCAGGCGCGGCACGTACAGCGTGACGCAGGTGCCTTCGCCCGGCGAGCTGTCGATGGTGACCGCGCCCTTGGACTGCTTGACGAAGCCGTACACCGTGCTCAGCCCCAGGCCCGTGCCGCGGCCTGCTGCCTTGGTGGTGAAGAAGGGCTCGAAGGCACGTTCCTTCACGTCTTCGGGCATGCCCGCGCCGCTGTCGCCGATCGACAGGGCGACGAAGCCGTCGTCATCGGCGCCGGCCTCGCCCAGCTCGCCGCGCAGCTCGGCCGGCAGCGTGGGGCAGGGCTCGGCGCAAAAGCGCAGCCGGCCGCCGTCGGGCATGGCGTCGCGGGCGTTGATCGCGATGTTGAGCAGCGCCGATTCGAGCTGCCCCGCATCGGCCTGCACCGGCGGGCAATCGGGCGGCACCTCCACCTCGATGCGGATGCGCTGGTCCAGCGTGCGGCGCAGCATGTCGGCCAGCGAGCGCAGCATCTGGCCCACGTCGACCGCGCTCGGCTGCAGCACCTGGCGGCGCGAGAACGCGAGCAGCTTGCCGGTGAGCTCCGCGCCGCGCTTGCTCGCGCGCGTGGCGGCGGCCACCAGCTGCTGGCCGTAGGCGTCGGCCGCGAGGGCCGGCAGTTCCTCCAGCACCTGCAGGTTGCCCTGGATGACGGTCAGCAGGTTGTTGAAGTCGTGCGCGATGCCGCCGGTCAGCTGGCCCACGCTTTCCAGGCGCTCGGCATGGCTGAGCGCTTCTTCCGACTGCGCGCGCTGCAGGCTGGTGGCGAGCAGGTTGGACAGCGATTCCAGGAAGCGCGCCTCGTCGTCGCCCAGCGCCTTCTCGCGCGCGCGCACGGCGAGCGCGCCGATGGCGCGGCCGCGGTCCAGCAGCGGCACGGCGAGCCCCCGCGTGAACCCCGCCGCCAGGTAGGACGCGGGCACGGTGAAGCGGGTTTCGCCGCGGTAGTCGGCCACGCGCAGGGTCTGGCCGTGGGCGAGCACCGCCCCGGGCGGCGTGTCGGGCCGGTTCGGCACCCGCGCGCCGACGGCCTCGCCGTCGAGCAAGCCCACGCCGCCGGCCACGCGGAACTCGAGCCGGTTGGGTTCGAGCAGGAACACCAGCGCCGCCTCGACCTGAAGTGCTTCGGCGGCGAGCGCCGGCACTTGCTGCAGCAGCACCTGCGGGTCGCGTGCGTCCACGGCGAGCCGGCCGATCTGCGCCAGGTAGTCGCTGTAGCGCGCACGCTGCAGCGCCTGGCGCACCCGCGGATAGGCGCCGATGTCGCGGATCGCCGCCACCACCAGCGGCAGGCCGTGGCCCTGCAGCGGGCTGAGGGCGATCTCCACCATCACCTCGCTGCCGTCGCGCCGGCGTGCCACCAGGTCCATGTCGGCCCCCATCGGCCGGGTGCGCGGCGCGCGGCCATAGGCTTCGCGGTAGGCGGCATGGCGCGCGCGGATGCTCTCGGGCACCAGCATGTCGATCGGCAGGCCCTCCAGCTCCTCGACGCTGTAGCCCAGCAGTTGAGCGGCCATGGGGTTGGCCATGACGATGCGCCCGCTCGCATCGGCGACGAGCAGCGCATCCGGATAGGCCGTGAACAGCGAGCGGAAGACGCTGCGTTCGTCGATGCCGGCGGGCAGGCCCGCGGAGCCGGGCACGTCGCTCATTCGACCGGCGGGATGAGGATGTAGCCCGCGCCGCGCACCGACTTGATGATCTGCGGATCGTCGGTGTCGACCTCGAGCTTCTTGCGCAGCCGCCCGACCAGCACGTCGATGGTGCGATCGAAGGGCCCCGCTTCACGGCCGCGCGTGCGCTCGAGCAGGAAGTCGCGCGACAGCACGCGCCCGGGATGGTGGGCAAAGGTGCTCAGCAGGTCGAACTCGCCGGTGGTGAGCGCGACCTCCTCGCCCTGAGGGTTGTCCAGGCGGCGCGCGGCCGTGTCCAGCGCCCAGCCGGCAAAACGCAGCACCTGGCGCGGGGCCGCCGCCGGACCGGCAGCCGCCGTTGCCACGGCGACAGGCTCGGGCGGCGCAATGCGTCGCAGCACCGCCTTGATGCGCGCCAGCAGCTCACGCAGGTCGAAGGGCTTGGTGACGTAGTCGTCCGCGCCCACCTCCAGGCCGACCACCTTGTCGATCGCATCGCCGCGGCCGGTGACGATGACCAGGCCGCAATGCCAGTGCTCGCGCAACTGGCGCGCGATGGAAAAGCCGTCCTCGCCCGGCAGGCCCAGATCCAGCAGCACCAGCACCGGCGGGTCGACGGGCATCAGCGCCATCAATGCATGGCCGCTGGCGAGCGGGGTGACGCGATAGCCCTGGCTTTGCAGGTAGTTGCCCAGCAGCTGGGTGATGTCGGCTTCGTCGTCGACGACGGCGATGTGGAGGGCAGCGGTCACGCGGGCAAGGGGCTGGACGCGAAGAGGCGCCGGGCGGCGCCGGCGCGCTCAAGACTAGCAGCTTTGCCCCGGCCGCCCGCCGCGCGGGGGCGGTGCGGCGCGCGTGGGTCGCGCTCAGCGCGCGGCGGTGGCCAGGTGCTGGCGCAGCGAGCGCAGGTGGCCGTCGGAGCCGGCGCCGGGGTCGCTGCCCTGCGGCTTGCCCAGGCCGATGGGCGCGGGCACCAGGCTCACGATGCGCGAGAACAGCGCGCCGTAATCGGCCTCGGGCTCGTGGCCGGTCAGCGGATCGCGGTTGGCCCGGAAGGCGGCGTCGAGCTCGTCCCAGTCGTCCGGCGTCAGCACACGCAGCGCGAGCGGCAGGATCTCGCGCTCTTCCATCGCCATGTGCGCGAGGTAGAAATCCACGTACTCCTTGGCGGCCCGCTCGAAGGCGTCGCGCCTGGCCTCGCCCAGCATCTCGAAGCCCAGTAGCGCGTGCTCGAGGTCGCGGATGGCGCGCTCGCCCTGTGCATGGTCCCGGTCGAGGTGGTCCAGCATCTCGCGCGACAGCGGCGTGCGCGCACGCAGCTTGGGGAACAGCAGCTCGGATTCCTTGCGGTGATGCCGCTTCTCGGGAAATTCGTCCACATAGAACAGCATCGCGCGCAACGCACCGAAGTCGGGCAGCGTGCGGCTGCGGCGGTGTTCGGCCAGCAGCAGCGGTATCGAGCGCAGCATCGCCGCCAGGGCGTTGTGCTCGTCATGGATGATGGTGAGGGTGGCTGGCGTCATGTGAATCTCCACGGCGGGATCGGCACGATCAGCTTGGCAGAGACGCGGCGTGGGGGCTTGCGCTGCGTCAAGCGGTGCGCAGCGAGCCGTCGTACCTGCCCCGTTCCCGCTGGTTCCCGCTGAAGCATCGAAGCGCTCGTCCCATCAACCGTTCGTGCTGAGCCTGTCGAAGCGCTCGCTCACCCAAACCCCGTTCGGTCCGGCGGCACAAAGGTCCCCGTTTGCGCTGGGCATGCGGAAGTGCCCTCCCCACGCCAACCCGTTCGCGCTGAGCTTGTCGAAGCGCTCCCCCGCACCAACCCGTTCGCGCTGAGGTATCGAAGCGCATGGCGCGAAAGCCGGCTCGATGGTGGAAGGGCGGGTTTCCTCAATCCTCCGTCGGCATCCACCTTCGCAAATGCGCCGCATTCGCTCCGCGCCGCTGCGCGGCGCGCGCGAGCTCCTGCCGCGCGACGGTGCGCAGGTGCACCTCGTCCGGGCCGTCGAGAAACCGCATCGCGCGGCCCCAGCTCCACAGGCGGGCGAGTGGGGTGTCGGGCGTGAGGCCCATGGCGCCGAAGGTCTGCATGGCGCGGTCCAGCACCTGCGTCTGCAGGCGGGCGGCCACGAGCTTGATGCCGGCCACCTCGGTGCGGGCGGCGGCGTTGCCGTCGCGGTCCATGCGCCAGGCGGCGCGCAGGACGAGCAAGCGGGCCTGGTCGATCTCCAGGCGCGACAGCGCGATCCAGTCCTGCACATTGGCGAAGTCGGCGATGCGCTGGCCGAAGGCGCGGCGTTCGAGCGCACGTTCGCACATCAGTTCGAGCGCCAGCTCGCACTGGCCGATGCTGCGCATGCAGTGATGCACCCGACCCGGCCCGAGCCGGGCCTGGGCCAGCGCGAAGCCGCGGCCTTCTTCGCCCAGCAGGTGCGAGGCCGGCACGCGCACGTTGCGGAACACCAGCTCGCAATGGCCTTCCACCGCCTGGTGATCCATCACCGGGATGTTGCGTTCGATGTGCAGGCCCGGCGTGTCCGTGGGCACGATGACGATGGAATGGCCGGCGTGCGCATCGCCCGCATCGGCCGCGCCGCTGCGGCCCATCACCAGCGCGACCCGGCACAGCGGATGGGCCGCGCCGGTGATGAACCACTTGCGGCCGTTGATGAGGTAGTCGTCGCCGTCGCGCACGATGCGCGTCTCGATGTTGGTCGCGTCCGACGAGGCCACGTCCGGCTCGCTCATCGCAAAGCACGAGCGCATGCTGCCGTCCAGCAGCGGCGCGAGCCAGCGCTCGCGCTGCATGGGCGTGGCGAAGAGCTGCAGCAGTTCGATGTTGCCGCTGTCGGGCGCGTTGCAGTTGAACACCTCGGCGGCCCAGGGCACGCGCCCCATGGCTTCGCACAGCGGTGCGTAGTCGACGTTGCTCAGCCGCGTGCCGGGCTGCTCCGGGCGCAGGCTGGGCAGGAACAGGTTCCAGAGGGCGAGCTCGCGTGCCCGCTGCTTGAGCGGCTCGATCACGTCCAGCGGGTAGACGCCCGCATCGGCATAGCGCTGCCAGTCGGCGATGGAGGGCAGCACCAGGTCGTCCATGAAGCGCTGCAGGCGCTGGCCGAGTTCGATGCCGTGGGCACTGGGTTCGAGGTTCATGGTGTCGGGGCGCTGTGCAAGGGCAACTCTGGACGATGCCGGCAGCTTTGGCGCAAGGCAGGGCGGCGCGCTTGCGCCGCATCAAATCCGCACTCGCGGCAGGCTGCCTCAATAAGGGCTCACAAGGAGATCAGCAATGAGCGAACCCACCGCGGCGCGCCAGCCACACCTGCACCTGTTGCCCGAGGCCATCTACCCCTTCGATGCCCGCGGCATTGCCAAGCGCTTTCGCCATGCGGCCATCTTTGGCGCGCTGGAAGCCCTGACACGGGGCGAGACCATGCGCTTCGTCAACGACCACGATCCGCTGCCGCTGCTGCGCCAGATGGAGGCGCATTTCGGCCCGCGCGTGGCCGTGCAGTACCGCGAACGTGCGCCCGAGGGCGTGGTGATCGACTTCATCAAGCAAGGCTGAGGCGAGGCCACCGATGCAGACGATGACCCTGCCCGCGTTCTTCGACCGCGTGCCGCGCCTGGTGGTGCATGACGCGCTGGCCGAGACCCTGGGCGCGGCCGAAGGCGGCATCCTCGAGTACGGCTATGCGGACGCGGTCAAGCTGGCCGGCCATTCCTGCCCCACCGTCGCGAGTGCCTACTGGCTGACGGTGCGTGCGTTGCGTGCGCTCTATCCGCAGGCGCTGCCCGAGCGCGGCGGCGTGCAGGTGGCGTTCCGCGGCGATGTGCGCCAGCACAGCACCGGCGTGGTCGCGCATGTGGTGCAGCTGCTCACCGGCGCGGCCGACGAGACGGGCTTCAAGGGCCTGTTCGGCCGGCACCGCCGGGCGGGCCTGCAGCGCTTCGCGCCGGAGCTGCCGCTCGCGCTGCGTTTCACGCGCATGGACACCGGCGCGGCGGTCGATGCCGAGGCCGATCTCGCGATGCTGCCGCCCGATCGCGAGCTCTCCGCGCTGCTCGAGCGCTGCGCCCATCGCCATTGCGATGCGGCATCGCTCGCGCGCCTGGGCGAGCTGTGGCAGCGCCGTGTCGAGCATCTGCTGCTGGACCTGGCCGAGGACGACGGCGTGTTCGTCATCCGCCCGGTGGCGAGCCGAAGCGAGATGGCGCTCGCCACCTGAGGCGCCGGCACCGATGGCACGCGACCGCGAGCACCTGCCGCTGCTGTATTCCTGCTCGGGCTGCTCGAGCGCCGCGCAGCTCGCCAACCAGGTCGCCGTGCGCCTGGACCGCGCCGGCGTCGCCGAGATGTCGTGCATTGCCGGCGTGGGCGGCAATGTGCGCAGCCTGGTGCGCAAGGCCACCGACGCGGCGGCATCCGGGCGGCCCATCGTCGCCATCGACGGCTGCGTGCTCTCCTGCGCCAAGGCGAGCCTCGCGCAGCGCGGCGTGACACCCACGCGCCATGTGCAGCTCGGCGACGCCGGCGTGCGCAAGCAGTACCACGCCGATTTCGACCCCGCGCAGGCGGATGCGGTGTTCAGCCGCCTGGCCGAGCAGTTGAAGGAGGATGCGGCGGTGGCTGAGGCCCGCCTTCAGTCCGCCTTGCCGCCGGTGGGCGCCAGGTAGCCCAGGCGCTCGCTCACCGCGGCCGCCTCACGCCGGATGGTGGTGGCCACCGGGCCGGTGATCGACGCATCGAAGCCGCCGGTGGCGCCCAGCGCCGTGAAGACGGCGCACACATGACCGGTGTAGTCGCGGATGGGCGCGGCCACCGCGCTGATGCCCGGCAGGTAGATGTCCCTGATGCTCGCCATGCCGTGGCGCCGCACCTCGGTGCACAGCGTGCCGATCGGGTCGCTGCGGTCCAGCGTCGCACGCGCTGCGGGCGGCGCGGCGGCCAGTTCCTCCTCGGCCATCACGCGCACGCGTGCATCGTCGAGCAGGCCGAGAAAGGTGCGGCCCGTGGCCGACCACAGCAGTGACAGCACCGAGCCGACCCGCACGTTCACCGTGACCGGCAGCCCCGGCTCCTCGAAGCGCACGATGGTGGGCCCCTTGTTGCCCATGACGGCGAGAAAGCAGGTCACGCCCAGCGCCTCGCGCACCCGCATGAGCGCCGGGTCGGCATTGCGCAGCGGGTCGACCTGGCGCATGGCCGCGACGCCCAGGTGGATGGATTCCGGCCCGAGGTAGTACTGCTGCGTGGCCGGGTCCTGCTCCACCAGGCCTTCCTCGACCAGGCTCACCAGGTAGCGGTGCGCCTTGGCCGGGCTTTCGCCCACCTCAGCGGCGAGTGCGGTGAGGCTGGCGCGGCCGTCGAGCCGGGCCAGCGCCTTGAGCACCGCCATGCCGGTGGCGGCGGACTGGACCCGCTGGCGGCGGGAGCGGGCGGGGTCGGCGGCGGAGGCGCGCGGGCGGCGGGTGTCCATGGGGGCGCGATTGTGCGGTGCGGGCGCTCGGGCCGGCGATTCAGGGTTTCGCCCGAACGGCAATTACGCTTTGCGTACTACATTTACGCCAATCCAGCTTTCACCTGGATCAAAGGAACGTCTCATGAAGCACTGGATCGCCGCCTGCCTCGCCACCCTGCCGCTGCTGGGCGCACTGCCCGCGGCCGCGCAGAACTTCCCCGACAAGCCGGTGCGCTGGATCGTGCCCTACGCCGCCGGCGGCGGCTCCGACTTCCTCGCACGCACCATCGGCAACACGCTCGCCGAGCAGACCGGCCAGCCGGTGCTCGTGGACAACAAGCCGGGCGGCAACACTTCCATCGGCGCGCTCGAGACCGCACGCTCCGCGCCCGACGGCCACACCGTGCTCTCGGCGGACAACGGCACGCTGGTGTTCAACCCGGCGCTGTACAAGAACCTGAGCTACAGCCCCAGCAAGGACCTCGCGCCGGTCACGCTCATGGGCAAGTTCCCGATGATCCTCGCGGTCAACCCCGACGCCGGCATCGCGAGCGTCAAGGACTTCGTCGCCAAGGCGAAGGCCACCCCGGGCGGCCTGAACTACGCCTCGGCCGGTGCCGGCAGCCCGCACCACCTGGCCATGGAGCTGCTCAAGGTCGAGGCCGGCATTCAGCTGGTGCACGTGCCCTACCGCGGCGCCGCCCCGGCGCTCAAGGAGCTGGCCGGTGGCCAGGTGCCGGCGATGATGGTCGACCTCGCCGCCGGCAACGCGCTGATCAAGGGCGGCAAGGTCAAGCCGATCGCGGTCGCCAACGCCACGCGGCTGCCGCAGCTGCCCGACGTGCCGACCTTCGCCGAGCTCGGCTACAAGAACGTGGAAGCCGCCGCGCTGGTCGGCATGGTGGTGGCCGCCGGCACGCCGCCGCAGGTGATCGACGCGCTCAACCAGCGCGTGGTCGCCGCGATCAAGACGCCGGCGGTGAGCCAGCGGCTGGTGGAGTTCGGCGTCGAGCCGGTGGGCAATACGCCTGCGCAGTTCGCCGCGCTGCTCGAGCGCGAGACCACCCGCTGGCACAAGCTGATCGCCGATCTCGGCATCACGCTCGACTGACCCGGCCCGCCACACGACACGCGATGTCCACTGCTTCAGCGCAGACCGGCGGCTGCCCGGTCGCCCACGGCGCGGCGGCGCCCACCACGCCCACCGGCTGCCCGGTGAGCGCGGGCGCCGCCGCCTTCGACCCGTTCTCCGACGCCTTCCAGCAGGACCCGCCCGAGTACGTGCGCTGGGCGCGCGAGCAGGAGCCGGTGTTCTACAGCCCGTTGCTGGGCTACTGGGTGGTCACGCGCTACGACGACATCAAGGCGATCTTTCGCGACAACCTCACCTTCAGCCCGTCGATCGCGCTCGAGAAGATCACGCCCACCGGGCCCGAGGCCAATGCGGTGCTCGCCTCCTACGGCTATGCGATGAACCGCACGCTCGTCAACGAGGACGAGCCGGCGCACATGCCGCGCCGCCGCCTGCTGATGGAGCCGTTCACGCCGGCGGCGCTCGCGCAGCACGAGCCCATGGTGCGCCGGCTGGCGCGCGAGTACGTGGACCGTTTCATCGACGACGGCCGTGCCGACCTGGTCGACCAGATGCTGTGGGAAGCCACGCTCACGGTGGGCATGCACTTTCTCGGCGTGCCCGAGGAAGACATGGCGATGGTGCGCAAGTACTCGGTGGCGCACACGGTCAACACCTGGGGCCGGCCCAGGCCCGAGGAACAGGTGGCGGTGGCGCATGCGGTGGGCAACTTCTGGCAGTTCGCCGGCGGGCTGATCGAGAAGATGCGCCGCAACCCCGACGCACCCGGCTGGATGCAGTTCGGCATCCGCATGCAGCGCGAGCACCCCGACATCGTCACCGACTCCTACCTGCATTCGATGATGATGGCCGGCATCGTCGCCGCCCACGAGACCACGGCCAATGCCGCGGCGAATGCGATGAAGCTGCTACTGCAGCACCCGCAGGTGTGGCGCGAGCTGTGCGAGGACCCCAGCCTCATCCCGAACGCGGTGGAAGAGTGCCTGCGCCACAACGGCTCCATCGCCGCCTGGCGGCGCCTGGCGACCAAGGATGTCACCATCGGCGGCGTGCACATCCCGGCCGGCGCGAAGCTGCTGATCGTCAGTTCGTCGGCCAACCGTGACGAGGCACATTTCAGCGATGCCGAGCTCTTCGACATCCGCCGCGACAACGCGAGCGACCACCTGACCTTCGGCTACGGCTCGCACCAGTGCATGGGCAAGAACCTGGCGCGCATGGAGATCCAGGTGTTTCTCGAGGAGTTCACCACGCGGCTGCCGCACCTGCACTTGGCCGAGCAGCGCTTCACCTACCTGCCCAACACCTCGTTCCGCGGGCCGGAGCATGTGTGGGTGGAATGGGACCCGGCGCAGAACCCCGAGCAGCGCGACCCGTCCATCCTGCAGCGTGTGCCGGCGCCGGTGCGCATCGGCGAGACCTCGGCGCGCACGGTGTCGCGACCGGCCGTGGTGGAGCGCATCGAGGCCGCAGCCGAAGGCGTGCTGAAGCTGCGCCTGGTCAGCGCCGACGGCCGCCCCATGCCACGCTGGACGCCGGGCGCGCACATCGACGTGGAATGTGGCAGCCCGGCGCTGTCGCGCCAGTATTCGCTGTGCAGCGACCCGGATGACCTGTCGGCGCTCGAGATCGCGGTGATGCGCGAGCCCGCGAGCCGCGGCGGCTCGGCCTGGGTGCATGCGCAGGCGAAGCCGGGCGAACGCATCCGCTTTCGCGGCCCGCGCAATCACTTCCGCTTCGACGAATCGGCGGCGCGCGTGGTCTTCATCGCCGGCGGCATCGGCATCACGCCGGTGGCGACGATGGCGCGGCGTGCCCGCCAGCTCGGCATGGACTACGAGCTGCACTACAGCGGCCGCAGCCGCCGCAGCATGGCGCTGCTGCCCGAGCTGCAGGCGCTGCACGGCGAGCGGCTGCACATCTATGCCAAGGACGAAGGCGCTCGCTGCGAGCTGGCGGCGCTGCTGGCGCGCCCGCACGCGGGCACGCAGATCTACGCCTGCGGCCCCCAGCGCATGCTGGATGCGCTGGCCGAATGCACCACAGCCGCCGGCTGGCCGGAAGACGCGCTGCGCGTGGAGCACTTCCACACCGACCGCACCGCGCTGGACCCGAGCCGTGAACATGCCTTCGAGCTCGAGCTGAAGGACTCCGGCCTGCTGCTGCCGGTGCGTGCCGACCAGACCGTGCTGGACGCGCTGCGCGGCGCCAACATCGACATCCAGAGCGACTGCGAGGAAGGCCTGTGCGGCTCCTGCGAGGTGCGCGTGCTGGCCGGCGAGGTCGACCACCGCGACATGGTGCTCACACGCAGCGAGCGTGCGTGCAACGACCGCATGATGAGCTGCTGCTCGCGCGCACGCGGCGGGAAGCTGGTGCTGGACCTGTAGCGCGGTGCGCGCTGTGGTGGGTCAGCGATGGTGCCCGCCCGGAAGATGCGTGGCGGCACCGGCGTCGAAGGTGGCGCTGCTGCCGCCGCTCGGTGTGTCGCGCACCTCCACCGCCGGCAGGTCGGCGGGCGTGGTCGATGCGGGCACCGGAATGCCGCGATAGGTTTCCCCCAGTGCCGCGGCACCCGTCTCGGGCCGCCGCAGCGAACCGAAGCGCAGCTTGAGCGTCTGCACCGTTTCCTGCGTGTTGGCTTGCGAGGCGGCGAGCGAGGTCTCGGCATCCGCCACGAACAGGCGGAACTTGGCGCCCAGCTTGCCGTCGGCCTTGCGCTCGCGCCTGGCCACCAGCTTCAGCTCGAGCTCGCCGCCTTCGATGAGGAACATCGGCCGCTCCTGCCGGGCGATGGCTTCTTCCTGGAGCTGGTAGATCTCCTGCTTGAGCTGGGCGAGGGCGCCGAGGATGGTGAGGCCGTTGGCTTCGTTGTCGGCGACAGGTGTGGCTCGAGGCATGGTGCGCTCCTTCCGTGTTGCGGCCAGGCCGCCGGTGGTGCACGCGCGGCCGCCGCCGGCGGGCGCCGCCGACCGCGGGCCGCGCCCGCGGGCATCGTAGACCCGTGCGGAACTCCACCTCGGTCCCGGGCTCGAACCTGCTCCCGGACATGTGCCGCCTGCTAGGGTTGCAAGCCCTGCACGCAGACGCAGGCACGCCCCTCGGGCGTTCGGGCCACACAACGCCGCAGGTCGGCACAACAGCAGTCGGAGGTGTCGCCAGATGAATGTGCTTCGCTATGTACACACCGTGCTCTGGGCCTTCACCGGCCTGGGCCGCCGTCGCGACATGGCGAAGGTCGCCGGCAGCGGCAACCCGATCGCGCTCATCGCCGTCGGCCTGACGCTCGCGCTCGTGTTCATCGCCGTACTGGTCGGGCTGGCGATGTTTGCGGTCAATACGCTGAGCTGAGCCCGCCGGCGGTGCACCGTCAGCCCGGCCGGCCGTCGGCCCGGGGTGTGCCGTACCAACGCCCATAGCGCAGCGACCAGGCGAGCGTGGCCGCGGCCCAGACCAGGGCTGCGAGCGCCAGCAGCGCCGACGCGCCGGCTTGCCACAGTTCAGCGGCGAGCCGCAGCAGCACGGCGCCTTGCAGCAGCCAGAACAGCCGCCAGGCGATGTCGTCGGCCGCCACCGCGCGGCCGCTGTGGCCGGCCGAGACGCGGCCGACGGTGCCGAACAGCGTGCTGCCGAAGAAGCCGGCGGTGAGCGCATGCAGGGGTGCGAGGCCGAGGCCGCCGCTGGCGGGTGCGACCAGCATCCAGGCGTGCGACACCGCCAGCAGCATGAAGCTCGCGCCCAGCCAGACAAAGCCGACGAACAGCATGGTGAGCAACCGCGGCCGGAGGTTCTGCACACGCGTCCAGTGCAGCGCCTGGGCCAGCAGCAGCACGGCCAGGGCAGCCTCGGCGACGGCGCGCGCGGCCTGCAGCGCGGCCGGCAGCGGCCACCAGAGTGACCCGGCCGCGGCGAGTGCCGCCTCGAGCAGCACGGCCGCGGCCATCACGGCCAGCAGCCACGCCGGCCAGCGGGCATCCACGCGCGGCAGTGCCGAGCCGTTGAAGAAGGGCACCATGCGGTGGCTGACGGTGGTGAAGACGAGGGCGATGAACCCCCACAGGCCGGCCAGCAGGGCGGCGCGGGCGATCGCCGGCGCATGCAGCGCCAGCGAAGCCGCCGCCACGAGCCACAGCACGACGCCGAGCCCACAGCCGCCGAGCACCAGGCGCGCATGCAGCCGGTCGGGCACGCGGCTCGTGCGCACCAGGCCGGCGAAGCGCCAGGTGAGTGCACCGAAGGCGCCACCGGCCAGCGCCAGGCCGGCCGCGGCCAGGGCGGTGCTCGCGTGTGCGCCGACCGCAAACAGGACCCAGCCACACAGCATGGCGATCACCGGGCGAAGCAAGGCCTTGGCGTCCACCGGCGGCTGGCCCAGCCATTTCGGGCCGGCGGTGAACAGAAAGCCGCCGAAGAAAAGCGGCATGAAGCCCCAGCCCATGAGCAGGCCATGGGCCAGCGCCGGCGGCAGCTGCCACGGCAGCGCAAGGCCGGCGCTGCGCGCCAGCATCACCATCGCCCACCACAGGCCGCTTGCGGCCAGCATCAGCGCGCCCGCGAAGAAAACAAGCCGGTGCGGCCCGCCGAGCAGACGCTGCCAGCGCCAGCCCGGGTCGGCGACCGGCGCGTTCGGCGGTGGAGGCGAGGCCGGGCGCAGCGGAATCGTCTTCATGCGCTGCGATGCTGGCGCATCAGCGCGCACCGGTCGCCATGCCCGTCACGCAGGCAGGGGCGTCTCGCCGCCCAGCAGGCGCACCATCAACTCGCGCACGCTGCGGATCTGCGCGCCGAAGGGCAGGGCACCCTTGCCGCGGAAGAAGAGGCCCGTCTTCAGGTCGCCGCGCAGCGCGGCAGCAAGCTGTTCGTCGATGCAGAACTGGCCCCAGCCCACCTTGCCGTCGCGCAGCCCGCACTGCGCCAGGCAGTCGAAGGCCTTGGTGCAGCGCGACTTCACGCGGGCGACCGCCTGCAGCTTCTCCTCGATGCGCAGGTAGTTGACGAGCCAGGGCGAGGCCACCGCACGTGCGGGCAGGCCGGCGACGCTCGTGAACTCGACCATGTCCTCGTCGCGCGCCTCGGCCAGCACGCGCTTGAATTCGGGGTGGGCATCGCCTTCGAGCGTGACGGCGAAGGGCGTCCCGAGCTGCACCGCGTCGGCGCCGAGCGACTGCACGCTGCGGATGTCGGCCAGCGTGCGGATGCCGCCGGCGGCGATCACCGGCGTGTGGCCGATGCCGGCGGCGCGCAGCACCTCGCGCGTCTGCGGGATCACCTGCTCGAAGTCGAAGCGCGGGTCGTTCAGGTCCTCGATCTTCGCCGCGCCCAGGTGGCCGCCGGCGCGCCCCGGGTGCTCGATGACGATGGCGTCGGGCATGCGTTTGCGGCGCTCCCATTTGCGCAGCACCAGCTGCACGCCGCGCGCGTCCGACAGGATGGGCACCAGCGCCACCTCGGGGTGCGCGGCGGCAAGTTCGGGCAGGTCCAGCGGCAGGCCGGCGCCCACCACGACGGCGTCGATGCCGCATTCCATCGAGCGCTTCACATAGGGCGCGTATTCGCTCACCGCGCGCATCACGTTCATCGCCACCATGCCGCGGCCCTGCGACAGCGCACGCGCTGCGTGCACCTCGCGCTCCAGCGCCTCGAGGTTGGCTGCGTCGATGGCCGCCTTGGCCTGCGCGCCGAAGCCGATGCCGCGCGTGCGGGCCATGAGGTCGGGGTGGTGGCGGCGCAGGTCGACGGCGCTCAGCGTGCCCACGCCGCCTTCGGCCGCCACATGGCCGGCCAGCCGGTGCGCCGACACGCCGATGCCCATGCCGCCCTGCACGATGGGCAGCAGGGTGCGCCCGCGCAGCACGAGGGGTGCGAGGCCGCTGCGTGCGAGCAGCGGCTTCAAGGTGTCTGAGATCAAGGGTGTTTCCGCGGTGACAGGCGGCGCGAGGCGCCGGTGCCGGCGACTGTAGGCAGCCACGGGCCGCCGCAGCCTGACCCAGATCAAGCGCCGCCGGGAACGCGCACGTCCGGCGCCCGACGGTGCCTGGAGCGCTCAGGTCAGGCCGGCCAGGCGCGACACCATCTCGGTGGGCGTGTTGACCTTGAGCTTGCGCAGCAGCCGCACGCGGTGGGCGTCGATGGTGCGCGGGCTGACCTCGAGCACGCGTGCGATCTGCTTGGTCGTCATGCCCTCGACCAGCAGCTGGGCGATCTGGCGCTCGCGCATGGTGAGTGCCGCGATGACCGGGCGCCGGTCGGAGATGTCCTCCCACACCCACACGCCGCAGCTGAACGGGTCCGAGCGGTCCAGCGAGCGGCCCGACACATGGCACCAGAACAGGTGGCCGTTGCGCTTCTTCATGATGCGCTCGTCGGAATAGCGGCCGCATTCGCGCATCTTGGCAATGCCGCGCGCGCCGATGCTCTCGAACTCCTCGACCGTCGGGTAGAGCATGGCGGTGGACTGGCCGATGAGTTCTTCCGGCAGGTAGCCGAACATCGTGCCGTAGGCCTCGTTGCAGTGCTGGATGATGCGTTGGCGCAGCACGCACAGGCCGACCGGCGCGAGGTCGAAGGCGAACACCAGGTCGGCGTCGCAGAACACGGTATCGCGGTGTCTGAGCATGGTCACGGGCGCGAGCATAGCCACCAGCGGCCTCGCCGCTGCGGCGGCCCGGCCTGCAGTGTGCACAAGGTCGCGGCGAAGGAGAACCTCACGCGCCCTGTGCAGCGCGCAGAGTGAGCGTTATCCCTAGCGTAGTCCTTCGCCTTGTAACGCCCTGCGGGCTTGCCTACGCTGTTTCGCTTCCTGACCGGCGCTGCAGCGCATGGCGCCGTGACAGGAATCCCGGGCGGCCGACCGGCCGCGGCGTTCCCACATCCCTGGAGACATCCATGAAGCTCAAGAAACTCACCGCCGCCTGTTCCGCCGCGATTGCCGCGCTGGCG
>JBIQKU010000267.1:0-3475 GCA_044506225.1 Rubrivivax sp. | reverse complement strand
CCAGCGGCCACGCTGTCGGCGAACACGATGCGTTGATGCACTTCCGCGCGCAGCGCAGGAAGCGGCTGGTCGGCGAGTGCCTGGCGCGCTTCGCGTCCGATCACGGTGGTACTGACGCGCCGATTGATGACGAAGGCCGCGCGCAGCGCAGGCCGAAACACCTGCGCTTCGCGGATCAGCGCCACCATCTCCGCGCTGGCCCACAGGTCGTAGGGGCTGGGCTGCACCGGAATCAGCACGCGCTCGGCCGCCAGCAGCGCGGAGCGCGCCAAGGCGGCGATCCTGGGCGGCCCGTCGATGACGACGTGATCGGCCCGCCAGGCGAGTTCTGGCGCCTCCTGATGCAGCGTTTCGCGTGCGAGGCCCACGGCGCTGAACAGCCTTGGCAAGCCTTGCTGGCTTCTGCGCTGCGTCCAGTCCAGCGATGAGCCTTGCGGGTCGGCATCCAGCAGCACGACGTGCTGGCCGCGCATCGCCAACTCTCCAGCGATGTGCGTGGCGAGCGTGGTCTTGCCCACGCCGCCTTTCTGGTTGAGCAGAGCAACGATCATGGCGCGGCCCTCCGTGTTGGAAAGCCGGGCTGTTGCCGCTGCGCTTCGTGCCGCGTGGCGGTTGTCCACCGTGGCGCGGCGCTTCTACTACCAGTTAGAGGTTTTAAGTTAGGGAAGTTAGAGGGGCCGCAAACCCGCGCCGTTATTGGCTTTGCGGCCGATTCGTACTCCTGATAGCACGATAGCCGTACTCCCGATAGCACGATACCTCGTACTCCTGATAGCACGAGCCCGTCCACAAGTTGCGCACCGTTTATCCCCGTGCCGTGTATGGCACGGGCCGAAAGGTCAGCAGCTCGGCGCCGTTGTCCGGCATCCGCTCGATGCCCAGGGCGTAGCCCGGCAGCGACTGCCGCGCGACCAGCGTGCGCAGGTCGTAGGCGAAGTCCGAGAAGCGCGTAGCGCTGCCCGATTTCCGATACAGGTGTCGGAAATCGAACTGCCAGCCGCCCGGCTGTCGGCCACCGTGCTTGCGCACCAGCCGGTACAGCCAGCGCTCGATGCCGCCCGTCAGCCGGAAATACGCCGGGTCGATGGTCAGCACCAGGGCGGCGTCCATGACGCCGGCATAGAACCAGTCCGGCAAGATCAGCTCCAGCCCCAAGGGCGTGCCCTTGGCATCGGCCAGTTCCTTCCACTCGTTGATCCACGAGAAGCGATGCAGGCGCCGTCCGGTCGTCTCGCCGATCGACGTGGCCACCGTGGTCGATTGCAGCCGGTCGAGGGCGGCCTTGAGGCGCTGGTAGTCGCGCAGCGACGTACCGCGCCCGATGAACCGCAGGATCTCGTAGGGCGTGGCCTGCATCAGCCGCGACGAGCGGAAGCCCGCGTCGCGGGCTTCCACGATCTGCGAGGCCGCCCATATCAGCACGTCCGCGTCCCAAATCGTGGCGATGCCATGCTCGGCCGTGCCTTCCACGCGGATCGTGACGTTCCCCGCCCGGAAGTCGATCGGCGCGACGCGCCGCGACTTCGCCAGCGAGAAGAACGGAAAGGCCATCAAGTCCTGGCTGTCGCGCGGCGCCATGTCGCCGGGCAAGGCGCGGAACAGGTCGAGCTGTTCGCGCTCTTGCAACGGCCGCTGCCGGGACGGCAGCGCAGGGCTGGACATGGCGATGGCCTCCCGCGCTCCAGTGGTCAGCGCGCACGGCTGTCGGCCGAGTGGTGCTCGGCGTATTCGGGATCGGAAGTCGTCTCGAAGCTGCGGTCGGCGGCCCAGGCATCGAGGTCGGCCACGGCGTACATGACGCGCCGGCCGAACTTGCGAAAGCGCGGGCCGCCGCCGATCACGCGCTGCTTTTCCAGCGTGCGCGGCGACAGGCGCAGGTATTCGGCGGCTTCGTCGTTGGTCAGATAGCGTTGGGGCTGCGCGGCAGCAGTTGAGACAGCGGCGGCAGGCCGCAAAGGAGCGGGACGCATGAGATGAACCTCCATCGGTTGCAAAGCTCCGGCCACACAGCGCAACCGGATGGAAGCCAGTCTCAGAAAACGAAGCTGCTCTGCTCAGGGACGTTTTGCGTCTCCATCAAAACGTCCCTTCTCAAGCGGCGACAGTTGTGCTAGGCGGCGGTAGCCGCCGCGCATCAACGCATCGCCGCGCCGCACCAGGCGGCGCACGCGGGCGCGCAGATCGCCATCGGCGTGCCAGTCGGCGGCCACGGCATCGGCGCCGAACAGACCTTCGGCCACGTCGCGCAAGGACGCACCCGCCAGGGTCGCGTCGAGCGCCTGCAAGGTGTGCAGTTCCAGCAGCGCGGCAGGTGTCGGCCTACGTCTGGCATCGGCCAGTGCCGCGCCGAACACATGACCGCGCGCAGGCGCGGCAGCGCCGCCGCGGTGGGCATAGGCGACGGCCATGCCGTCTTCCAGTCCAGGCGCGAGCGCGAAGCGCAGGCAATGGCCGGGGCTGCGTGCGGTGAGCGCCAGCCCCTTGCCATCGTGGAGCAGTTGCTTATGGCCGGGGATACGCCAGAACGCGAAGGATTCGGCATCCACGGGCGGATCGGCATCGGGGTAGAGTTGCACCACGGCAGCGTGGCCGGGTTGCCAGGCCGGATGCGCGTCGCGCGCATCCAGGGCCGGGTCTTCCAGCAGGCGCAGGCCCCAGCGATGCGCCGCGTCCTGTGCTGCCTGTGACCGGCGACGATGGCGCAGCCAATCGAGCCGGTAGTCGGGGTGCCTGCGCAGGTACTCCCAGGCGAGCGCAAGGCTGTCCAGATGCAGCACGTACAGATACGCGGCAGTCGGATACCAAGACTCGGCGGCGCGATCGGCCATGACGCAACCTCCTGGGAACAGGAATCGCCGCCACGGCCGGGCTACGCGCTACATCGCCATCGTCAGAACGTCATGGGTAAAAATTGTGGCTCGGGTTGTCAAGACCAATTGGCTCCGATGCGTTGCGGTTTCCGTCTCAATGTGGCAGTGGCAGCGCCCCGACCGTGGGACGCCGTACAGGCCAGCCTGCCGCAGCCCAGGCCGGACATCATGACTGTTTCGATCAGATTTGCCGGGGTATGCCGCAAGAGTGCCGATTAAGACCTATCCGGCATGACACCAGACTGAGAAAGCCACAGTAGGCCGTATTCAGTCCGGGATGGCCCCGTCGCGCTCGGCCAGCCGGGTGTATTCCGACAGCGTGCGCGTGGGGCGGAAATAGAGGTCGCGCATCACGGGCTGCTGATGCGGCCCGACGATGCCAGCCAGCTCGGACAGCTTGACGGTTCCTTGCGCCGGCATTCCGATTCCCAGGTCGATGAGGCCCCAGGCGGTGTCGCCATCGGCGGGATCGAGCGCAGCCAGCAGCCAGGTCACATGCGCGTCCGGCGTGAACAGCCGCACCACGGGCACCGGGTCGATGGCCCGGCCAGCGGCGCGGGCCTCGCCGTTGGCGAGCAGTTGCGCGCGCTCCGGGACGGTGGCGA
>JBIQKU010000266.1:0-3499 GCA_044506225.1 Rubrivivax sp. | reverse complement strand
CCATCTCGGCCACGTGCACGTGGCGCGCGGCGGGCTCGTCGAAGGTGGAGGCGATCACCTCGCCCTTGATCGAGCGCTGCATCTCCGTCACTTCTTCCGGCCGCTCGTCCACCAGCAGCACCATCAGGTGCGTCTCGGGGTAGTTGGTGCTGATGGCGTGGGCGATGTGCTGCATCATCACCGTCTTGCCGCTCTTGGGCGGCGCCACCAGCAGCGCGCGCTGGCCTTTGCCGATGGGCGCGATGATGTCGATGATGCGCCCGGTGATGTTCTCGTCGCCTTTGAAGTTCTCGCGCTCGAGCTTCATCTGCTCCTTGGGGAACAGCGGCGTGAGGTTCTCGAACATCACCTTGTGCTTGTTCGCCTCGGGCGCGCCGTCGTTCACCTTGTCGAGCTTGGTCAGCGCGAAGTAGCGCTCGCCGTCCTTGGGGATGCGCACCTCGCCCTCGATCATGTCGCCGGTGTGCAGGTTGAAGCGGCGCACCTGGCTGGGGCTGATGTAGATGTCGTCGGTGCTGGCGGTGAAGCTGGTGTCGGGGCTGCGCAGGAAGCCGAAGCCGTCGGGCAGGATCTCCAGCACGCCGTCGGCGAACACCTGCTCGCCGGCCTTCGCGCGCTTCTTGATGAGGGCGAACATCAGCTCCTGCTTGCGCATGCGGCTGGCGTTGTCGATTTCGAGCGCTTCGGCCTGCTTCAGGAGTTCGGAGACGTGCAGTGCCTTGAGTTCGTTCAGGTGCATGGAATGGCCCCGCGTGGGGAATTCGTGGAAGGAGGACGGCGGGAGAGGGGGAGGGGGCTTGCAGCGGGGCGAGATGTGTGCCCCGGAAACCCTGGAACTCGAACCGTGCCCTTGGGTCGGGGCCGGCGATTGGTGAGGGATTATGACAGGAAAAAAAGACAGGCGGCCGAGGCATTGCGCGCCCGGCCGCCCGTGGGTTCGTGGCGCGCCCGCACGTCAGGCGAGCTGCTGTTCGAGGAAGGCCGTCAGTTGCGCCTTGCTCATCGCGCCGACCTTGGTGGCGGCGAGCTGGCCGTTCTTGAACAGCATCAGCGTCGGGATGCCGCGGATGCCGAACTTGGCCGGGATGTCGCGGTTCTCGTCCACGTTCATCTTGGCGATCTGCAGCTTGCCTTCGTAGGCGGTGGACACGTCGTCCAGGATGGGCGCGATCATCTTGCACGGGCCGCACCACTCGGCCCAGTAGTCCACCAGCACCGGCTTGTCGGACTGCAGGACGTCGGCTTCGAAGGAGGCGTCGGAGATGTGCTTGATCAGTTCGCTGGCCATGTCGGGATTCCTTGGGGTTGGGCACGAACCGCAGGCGCGGTCGTGGTGTCCTGAAGATTGTGGCAGATGCGTCGCGGCCCTGCTGCGCGTCGTGGCTATGGCAACGATAGCCCGGTCCTTGTCCGCGCGGCCCGTCGGGTGGCGGAAAGGCATCTGAAAAGGAAGATGGAAAGGTGACGAGCCTTACCCCCGGCACTGGCTACACAGTTAGGGCTGCTTGGTTCCCCACCTGACCCGGTTGGCCGCTTCACCATGCGGGGAGGCCCGTCGAGGTGCATTCTAGCCGGCGTGCATCGCCGCTTCGCCGCGGGGGCGGGCAAGTCCGGCGCGCGGGCCGGCTTTTAGAATCGCCGCAATGTCCTACCTCGTGCTCGCCCGCAAGTACCGCCCACGCAACTTCGGCGAGATGGTGGGCCAGGAACATGTGGTCCAGGCCCTGACCAATGCATTGACGCAGCAGCGCCTGCACCACGCCTACCTGTTCACCGGCACGCGCGGCGTGGGCAAGACCACGGTGTCGCGCATCCTGGCCAAGTCGCTCAATTGCCAGGGCGCCGACGGCAGCGGCGGTATCACCGCCACGCCCTGCGGCGTGTGCCAGGCCTGCACCGAGATCGATGCCGGCCGCTTCGTCGACTACACCGAGCTGGACGCCGCCTCCAACCGCGGCGTGGACGAGGTGCAGGGCCTCCTGGAGCAGGCGGTCTACAAGCCGGTGCAGGGGCGCTTCAAGGTCTTCATGATCGACGAGGTGCACATGCTCACGAACACCGCGTTCAACGCGATGCTCAAGACGCTGGAGGAGCCGCCGGAGTACCTCAAGTTCGTGCTCGCCACGACCGATCCGCAGAAGGTGCCGGTCACGGTGCTGTCGCGCTGCCTGCAGTTCAACCTGCGGCCGATGGCGCCCGAGACGGTGCACGAGCATCTGGTGCGCGTGCTGGGCACCGAGCAGGTGCCGGCCGAGCCCGGCGCGCTGCGCTTGCTGGCGCGTGCTGCGCGCGGTTCGATGCGCGACGCGCTCTCGCTCACCGACCAGGCCATCGCCTACGGCAACGGCACGCTGGCCGAGGCCGGCGTGCGCCAGATGCTGGGCAGCGCCGACCGCGGCCACGTGCACCGGCTGGTCGAGGCGTTGGCGCAGGGCGACGGGCGCACCGTGGTCGAGACGGTCGAGGCCATGCGCGACGCCGGCCTGTCGGCCGCCTCCACGCTGGAGGAGATGACGGCCGTGCTGCAGGCCATGGCGGTGCTGCAGGCCGTGCCGGCGCGCGCGGCGCAGCAGGACGCAGGCGATCCCGACGCGCAGGAGGCCGCGCGGCTGGCGGCGCTGATGCCGGCCGACGAGACGCAACTGCTCTACAGCATGTGCCTGCACGGCCGCGCCGAGCTCGGCCTGGCCCCCGACGAATACGCCGCGCTGACCATGGTGCTGCTGCGCCTGCTGGCCTTCAAGCCGGCGGCCGAGGACGGCCCGACGAAAAAAAAAACTCTGCTGAATCCCCGCCCGCCGGCTGGGGCGCGGCCGCCGGCACCCGCCCCCGTGGCGCGGGCCGAACCGCCTGCGGTCGTGGTTGCGCCGCAGCTGCCGGAACCGCCCGCCCCGGCGCCCATGCCGGCGCCGCTTGCTGCGGAGCTGCCGCCGCCGACGTCCGCGGCACCCGCCGTGCAGGCCGCGGGCCAGCGGCTGCCGGTCGTCGATGCGCCGCGCCGTCCGGCCGCGCCGACCGCTCCCGCCGCGCAGCCGCCTTCCGACGTCATGCCCGTGCCGGTGCGCGTGCAGCCGCCGCCCGGCCAGCGCGAGGTGCCGCGCGAAGCGGCATCGCCGATCGCCCCGAGCGAGGAGGGCGATTTCTGGCACGCCACCGTGATGCAACTCGTCGCCGCCGAGGCCATCACGGCGCTGGCGCGCGAACTGGCCTTGCAGTCGCAACTGGTCGCGCGCGACGTCGACCAGTGGCTGCTGCGCGTCGAGCGCGAGTCGCTGAACCAGGGCGCCAGCCGCGAGAAGCTGCAAAATGCGCTGGCCGCCGCCGGCCACCCCGTGCGCCTGGCCATCGAGATCGGCAGCGTCGCCGACAGCCCGGCACGGCGCAACCGTGCCGCATCCGAGCAGCGCCAGCGCGCGGCCGAGGAGGCGATCCAGGCAGACCCCGACGTGCAGTACCTGATGCAGAAGTGGGGCGCGCGCATCGTGCCCGGCTCCCTCCG
>JBIQKU010000033.1:0-24440 GCA_044506225.1 Rubrivivax sp. | reverse complement strand
CTTGCTCACTGAGCCTGTTTGGCGGAGTCAAGATGGACTTCGCCGGACGCTTACGCAACAACTCCATCCCCGCCACCCGCAACGAAGACTGGGGCTTCTGGGGCACAATGGGCAGGCACGTCAGCATCGCGTGGCCCTTGGCCATGCGCGCCGTCGCCACCGCCACGGGCGAGGATTTCGACACTGTCCGCGCCTTCCTCGACAGTCGCTACGGACGCCACTTCGCGGACGAAGTCCACAACGGCCTCTACGACGGCAAGGCTGTGCAGGACGCCATCGACGCCGCCACGCAGAAATGGATGGGCTGGACGATTGGCCGGATGACCAGCAGCCAATACGGCATCCCGCGCGGGTTGCCTTACCTCACGGGCTTCGTGATCCAGAGCGGCATCGACGCGCAAGCGGAGGCCGCCTGACCATGAACGAGACCACGACGCAGACCAACACCATCGAAAGCAAACGCGACGCCCTGCGCTGGTTCATCGACAACCGCCGCGAGGACGTGTCCTTCGAGCAGGCCATCAAGCAACTGCGCTTTGCGATGTACGGCGACCGCAAGGCGCAGGCGATGCTCAACGAGATCGCCGCCGCACAGGCTCACTGAATTTCCGCAGGCTGTGCCGCGCACGTGGCCTTCTTGCCGGTGTAGTCCTCCCAACGCCGGACGATCACGTCGACATACTTCGGATCGAGTTCGATCAGGCGCGCAACGCGCCCGGATTTCTCGGCGGCGATCAGCGTCGTGCCGGAACCCCCGAAGGGATCGAGCACCACGTTGCCCGGACGGCTGGAATTGCGCAGCGCGCGTTCCACCAACTCCACCGGCTTCATCGTTGGATGCAGGTCGTTCTTCTGCGGCTTCTTGATCTGCCACACATCGCCCTGATCGCGGTCACCGCACCAGTGACGCTCGCCGCCCTCCGGCCATCCGTACAGGATCGGTTCGTACTGGCGCTGGTAGTCGGCGCGACCCAGTGTGAAGGTGTTCTTCGCCCAGATGATGAAGGTCGACCAGTGGCCGCCCGCCGCACGAAAGGCCGATTGCAGCGTGTCCAGTTCGCTGGACGACATCGCCACGTAAACCGCGCCACGGCAGTGGGCGACCATCGGCGTCAGCGCCGCCAGCAGGAAATCGTAAAACCCGTCGCCGAGGTTGTCGTTCAAGATCGCGCGATCCTTGCCACGCATCTTGTCCTTCGCGCTGTTGGCGTAGTTGACGTTGTACGGCGGGTCGGTGAACACCATGTCCACGGCCTCGCCATCGAGCAACGCCGCGTAGCTAGCGGCCACGGTCGCATCGCCGCACAGCAGCCGGTGCGGGCCGAGCTGCCAGACATCGCCGGGTCGTGACACCGGCGTCTCGCCGACCTCCGGCACCGCGTCCTCATCGGTCTGGCCAACGTTTTCCGGCTCGTCGCCCGCCAGCAGTTCGGCCAGCGCGTCGGCGTCGAAGCCGGTCAGATCGAGGTCGAAGCCTTCGTCCTGCAAGCCTTCCAGTTCGACGCGCAGCAATTCCTCATCCCATCTAGCGTTCTCGGCGATGCGGTTGTCGGCAATCACCAGCGCGCGTCGCTGCGTCGGCGTCAGGTGATCGAGCACGACCACGGGCACCGCGTCGAGGCCGAGCTTCTGCGCGGCTGCCAATCGTCCGTGACCGGCGACGATTACGCCGTCGCTGCCCGCGAGGATGGGATTGGTGAAGCCGAACTCCGCGATGCTGGCGGCGATCTGCGCCACCTGTGCATCCGAATGCGTGCGGGCGTTGCGGGCATAGGGCACGAGCTTGGCGGTCGGCCACTGCTCGATCTTGTCGGCCAGCCACTTCATGCCGCCACCTCCACTTCACGTTCGGCGGCGACGTCATCGAAGCTCTGGCCGGTGGACAGCAGCGTGATGGCGACCTCGGGATGGTTCTGCCGAAAGCGCCGGAGGGCGACATCGACATACTCCGGCGCGATCTCGACCGAGCGGCACACGCGCCCGGTGCGCTGCGCGGCCAGCATCGTGCTGCCGCTGCCGCCGAACGGTTCGAACACCACGTCGCCCTCGTCGGTGAAGGCCTCGATGACGAACTGCGGCAGCGCGACCGGGAACACGGCGGGATGGTCGATGCCTTCGCCGATCTTTCCCTTGTGGCGCATGACGCGGATCACCGAATCGGGGATGCGCCTGTCCTGCGTCGGCTGGCCAGCGTGTGTCCAGCCGTTGACCTCGCCACCCTTGCCGCGCATCGCCGTGGACGAGCCGTCGGCGCGCAGGTGCGTTTCCTGCCCGGCGAACTTGCAGGGCACGATCTTGTTCGGCTTGCGGCTGGCGCGGTTGAAATGGAACACGAACTCGAAGCTGGGCGCGAGACGGCCCTGCCAGTCGCCGGGCATTCCCGGCCACTGATCCCAGACATACCAGCCGAAGCGCCGCCAACCCTGCGTGCGCATCCAACCCAGCCACACCTCCCAATACGGGACGAACTCGTTGTCGCGGTGGATCAGGCCGAGGTTGACCAGCACCTGGCCGTCGTCGGCCACCGGCAGGCGCGCGAACACGCCGCGCATCAGGCCATCCCAATCGGCGATGCCGCCGGAGGTGTAGTCGCGCTGGTTGCCGTAGGGCGGCGACGTGAAGCAGAGCGCGGCGGTGTCGCCCGCCATCAAGGTGGCGACCACGTCGGCATTGGAGGCGTCGCCGCAGATCAGGCGATGCGCGCCGATGGCCCAGACGTCGCCCGTGCGGGATACCGGCGTGGCCGGAGCATCGGGCACTTCGTCGGCATCGTCCGCCGCGTCGTCGTCCTGTGCTTCGGCATCCGAGGCGGCCTCGTCCGCGAGCAGCGATTCCAGTTCGGTGGCGTCGAGGCCGGTGAGCGCGAGGTCGAAGCCGACCTCGGACAGCTCGGCCAGCTCCAGCACCAGCATCTCCTCGTCCCAGCCCGCGTCCAGCGCGAGCCGGTTGTCGGCGATGACGTAGGCGCGCTTCTGCGCCGGGGTCAGGTGCGCCAGTTCGATGACCGGCACGTCCGCCAGTTCCAGCTTGCGCGCGGCGGCCAGACGCCCGTGGCCCGCGATGATGCCGTTGTCGCCATCGACGAGGATCGGGTTCGTCCAGCCGTACTCGACGATGCTGGCCGCGATCTTGGCAATCTGCGCGTCATTGTGCGTGCGCGGATTGCGGGCGTAGGGGATCAGCGTCTCGACCTTGCGGTACTCGACGTTCAAGGGGTTCAAGGTTTCGGGTTCCGAAAAAACGAAACCCGCCGACGGACGATGCCGTGGGCGGGTTGGAGTGAAGGGTGCGAACTGGGGGGGTGCGAACCTGCGAACCGTGCGAACCTCGGTTCGCACCCTGACGCTAGGAAAGCGTCGCGCTCGCGCCCCCCGCATGGGATTTTCCGCAGGAAGGGCCCATTTCGCCTCGGGAGCGTGGCTTTCGAGCGACTGTCGCCTTGCTGCCACTGCTCCTCATCATGGATCGAATCCTACCCTCGAACCGGCTGATTTGTTGCACGCTCAAAAACCGATGATGCCCGCTGACACGCTCGCATTGCCGACCACGCGCGCCAAATCACGCTAGATCACTACGCGGCAACGACGCCATTGAGTTGGTCGGTGACCGTCTGCAAGGCGCGCTGCCAGCGCCGCCATGCCGTCGTGCGGTCACAGGCGAAGCGGATGGTGATGTCGCGCCAGCCGTAGCGCTTGGCGCGCATCCACACGAGGTGGCGCTGCTCGACCTCCAGCCACTGCACCCACTTCATCGTCTCCAGCATCCGCTCGATGGCGTCCGGCGTCGGAGGAAACGGTCGATAGACCGTCTCGTCAGCCGCGAAGGCCTCCCACTCTTTGCGCACGATGATCGGCCAGGTGTTGAAGTAGCCCTGCACGCGCACGGGCGGCAGGCGTCGTCCGGTGCTGGCCGCCTCCTCGAAGCGCGCGGCCACGTCTTCGATTGTCCAAGCAGCGCGATGGTCAGCCATGACGTGCGCCTCCCTGTCCGTAGAGACGTTCGCCGATGCGACGGATGAACTCCCGCTCGATGAAGTCGAGGCGTTCGTCGGCGGCGTTGACGACGAGGATGTGCTGGTCGCGCCAGCCACGTTGCTTCATTGCCTCGAGGTCGGTGGACTCGGGTTGCATCCGTCCCAAGGGGCAGCGATAGATGGGCGTGGGAATCTTCATCTCACGCCTCCTGTTCGAGATCGTGCTGCGCGATGGCCCAGTGCAGCAGCGCCAGTGCGTCGGCTTCGTTGTCGTCGGACGGCGAGTGGCCGCGCGCACGGACGGATGCGATCACGTCCTCCTTGCCCGCGTTGCCCTTGCCGGTGGCGTGCTTCTTGATCGTGCCGACCGGCACGCCCTGGTATGGGATCTGGTGGTGCTCGCACCACGCGGTGAGCGTGGCGAGGAAGCCGCCGTAGGCGTGCGCCGCATCGGTCGAGACGTGGCGGCGCACCTCCTCGAAGTGCAGCACGTCGATGCCGCCGGTCACGGCCTTCAGTTCCGTGAGCCAACGCTTGAAGCGCAGGAAGCGCATGCCGCCGCCTTCGAAGCGTTGCGGCCGGAAGCTCTCGCTGCCGCTGGTGATGTTGCCGTCGCTGCCGCGCAGTGCCCAGCCGGTGGTGGTGCCCAAGTCGAGGGCGAGGATGGTCGTGGTCATGGTTGCAGTCCTTGTTTCGATTCGGACTGACGGATCGGACGGATCACATCGAAACTCCCCATGAGGTGCGTGTGCGCGCACGCGCGCGTAGGAGTTACGACGTAGTCCGTCAAATCCGTCAGTCGGGTGTGTCGGCATGGTGGTCAGTTGTCGGCATAAGGGTTGTAAGCGGCCGTGGGCGGATGCTTGAGGCCGACACCACGGAAGCCGCGCAGGCCCGCCGTGTTGCGCCACTTCTCGACGCCACGGGTGATGAGCAGATCGGAGAACCGCTTCTGCGAGCCGATGAACTCGCCAGCGGAATCGGCCCATTGCTTCCAGTCGTTGAACAGTTCGGCGGTCAGCGACTTCGCGTTGGCCTCGCGCACGCAGCGTTCGTCGAGCCAGCGGCCCAGTGCGTCCTCGGCCTCGAAATACTCCTCGGTCGCTTCGAGCACCTGCTGCGGCGGATCGAGCCGACCCAGACGCTGCCAGTCCAGACAGCCCTGAACCGCCCACGCCAAGATGCCGTCGCGCTCGGCCAAGAGCTTCTGCTGGAGATGCTTGTCGCGGCGCTCGGGCGGCACGGTGATCGTGAACGGGATCAGGTGCAGCCGCCGCTTCATCGCTTCGTCGATGTTGCGGATGGCGGGCTTGTGGTTGCCCGCCACGACCAGCTTGAACTGCGGGAAGAATTCGAAGAAGTCCTGCCGCATGAAGCGCGCGGAGATCTTGTCGCCGCCGGTGAGGTTCTTGACCTTCGATTCGGCCCAGCGCCGCCCTTGCTCGGTTTCGATGGCAGACACGAAGCGCGCGCCGCGCAAGCCCGCCATGTCGGTCGGGTGCCGGTCGGTGCGCGTTTCCATGAACGTGTCCATCGGCGCGTTGGTCGCGTAGTCGCCGAGGATCGTGGCCAGCGTGTTGACGAATACCGACTTGCCGTTCGCGCCCGTGCCGTACAGGAAAAACAGCGCGTGCTCCTGTGTCGAGCCGGTGAGCGTGTAGCCCGCCATCCGTTGCAGGTAGGCTTGCAGCTCGGTGTCGCCGCCGGTGATTTCGACGAGGAACTGCCGCCAGATCGGGCAGTCGCCACCCGGCGTGGCCGTGGTGATTTTGGTCATCCGGTCGGCGCGGTCGTGCGCACGCTGCCGGCCGGTCTTGAGATCGACCACGCCGCCGGGCGTGTTGAGCAGCCACGGATCGGCGTCCCATTCGGCGGTGGTGGCCGCGTGCCTGCGATCCGCACGCGCCAGCCGTTCGACGCCGCCGACCGTGCCCGAGCTGGCCAGCTTGGCGGCGATCTTGGGGTTGTCGGCGTGGACGGCGGCGTGACGGCACACGCTGCGGATCAGGTCGGTGGCCGCGAGCGTGTCCTCGGTGCGCCAGCGATGTCCGTCCCACACCAGCCAGCGGCCCCACGCGGCGACGTAGCGCCAGTCGCGGTGGTAGCGCCGGGTGAAGGCCAGCGCCAGCGCATCCTCCGTGCCCCACACCGATTCGTCGCTGCTGACCACCGGCTCGGCGTCGTCGGCGACGTCGTGCATCTGGAGACGCGGGCCGTGGGTGAGGAAGGCCGCGACGTCGAAGCCCTCCATCACGGCGTCCGCCGCGTCCCAGCCGTCCGCCGCTTCCTCGGGCGGGTACAGGATGTGGCAACTCTTCGCGCCCGCCGACAGGATGGCTTGCGCCGCTTGCGTCGCGTACTCCCAACCCGGTTTGTCGCGGTCGGGCCAGATCAGCACGGCCTTGCCTGCCAGCGGCGACCAGTCGGTCTTCTCGACCGGCGCGTTTGCGCCGTGCATCGCCGTGGTCGCAACGATGTCTGCGTCGATCAGCGCCTGTGCGCATTTCTCGCCCTCGACCAGCACCACCAGCGATGCGCTGGTCATGCCCGGCTGGTTGTAGAGCGGGCGCGGATCGGGCGGAGCCATCTTGCGACGGCGCGCGTCCCACGGGCGGAACTCCTTCTTGCGGCCGGGCGGGTCGTAGCGGTAGACGACTGCGATCAGCTTGCCGGAGGCATCGAGGTAGTCCCACTTCGCGGTGGCCGGGCCGAGGTCGTCGACGGGTGCTTCCTTCTTCGATTTGCGCGCCGGTGTCGCCGGAGCGCGTCCGAGCAGTTCGGTCGCCGCGTCGAGCACGCGCGGGAAATCGGCGTGGGCATCGATGCCGAGGTGCGCGGCGATCAGCGTGAAGATGTCGCCGCCGTCGCCGGTGGCTCGATCCGTCCACAAGCCTGCCTTGTCGCCGTCGAGCACGATCTCCAGGCTGTCGCCCGGGCTGCCGAGTACGTCGCCGGTGAGGAACTTGCCGCCGCGCTTTCTGCCTGCGGGGAACAGCGCGGCCAGCACTGAATCCAGCCGCGCGAGCAGTTCGGCGCGGATCGCTTCGCGTTCGGCGTCGAGGTCACGAGGAACAGGGGTCTGCGTGTCGTTGAAATCAAGCATCCGCAGCCTCCTCGCCGGAGGGCTGCTGCGCGACGATCCACGCTTCCAGTTCGTTGGGCTTGAAGCGGACGAGCTTGCCGACGCGGTAGTGCGGAATGCGGCGCTGCTGGCGTTCCTTGGCCTGCGAGAGCCAGTACGACGGCAAGTTGAACATCAGCGCGGCTTGGCGCACGTCGATCAGTTGCTCGCCAAGCACTTGATTCAAGAGTGTGTTGTTCATGTCGGTGTCCTCCAGCAGCGGTCTTGCCACGCGCACATGCGGCACTCGAAATGGGTGGGGTCGTTGAAGCTGCGCGGCAGCAGTTCACCGGCTTCGGTCGCAGTGATGACCTTGACCGCGCGGTCGGTCATGCGCTGCGCGAGCGCGCCATCGAACGGCACCAGCTCGACGTAGATCTCCATCGAGTCGGCGTTGATCGCGGTGAACAGCGCCGGGTGCTCGTGCAGTTGCAGGTGCGCCTGATAGAGCGCGACCTGCGCCGCGTACACCGGCTTGGCCACCGCGAGGCCTTTCGTCTCCAGTTCGCGCCACGACTTCGCGCCGAGGCATTTGTTCTCCCACAGCGCGGGATAGCGGAAGCCTTCCGGCCCGCCGACGATCACGCCATCGACGTGACCGCGCAGCCGACCATGCGCGTCGGAGAAGCCGAACTGCCCGCCGTCGGGCTTGCGCGTGCGCAGGTCGAAGCCCGCGTCGCGCAGCCACGCCACCATGCAGTCCTCCATCACGTGGCCGCGTTCGAAGATGCGCAGCATCCGGCCTTCGGTGTCGCGCCCGTGATCCACGGGAGCTTGGGCGTACTCGAACTGCAAGGCGCGCTCGCAGGCCGCGCCCAGACGCGACGCGCCGAGGTAGTCGCGCGCGGGCTGCTGCGCGCGCACGCGCTGCAGCCCGGCATCGACCAGCGCGGTGACCTGACCCGAGATGCTCGATGAGGAGTTGAAGTCGATCATGGCTTCTTCCCCTTCGGTTCTTCCCAAGGCAGGTCGTCCTCCAGATCGGCGAAGGGATTGGCCATCGGGTCGGGCGTCGGAGCCATGCCTCGCACGGGCGGGAACTTGGTCGCCTCGTGGTGCTCGACCATCGCCTCCGTGTAGCAGGTGACGATGGCGTCGATGACGCAGAGCGCCTCGGCTTCCGCATAGTCGCCCAGGGGCTTGCCGAAGCCGATCTCGCCCGCCGCCTCGCCGAAGGCCTTGAGGCACTTGCGCATCGCGGCCAGTTCGACATCAGACGGATCGATCATGGCGACCTCCCCAATGCCGACGCGACCTTCCTTCGCGCGCGTCCAGTTGCCGTAGAGCATGTGGAAGGCATCCTGACAGCGGCGCGAGCAGAACACCCAATCGATCACGTAGCGGCGCGGATCGGCGGTCTTGAACCGGCCATCGGTGTGGCCGTAGCCGCGCGCCTGTCGTTTGCAGACCCAGCATTTCATTCGCCTCCCTCACTGCGCCCACGCGGGCTTGCCGGTCACCGGCGCGCGCTGCGGCGCGGCGGGCGTAGCGGTAGCGGCGTAGGACGACGGCGTAACCTGTGCCGGAGCGCCCGAAGTACCGCCGCCGGTCTTGGCCTTGGGCGGCACGCCCATGAGCTTGGCGTACTCGGGGTGGTCGGGTTCGACCGCGAGCTTGATGACGTTGCGATCCAGACCCTTGGCGTCCTTCTCGATATCCACGCGGGCGAGGAACTCGATGCCGTCCAGTTCATGGAAGCCCTGGATGCGGCGCGCGGCGGCGGCGTGCGGGCTGTTGTCCTGCGGATGGACGTTGCGCGCGCTGTTGAGCGCGGCGCGGATGAAGCTGCGTCCCATCCGGCCCCAGGTCGGGCCCTTCTTCGAATACAGGCCGATGTTCGACCACATCTTGCGTTTGGCATGCTCGCCGCCGGTGACGACGAACTCGGCGGCGAGGTAGATTGCGCCGGTCTCGAAGGATTCGGTGGCGTAGCCGCCGACCCAGCCCTGGGCCGGATCGTCGTGGCCACCGGGCTTGATGGTCATGCGCACCGGCACCAGCGTGCCCTTGGGGATGAGGTCGAAGCCCTGTTGCTGTTCGGCGTCGTTGAAGTCGTTCCAGTTACTGGTCATGGCGATTACTCCTGAGATTCGTGGGATGCGGGAATGGCGGAATGGGCTGCGGAGCTGGCGGGCATGGCGGCGCCCGCGCACTTGGCGATCAGCGCGTTCAAGTCCGGCGGTTCGAGCAGATCGAGACGACCGCTGCGGTCTTTGGCCGGGTAGCCGAAGGGATTGACGGTGTGGGTGACGAAGGCGCGGTAGGCGCTGCCGTCCTCGGCCTTGATCTCGGCCAGCGTCACGACCTCGTCGACGATGCCGGGCAGTTCGAGGCTGGTCTTGCTGCCCTCGATCTGCGGCACGAATACCTTGCGGTTGTAGTCGTCGAGCCGTTCGTCGAGGATGGCGACGAAGACCACGTTCTTGCCGCGCGCGTGTTGCAGGTGGGTCAAGGCGCTGACCATTTCCTGCCCGAGCAGGCCGTAGGCACCGCGCATGTCCGGCTTGCCGGTGCGGTCGCTGGTGGCACCCGGTTGCGTCTTGCACCACGCGAAGCACTGGCGCGAGAGCTGCGTGATCGAGTCGAGGAAGAAGGTGTGGTAGCGGTCGAGCTGCGCCGGATCGCCGAACTTCTCGACGACGTGGTCGTAGTGCGCTTGCGAGAACGCGGCGTCCGGCGGCAGCGACTTGTCGGGCCCGGCGAGGAACACGAAGAAGTCGCGCGACTCCGGCCACGACGCCGGACGGATGGTGTCGCCCGGCCAGTCGGCCACGGCGAGGTCTCCCGCCTCGATGTCGAGGAACAGCGTGGTCGCCGGGTCGAGGTCTTTGAGCCGGGTGGTCTTGCCGATGCCAGACTTGCCGAGCATCAGAAGCTTGACGCCCTTGCGCTCGGCCATGCGCTGCTGCGCGGAGATGATCGGGAGGGACATCACGCCACCTCCTTCAGCTCGTCGGCGACGGCGGGATTCCAGAGAATCTGGTAGCCGCTGTGGCCATTACGCGAGTACGGCATGGCTTCGGCCCACGCTTCACCGGCCTCGGTCAGTTCCCATTCGTCGCGGTCGTTGCGCAACTGGAAGCCGCCCGCCGCCAGCAACTGGTTCGTGGCCTTGGCCGAGCGGTTGAGCAGCTTGCCGAGCTGGGTGGCGTTGAGCGAGCAGATCGGCTCGTTGGCGGCAGCGCTTTTGGCTGGAAGGGCGCGGCGCAGCACCTCTGTGATGAGGCCAGTGTTCTCCTGAATGCAGGTCAACGTCGCCGCCATCGCAATGCCGGTCTTGACGCCCGGCACCTTGGCGACCGCCTCTCCGATCAGGAGGATCGCGCTCACGCGGTCGTGGGTCGGCGCGGGCAAGGCCGCCAGCGTGCCGGGTGCGGCATACGCGCCGGTCTTGCGGATCGCGGGCAGCACCTCGCCAGTCACCCACCGCTTGAAGCGTTTCGCGGCGTCCTTCGTGCTGCCGAGGATCAGGGCGTAGAGGCCGGATTCGTTGACGTGGTTGGCGCGCTGCGTGCGACCAAGGTTGTCGATGACCTCCAATTTCTGGAGATCATCGGCATCGACGTGAGACTTGATTGCCTGAGACGGGTTGCTCATCTCCAGCGCATCGCAGACGTCGCTGGCGTTGAACCACGGCAGGCCTGCGTCGTCGACCTGCACGCGCACGGCGTGCGTCTCGAACAGGAAGGGAATGATCGCGCTCATGATCAGCCCTCCCACGCGATGTCGGCGATGCGGTCGGCCCCGCGCGCGGCGCGCTTGCGCGCCTCGGTGTGGAGTTCCTCCAGTGCGGTGCGGCGGCGGCCGAGCGCCAGGGCTTCGGCGTTGGCGGTCTGGATGGCGAAGGCCAGTTCGTCCACCGTGGCCGCGTCGAGCGTGACGACGACGTCGTGGCCATCGGCGCCGCGATAGCGGATGTCGTCGGGAAGGTGTTCGCCGTAGATGGACGGCAGCTGCTTGCGCAGCGAAGCGATGAAGCTGGTGCTCATGATCAGTGCTCCGAATCGAGGGAAAGGGTGAAGGACGGCTTGCCGGAATCCACGGTGCGAGCGGCGGCGAACTGCTGCTGGAGCGCCGGAGGCCAGTTCGTGAAGCGGGATTCGGAGACGGACAACTTGATGTCGAGGTAGCCCTCGACCTTCTCGCCCGAGGCCACGATGCGCTCGGCGATTTCTGCCAGTTGCTTCTGATCCCAACTGACCTTCTTGGGCAGCTCGAACTTGATGCGCAGCGGGCCGTCGTCGATGTGCGCGGTGCCGAAATCGCGGCCCGAATCGCGCAGTGCCGTGCGGGCCTGCTCGCCGTAGGCGGCATCGAGCGCCGCATCGAACTTGGTGCGCGCCTTCTTGAGCCAGTCGAGGGCTTCGTCGAGGTTCTTGTCGATCTCGGCCTTCTGCGCGGCGGGCAGCGCCGCCAACTGGCTGACGGACATCGCGGCGATGTCGGCGGGAAAGAGGGTGATGTCGTTCATGGCATCGCTCCTCAGACCGCCGCGCGTTCGGACGTCGAGTCGTGCAGCGCCTGGCGCTCGAACTCGATGACCGCGTCCACGGGATAGCCGACGCGCTTGGACAACTTCAGGTAGCGCGGGCCGCGGCCTTCGCTGCGCCAGCGCTGGAGGGTCTTGGGGCTGACGCCCCACCGCTGCGCCAGTTCGTTTTCGTTGAGCACCCGGCGGTCGCCGGGTGAGAGGCTGTTGATCGCCTGATGCGGCGACCGGGGGATGGTGCTGGCTGGTGTCTGCATGGAATGCTCCTGTGACGTTGTTGAGGAACAGGTGTCATTCCAAACTTCGGGTGGCGAACCTTTAAGGGACGCAATGGCGAACCACGCGGGAACTTCGGGTTCGCCAATCCGCCGGCGTGCAAACGCAGACGGCGAGCACATGGCTCGCCGTCATCGGGGAAATCGGGGGGTATGGATTTAGGCTTCGGGGAAGCCCAGCAGCCGACGCTGCTGGGCCCAGTCGCGGGGCAGCAGGGCCTGGCGGCCACGCAGCGTGTGCAGATTCAGATGCCGGGGCTGGCGGCCCTCGAAGATCGCCTCGACGATGTCCGGTGCCAGCATGGTCATGCGCAGCACCTCGGCCGCCCAGCCTGGCTCCAGTTTCAGCGCGCGCGCCAGGTCGGCGGTCGTCGGATAGACACCTTCGTCGATCAGCCGCTTCCAGTAGAACGCCTTGCCGAGCGTCTTGATCATCGGCACGTCGAAGCCGCCCACTGCGGCGGTGGCGTCCGGCGCAGGCGGGATCAGCAGTTTGCGGTTCTGGCGGCGCTTGATCGTCAGCGGTACCAGCGTGACGCGCTGGCCGTCGCTCACATAGCTGCGGGCATCGGCTCCGACCTCGATGCGGACGGTGAGCTTGCGCGGATTGGTCTCGGTGCTCATGCCAGTGTTTCCTCGGCCTGTTCGCGGGATTCCTCGACCAACGGATGCGCGCCGATGTCGGCACCGAATCCGAGCCAACCGTCCTCGCGCCAAACGATGTCCAGCCCATGCCCGTGCAGTTGCACCCGTTCGATCAGCAGCCGCGTGATGCGCTGCTGCTCTGCAGGGAACAACTGCGCCCACACGTCGCCGATGCGCTGCATCGCCACCACCACCTGCGCTTCGTCGAGCGTGCTACCTGCAGGATGCTGCTGACAGGCACGCCAGACCGCGATCAGCATCTGCGGAGCCGACAGTGCCGCGTGGATTTGCGCCAGCACCGCGTTCTCGATCTCGGCGGCGGGCAGATGACCCACGTCCGACGCACCGGGCGACAGGCTCGCGCCCGCGTTGCGCCGCTTGTGCAGGTAGGGAACGTAGTAGCGATACTGCCGTCCGTTCTTCTTTTTGACGAAGGAGTGCAGCATGCGCTGCCCGTCGGGCGCGAACAGCAGGCCCGCCAGCAGCGCCGGATGCTTGGCGGCGTGCTCGCGCGGCGCTTGCTTGCGCCGTTCGATGAAGGCATGCGCCGCGTCCCACAAACCTTGCGGCACGATCGCTTCGTGCTGCGCGGGATACCAGGTGCCGTGGTTGCGGATTTCCCCCAGGTAGATGCGGTTGCGCAGCATCGAGAAGAGGTACTGCTGGTCGATGGTGCGGCCCGAGCGTTCGCGCCCGGTCTGCGTCACCCACGCCTTGGTGGTATGGCCTTCGATGTCCAGTTCGCGCACCAGCCGCGCCGCCGAGCCATGCTCGGCGTAGCGCCGGAAGATGTCGCGCACCAGCGCCGCCTCGCGTTCGTTGACGACGAGCTTGCGCTCGACCACGTCGTAGCCCAAGGGCGGGATGCCGCCCATCCACATGCCTTTGGCCTTGCTGGCGGCGATCTTGTCGCGGATGCGCTCGCCGGTGACTTCGCGCTCGAACTGCGCGAAGGACAGCAGGATGTTGAGCGTCAGCCGCCCCATCGAGGTCGTCGTGTTGAACTGCTGGGTGACGGAGACGAAGGACACGCCGTTGCGGTCGAACACCTCGACCAGCTTGGCGAAGTCCGGCAGGCTGCGCGTGAGGCGGTCGATTTTGTAGACGACCACGGTGTCGATCTTCCCGGCCTCGATGTCGACCATCAGGCGGCGCAAGGCGGGACGATCCATGTTGCCGCCGGAGTAGCCGCCGTCGTCGTAGCCATCGCAGACGGCGATCCAGCCTTCGTGTCGCTGACTGGCGATGAAGGCTAGGCCAGCGTCGCGCTGCGCTTCGAGACTGTTGTATTCCTGATCCAGCCCTTCGTCAGTGGATTTGCGGGTGTAGACAGCGCAACGCTTCTTCGGCGTGACCGTCGGCATCGGATTGGCGCGCGGCGAACTCATGCCGTCACCTTCTTCGACGCGGGCGATTTGAGGCCGAAGAACACCGGGCCAGACCAATGGCTGCCGGTGATGTGGCCTGCAATCGCGGACAGGCTCTTGAAGCGTTGCCCCTGGTACTCGAAGTCGCCCGTGCCGCGCACCAGCACGCGATGCTCGACGTCGTCGTAGATGCGCGTGAGGATGGTGCCGGGCAGCAGGCGTTGACTGTCGCCGCGCAGTTGCTTGGGCAAGATGCCGGTTTCGCCGACCTCTTCGAGCTTCTTGCGCAGCGAGGGTTTCAGGCCGCCGAAAGCGCGCTCCTGAATCCGGTAGGCCAGTCGGCTCTCCAGCCAACCGCGATGATGGTGGCCGGGTCGCTCGTCGAAATGCTCGTCCCACAGTTTCCAGAGATCATCCATCGAGAGATGGGGAAGCCCGGCGACCTGGGCGGCGACCGAGGTGGTGGTGGATGGTGCGTGTGCCGTCATGAGCGAACTCCGTTGTTGTGATCGGGGTTCGCATTCACGCGCTGTTGGCCGGGGAAGCCAAGGCAAACGCGCTCGCTGTTTTCGGTGGTGTCGCGTGACGGACGTGCGCGCAGGCGCAACAGCGCCGCGGCCAGCAAGTCGGCGATTTCCTGCTGCGGGTGCCGAGGATGGTCAGACGGCGGGGAAATGGAGATGGGTTCGAGTTCGGACATGGCAGGCGTTTCGATGGAAAACGCTGCTCATGCTATTAACCGAGGGCACTTCGCGTAACGTGATTTAGCGGGTGTGAGCGGGGCTGGCGCTATGCTTGTTTGGGCCGATACCAAGCCGCGCGCTGGCCGCCCACATCACGATATCGAAGCTCGAACAGGCGAGATTCGTGCACGACCTGCCGCCAACTGCTGCAGCCGTACTTGGCGGGCAGGTGTTCGGGGAGCCGCTCTGCGATCCAGCGTCCTGCCGAGGCAACCGGCGTCCAGCCATCGACGGCCAATTCAGCGGTGGCTTCCCGGAGTGCGCGCACGATCCCTGCGGCATGCCAATCCACCGAACCATCCGGCGCGATGCCGTGGATCACCAGATCGTGAAAGGCATCGGACTGGGCGAATTCCGCCGCCAAACGTCGGGCCTGATCCATGTGCTCGGCCCAGCCCCGCAGTTGCTCGAAGTGCTGATCGATGCGACCGTAGGCGACCGTCAGGGTGTCATGCGCGCCACGGCATCCGTCAAGGCTCCAAAGGTCGTGCTGGTCGATGAAATGGTGCACCAGGTTGTTCCGTAGCAGCACCAGTTCCTTCAAGTCATTCTGCGTCCTGTCGTAATCCTCGGCCGACATGCGCAGGCTCATCTTTACCTTGAACGAGATGATGTCGTCGCGTGCATCGGGCTCGGAAGCATCCTCCACCTCGTCGCTGGTGACATACGAACCGAGGAGTGTGCTGACCAAGGTGCCCAGCGTTTTGCTGGCGGCATCCGCGATGCGCTGCTCTTGATTCGACGCCAGCGGTGATCCAGCAGCCGAGATTTCGTGGTGGGCCACGATGGCTTTCATCAACTTCTCGTACTGCTGCAGACGCAGCAGGCAGCGCCCCAGCAATCGCTGAACCTCACGTTGCTGCATCGGCAGCGCGTCATCGGCGGGCAATGTCGTCATGTATGGATCGACCGCGATTACCGATCAGACGTCGATGGGCGACGTCTTCCAGACATCCTGCGCCAAAGTGATCAGCAGCCCGTGGCGAGCCTCGATGGCCTTGGCGTCCCAAGCAGGAAACGCCTTCAGCTTCTCGTTGATTCTGGATATCGACGTGTTCTGCCCGACGCTGGTCAGTTCAACCAGGCTTCGGGTCAGATAGTTGCCGCTCTTTCGGTACTCCGCCTGCTTCGCCGTGTAGAAATCGTTGCCCGCGACGATGTTGATGGGCTTCTCCAGCAAGGTCAGGTTGCCAAGACGGTTCTTGCAATCGTCGTAACCGGCACCCGAATTCTCGGCGCCCCACTTGCCGCGCAGTTCCTCTTTCGGGTTGTCGGGCAGGATGTGTTCGATCTCCAGCTTGGTGAACGGCTCCAAGCTGCCCGGCGTCTTCAAGCCGCTGAAAGCCATCTCGACGTGCTGCGTCAGTCGCGCCAGCAAATAGCGCGTGCGGTACTGCTGCATCGAATACAGCGTGAAGCGCCGCAGCGCATCGACCAGCTCCTGCGACTTCCCGGCCATATTTGTGTCGAAACGGTCGGCGATGAAGGCATTGAGCTGTACCTTCTGCTTGACTGGGTCGGTAGCGGCGGCAATCGCGCGCAGCTCGTCAGCCCATTGGGAGAAGCTGCGCTCCAGATCTTTGGTCGGCGTCTTGGTGAAGATGTAGTAGAAGAGAAAGCTCTCCAACTGCGCCACGAAGTGGTCGAACAGCGGCTTCGGGAAATTGGCCGCAGCCAAGAGCAGGACGTAGTGCAAACTGAAGGCACCGCCCGCCAGTCGCTTGAGGCTGTCCATCGCAAGGCTGGGCTTGCCGTCGTTGCCCCGCCCGTTCGAGAACGCGAGATAGTGCTCGACGTTGCGGATGACCTTGCGGACGAACTCGAAGGGCTTGTTGGCGTAGTCGCACAGCGCCGCGTTGTCCTTGTCCACGAACCAGTCGTAGATTTCGTCCTCGCGCACCACGGCGTCGCCACGGTCGTTCTTGATGACGTAGTTCGCCATCAGGAAGTAGCGCAGAAAGCGCAGTGGCTTTTCCTTTTCCTTCTCCAACGGCTTGGTGATCTTCTTCCACTCGTCCTTTAGCTGGGTGAACTGCGCCTGCTTCACCTGCGTGAACAACAGGTTCTTGAGCAAGTCCATCGGGTTGAGACCGACGCCTCGCTCGTTGATGGTCTCGAAAATCTTCAGGGCGCTGCTCACGTCCGTGGAGATCTGGATGAACACCACGTTGTTGGCCAGATAGCCCCAATACTTCTTCAACTTGGCCGCGCTGTCGTAGTTGTCCTTCAGGTAGCGGTACAGCGTGCTGTAGGCGTTGACCAAGTTCTCCAGCGAGCCGAAGCTGGCGATGCCTGCCGACTGAATGCCCGCACGCACGGTCTGCGGGTCGGCGTCGAGTTCCACCAGCTTGGTGATGACCTCTCCCGCGTTCTCATAGCGCGGTTCCAGCTTCAAGCTGGTTCGTGTTTCCCCGTCGCCATCCGTATAGCTGGTCGAGATCAGGCCGCTGACGGTCTGCCGCTGCGGCTCACCCTGAAACATATGCTTGAGGGCGCAAAGCAGAAGGAAGAACGTGGTCAGGCGCTGCTGGCCGTCGATCACCTCGTAGTGGTTCTTCTGGTCAGTCGGCGACACCAGCACGGTGCCGATGAAGTATTCCCGCGTCGTCCCCGCATCGATCTGCTCGCCGATGTCTTCGAGCAACTGATGCACTTCCTTATCCGTCCAGACGTACTCGCGCTGGTAATCCGGCACGATATAGAAGCACTCCCTGAAGGCTTCCTCGATGCTGTATTTGTGATTTTCGATGCGGGCCATTTTCTTTTTCCTGATTCGTTCAAAACTATCGCTGATCCGGCAACTGCCCGTTCGAGACGAACTGATCGTAGCTGTCGAAACTCTCACCGTCCTGCCATGACCGATCCCATGCGCGCGGCTCTGCGCTTTCAAGCAGTAGCAGCGTGAGGATGCGATCACGGGCGCCGTAGCTGTGTTTGAACTCGCGCAGCTTCATGTGCTGCGCTTCCTCCGGACACCAGATCGCGGCGGACATCTCCGTGCCATCCCATTCCTGATCGACGCTGGCGTTGGCGGCCAGCGTGCCCGGCAGCGGTTCCTGCGGATCGGCGTTGCGCCGGATGCGCGCCCGCGTCTTGACGGCGCTGCTGCTACGCCATTCGTACTTCACGTAGCCGTTGTCCCAATAGACGAGGATCGCGCGCTGCGTGGTGAACTTGATGAAGCGGATGCACAGCGCCTCGAACGAAACCTGAAACCGCTTGGCGATGGCGCCGAGGACGTGCAGGTCGATGCGCTGGTTCGAAATCCAGTCGCGCAGCAGATCGCCGGGCATCAGCAGGTTGCTGGCGAAGTCGTCGGCTTCGCGTTCGATGGCGCGGATGGTGTCGACGCCGGAGTAGACGCTTTCCTTGTCGCAGTTGAAGCTCTGCTGCTGGCCGCGATGGAGGATGAAGTGGCCCAGCTCATGGGCGATGGTGAAGCGCCGGCGCTCGGGGCTGGCCTTGCCGTTGTAGAAGATGCCCCACTCGGCCGCATTCTTCGGGTTGCGCACCAGCATGCCTTCGCAACTATCGACGTCGAGCACCATCGGCGCTTTGATCTCCCGGACGCCCGTGCCGTAGGGCGTGCCAGGCAGCATCTGCCGGACGATCTCCAGATCGATGGCGTCGGGCATGCCCGTGCTGTACCACGCCCGCAACCACTTCTGGACGGTATTGGCGGCAATGGAGCCAGTGAGGGTCTGCGCTGCGCTCAATCCTCAGTCCCCGCCCTGGCCCTTGTCGGGGAACATGATCTTGAGCGCCTGGCGGTAGCGATCTTTTTCCTCGTCCGTCATCCCGGCGTACTCGCGGAAGAAAGCCACGTCCTCGGGACTGGCTTCGGGTGCCTGCTGCATGGGTGTACCCATCACATCCTCCATCGTCACGCCGAGCACTTGAGCGATCTTCTGAATCCGCTCGGCGGTGGGGCGCTGCCCATCCTTCATTTCCAGTTCCCAGATGTACGCCTTGGTGCAGCCGACTGCGTCGGCGACCTGTTGCAGGGTCAACTTCTTCGCCTCGCGCAAGCGCCGCAGGCGCGCTCCAAACGCCGAAGCCATGGCGATGCTCCTGTAATGGCTAAACAGCCAGTGAATGAATCAAGGCTCGAAGTATAGCCGTGAGATACATAAAAGGTCTAGATGTGCCCCGTTGATTGACAAGCGGAAATCTGCGGTTCAGAATCGCGCTTGTATCTCGTCACTTTACTTACGCGAGATACGTGTTCAGTAACCCTGTCGCTGGCCCGTGCAGCCCGTACATCGGTCGCAGACCTCCGACGCCGATCCAGAAAGGACAAACAAGATGAAGAAAACCTTTGTCGACGTGATGCTCGAGCTGCCGGTGGATGCCACGCTGCGCGACTTCCTGACCACGCATGGCCTGCCGGTGCCCGACGGGTTCGCGTGGGACGACACGCCGGAGACCAGCCAGTTCTTGGTGGAGGCGGTCAAGGTGTGGCCCGACACCGCAGCCCGCGACCAGATGATCGCCAACCTCATGGCCGCCGTCCAACTGGGCGACGTAGCGGGCAAGCAGGCGATGTTCGAGGCCGTGGTAGCGGACGGTGCCGCGCTGGCGGGCCTGACCCTGTGCCGCAGCGACGTCCATCGCTCGTTCTGGCTGTACGTCAACCACCCGACGCTGTTCGAGCGCGCCTACGACTTCAGCTTCTGGGAGCACCACGGGCCGCAGACCCAGCAATACGATCTGGGCCTGAAGCGCCAGCCAGACGGTTCGGACGCCAACCTGGCCGCGCTGCGCCACGCCATCTCGGCCTTCTACAAGCGCGAGATGCAGTGCGGCGACAGCAGCGTGGCGCACGTGGTCGAGCGCAGCCCCGGCGTGTTCCTGCTCACTGTCCACGTCAAGGACATGGCCATGCTGCGGCTGGAGTTCGAGGGTTCGGCCCTGAAGCGCCGCGTTGGCAATCCCAACATCCACATGGTGTTGGAGTACGCCAAGTCCACCGGCGTGGTGCGCACGCTGGTGCGCGGCGGCCAGAAATACCAGCAGATGCTGGTCGAGGCCTTCGCCGAGCATGTGCTGGGCGTCAAGGCGAGCGCGCACCGGATCAAGTCGCCGACGCTGAATTTGTCGATGCTGCGCACCGGCTTCGACGTGCCGGAAGCGTTCGAGGACGGTTTCTCGATGGTGCAACTGAAGGCGCTCACGCTCCTCAGCCCGGACGCCGCGCTGAAGATCGAGTGCACTGCGATGCAGTCCAGCCAGCAACGCTCGGTGCATGAGCTGCTGAAGGAGAAGCTGCCCGGCCCGCTGGAAGGCAACTGGGCGGTGACGGCGGCGCAGATCAATCTCTACTATCCGCCCGAGCCGGGCCGCACGCGTGCCAAGGTGGTCACCATTGAGGTGACCAGCAAGGGGCGTCTGAACCTGCACAAGTTCGACGCCAAGATGCAGGCGCAGCTGGAAGGCTATCTGGTCTCGGTGGGCATCTTGCAGAAGGGCCAGACCCTGAGCGCGCAGGAACTTCCGCCGGAGGCCGACGCGATCAGTTCCTCCTCGGCGTTCGAGGACTGATCGATGGCGGCGCACGATGCCTGGGCCTTGGTCTGCCGTCTGTTCGCGGGCGGCACGCCCGTGCTGCGCAACACGCTGTCGCCGCGCGACGCCGCCGCACTGTCCGTCCTCGGCAAGGCCGTCAAGCCGACGGTCGTCGATCAGTCGTTCGTCCTCTGTCCTCATTGTCAGCAGCATCGGGCGCAGGTCTGGGGCGATGGTCGCGGCGGCCGCATGTGTCGTTGCCCGGAGTGCGGGCCAGTCGCCGTCGAAGCGAACGATGGTGCCGCATTGGCCTTGGACGAGGACTGGTTGCGTCAGAAGATACGCCTTACGCTCGGTATCGAAAGCCGTGACGGCATCGATGATCTGGGCGGCGGCGTGTGGCGGCTCGGCGATGCTCGATGCTCGCCCGTTCTGCTGGCCCGCAATCTGGCGCGGGTGCTGCACGAACCCGCGCTGCTGGATCGTGTGCGCGTGGCGGGCGGCGACATCCGCGTGATCACGCCGAGGCCGCGCACGACGCGCGGGTCGCCCTTCGGCCCGGGCGTGGAATGGCTGGCGCTGGAGGAACGCTTCACGTTCTACGGCGGCGGGATCGCACTCGTCGGCACATCATTACCGTCCGCGCAACCGACGGTCGCCGATCCGGCCACGCCGGTGAACGGCCCGTTCTCGGCGGACTTCAAATGGGCGACGCTGCCTGACATCAGCAGCACGCCGATCCGATTCACCGACGGTCAGGCCAAGGTGTTCGAGGCGCTATGGTCGCTCAAGGGCGAGGCCACGACGGCGGAACGCATCATGCAGCGCGCGGGTCTGGACAGCGCCAAGCCGAGTGACCTGTTCAAGATCAAGGCGAAGGACAAGGGCAAGCCGGAGCCTGCGGCGCAACACGCCGCCTACGGCGCGCTCGTGGTCACGCAGAGGCGCGCAGGGCTGTATTCGATGCCGTGCGCGGCGGGCGCGGTGGACTCCCTACGCCAAACATCGGGAAAGGAGGTCTCCATGACGTGATCTCACCATCCGATGCGCCGAGGCTCGCGCCGACTTCAAGAGCCTGACCTTTTCAATTTTTTGGAGTGCTTGAAATGAGCGGAAAAAACCAATGGGTCGTACCCATCAACGGCGGCGATCGGTGGGGTGTGCGGGGAGAAGGCAATGACCGTCTCACCTCCATCCATGACACGCAACAACAGGCGATTGACCGTGCGCGGGGCATCGCCATCAACCAGCAGAGCGAGATGTTCATCCAAGGGCGTGACGGCCAGATCCGTGAGCGCAACAGCTACGGTGACGATCCGTTCCCGCCCAAGGGCTGAACTGGAGGCTGGCCTCGCGGGTTTGTCGTTCTGCTTTGCCCGTGCAAACCCGCGAACCAACCATTCCCGTCGACACACGCACAAGTGGTTGATGAACAACGCCGTCTGCGAGTGCCACGGCGAAGAAGTTGGCGCAGGTTTCGAGAGAAGATAGGGCGGAACAGGGGCGAACCGGGCGCGTCGTGGCGGTCGTGCGACCGGCTGGTGGCACCCGCAGAATGGCCGGGAACCCCGCGTGGTGTGCGGAATCCGCAAAGGAAAACGCCCAACCGAGAACGGTTGGGCGCTGAATAGTGGTGGAGAGGAGGAGGATCGAACTCCCGACCTCCGCATTGCGAACGCGGCGCTCTCCCAGCTGAGCTACCCCCCCACAACGAGCCCCGTATTTTACAACGAACGGCGGCCGCGTGGCGCCCGGGCCGCGGCGCTCACATCAGCAGGTGCTCGCCGGCGTTGTCGCCGCCCAGGATGACGTAGTTCACCTTGCGGATGTCCATCAGGCGCTTGCCGCCGGCGTAGCTGATGGAGCTCTGCACGTCCTGCTCCATCTCCACCAGGGTGTCGGCCAGCCGGCCCTTGATGGGCTCCAGGATGCGCTTGCCCTCGACGTGGCGGTATTCGCCCTTGTTGAAGTCGCTGGCCGAGCCGTAGTACTCCTTGAAGAGCTGGCCGTCGACCTCCACGGTCTTGCCCGGCGACTCCTCGTGGCCGGCGAACAGCGAGCCGATCATCACCATCGTGGCGCCGAAGCGGATGCTCTTGGCGATGTCGCCGTGGTCGCGGATGCCGCCGTCGGCAATGATGGGCTTGGTCGCCACGCGGGCGCACCACTTGAGCGCCGAGAGCTGCCAGCCGCCGGTGCCGAAGCCGGTCTTGAGCTTGGTGATGCACACCTTGCCCGGGCCGATGCCGACCTTGGTGGCGTCGGCACCCCAGTTCTCCAGGTCGATCACCGCCTCGGGCGTGCCCACGTTGCCGGCGATGACGAAGGTCTGCGGCAGTTTCTGCTTGAGGTACGCGATCATGTTCTTCACGCTGTCGGCATGGCCGTGCGCGATGTCGATGGTCACGTACTCGGGGGCCAGGCCCTCGGCCACCAGCTGGTCCACCGTCTGGTAGTCGGCCGGCTTGACGCCCAGCGAGATGGAGGCGAACACGCCGGCCTCCTTCATGCGCCGCGTGAAGGCGATGTTGTCCAGGTCGAAGCGGTGCATCACGTAGAAGTAGCCGTTCTTCGCCAGCCACAGGCAGATGGACTCGTCCACCACCGTCTTCATGTTGGCCGGCACCACCGGCAGGCGGAAGCTGCGCCCGCCCAGCTCCACGCTGGCGTCGCATTCGGAGCGGCTTTCCACGCGGCACTTGCGCGGCAGCAGCAGGACGTTGTCGTAGTCGAAGATTTCCATGGCCAGGCTCTCCTTTGAGCGCAATGACGTCGTTGAACGGTTCGGAGGGATGAGCGCTTGGCTTGGCCGGCCTTGGTGCCGCGCCAGGGAAGGGCGGCCACAAAAAACCGGGCGCAAGAAAACTTGGGCCCGGTGATTGATTCTAGCGAGGCGTGTGCGCCGGCGGATTCTGCCGGCGGATATGGCCGCCATATGGGAAGGGCCATGGCCGATGCGCCGAAGACGCCCTGGGGCGACGGGATTTGATCCAGGTCATGCCGACCCGCGGCGTTGCCGTCCAGAATGCCTGCATCGGGCGGCCCGGCCGTGCCGGGCGCCGCCCGCCCGCAGCCCTGCTGCACATCCCCAAGGAAAGTACCTTCATGAAGCACTATCTCGTTGCCGCCCTCCTGGCCGTCGGTTCCGTGGCCGTCCATGCCGCCGACTGCGCCGTCACCGTCGAGAGCAATGACGCCATGCAGTTCGACAAGAAGGAGATCGTCGCGCCCAAGAGCTGCAAGACCTTCAACGTGCAGCTCAAGCACGTCGGCAAGCTGCCCAAGGCCGCGATGGGCCACAACTGGGTGCTGACGAAGACGGCCGACGTGCAGGCCGTGGCCAACGACGGCATCCCCGCCGGCCTGAACGCGCAGTACCTCAAGGCCGGCGATGCACGGGTGATCGCACACACCAAGGTGATCGGCGGCGGCGAGACCGATTCGGTCGCCGTGGACATGTCCAAGCTCAAGGCCGGCGAGTCCTACACCTTCTTCTGCTCCTTCCCGGGCCACTCCGGCATCATGAAGGGCACTTTCAAGATCGGCGCCTGAGCGCTTCCGGCCGCCGAGGCATGACCCGCGTTCCTACAATGCGGGCATGTCTCTTCCGGGCTTCGATGCCGGGCCCAGCGCGGCCGCTTCCTCCGCTTCTTCCTCCCCTCTGCTCGCCAACCTCAACGAGGAACAGCTGGCCGCGGTGACGCTGCCCGCGGGCAACGCGCTCATCCTCGCCGGCGCCGGCTCGGGCAAGACGCGGGTGCTGACCACGCGCATCGCCTGGCTGCTGTCCACCGGGCAGGTGTCGCCGGGCGGGGTGATGGCCGTCACCTTCACCAACAAGGCGGCCAAGGAGATGATGACGCGCCTGACGGCGATGCTGCCCGTCAACGTGCGCGGCATGTGGATCGGCACCTTCCACGGCCTGTGCAACCGCTTCCTGCGCGCGCACTGGAAGCTCGCCGGCCTGCCGCAGAGCTTCCAGATCCTCGACACGCAGGACCAGCTTTCGGCCATCAAGCGGCTGATGAAGCAGTTCAACGTCGACGACGAGCGCTTCCCGGCCAAGCAGACGCAGTGGTTCATCGCCGGCGCCAAGGAGGAGGGTCAGCGCCCGCGCGACATCCAGCCGCGCGGCGAGGAGGAGCGCAAGAAGGTCGAGCTCTACCAGCTCTACGAGGAGCAGTGCCAGCGCGAGGGCGTGGTGGACTTCGGCGAGCTGATGCTGCGCAGCTACGAGCTGCTGCGCGACAACGACCCGGTGCGCGAGCACTACCAGCGGCGCTTCCGCCACATCCTGATCGACGAGTTCCAGGACACCAACC
>JBIQKU010000265.1:0-3540 GCA_044506225.1 Rubrivivax sp. | reverse complement strand
CGACACCGTCCGGGTTGTTGGAGCCCACTTCGTGCAGCGCGATGATGTGCGCCACGACCAGGCCCAGCAGCACCAGCGGCACCGCGATGACGTGGAAGCTGAAGAAGCGGTTCAGCGTCGCATCGCTCACCACGTAGTCACCGCGGATCAGCAGGGCGAGGTCCGGGCCGACGAAGGGCACGGCCGCGAACAGGTTGACGATCACCTGCGCACCCCAGTAGCTCATCTGGCCCCAGGGCAGCAGATAGCCCATGAAGGCCTCGGCCATCAGGCACAGGAAGATGGCGCAGCCGAAGATCCACACCAGTTCGCGCGGCTTGCGATAGCTGCCGTACAGCAGCCCGCGGAACATGTGCAGGTAGACGACGACGAAGAACGCGGAAGCACCGGTGGAGTGCAGATAGCGCACCAGCCAGCCCCAGGGCACGTCGCGCATGATGTACTCGACGGAGGCGAAGGCGAGCGTCGCGTCCGGCTTGTAGTGCATCACCAGGAAGATGCCGGTGACGATCTGGATCACCAGCACCAGCAGGGACAGCGAGCCGAAGATGTACCAGAAGTTGAAGTTCTTCGGCGCGTAGTACTGGCCCACGTGCTCGTTCCAGAGCTTGCTGGCGGGGAACCGGTTGTCGACCCAGTTCAGCAACCGCTCGGGGGCCGTCGCATTGGCGGGCGCTTCTTTGTATTCAGCCATTGTCGTGTTCTCGTCGTGTGCCGTCGTGCATGCGGGCCCGCTCAGGCCGTCTTGTCCTCACCGATCAGGATGCGGGTGTCGGACAGGTACATGTGCGGCGGCACCTCGAGGTTGTCCGGCGCCGGCACGTTCTTGTAGACACGGCCTGCCATGTCGAAGGTGGAGCCGTGGCAGGGGCAGAGGAAGCCGCCCGGCCAGTCGGCCGGCAGCGACGGCTGCGGGCCGGCGGCGAACTTGTCGATCGGCGAGCATCCGAGGTGCGAGCAGATGCCCACCGCCACGAGCACTTCCGGCTTGATCGAGCGATGCTCGTTGCGTGCGTACTCCGGCGTCAGCTCGGCCGGGTTGCGCTCGGAGTTCGGATCGGCCAGTTCGTCGTCGAGCTTGGACAGCTCGGCCACCTGCTCGGGCGTGCGGCGGATGATCCACACGGGCTTGCCGCGCCATTCCACCGTGAGCTTCTGACCGGGCTGCAGGCCGCCGATGTCCACCTCGACCGGGGCGCCCGCGGCGCGTGCGCGCTCGGACGGCTGGAAGGTACTGACAAAGGGAACCGCGGCGGCCACACCACCCACCACGCCAGCACAGCTTGACGCAATGAGCCACGTACGCTTGTCGTTGTCGACTGGCTTCTCACTCATGGGGATCCTTGCAAGAACTTCTGGTCGTAGGCAACCCGGAATTCTAGCCGACGCGTCAAGGGGCTTCGCCGGGCGTCAAGCCGCGCAATGACTGCTTGACTTGCCTTCGCGCCCGGCAATACTGCGCACGCGCCACGCAGCGCCCGGTGCATGCACCGTCCCACATCACACAAGGAGCCGTCATGAGTTTCGCCTCGGAGTTCAAGGAATTCGCCGCCAAGGGCAATGTCATCGACCTGGCGGTCGGCGTCATCATCGGCGCGGCGTTCGCAAAGATCGTCGACTCCGTGGTCGGCGACCTCATCATGCCGGTGGTCAGCCGCGTGTTCGGCGGGCTCGACTTCTCCAACTACTACGTGCCCCTGGCCGGACAGGCCGCGGGCCTGCCCTTGGCCGAAGCCAAGAAGGCCGGTGCGGTGTTCGCGTACGGCAACTTCATCACCGTCTCTCTCAACTTCCTGATCCTCGCGTTCATCATTTTCGTGATGGTCAAGCAGATCAACCGGCTCAAGCGCACCGCCCCGCCGCCCCCGCCCGCGGCGGCGCCCGAGGATGTGGTGCTGCTGAGGGAAATCCGCGACGCGCTGAAGAAGTAGCGAATTGCCGCGGTCTTCCGCGGACCGGGGGTCCGCCGTTTGGCCCCATACTCCCGTGAACGGGCACGAGCGCCCAGGCGTGGGGGTCAGCGGCGGGTTCCGATGAGCCAGAACAAATTCCAGCTGCCTGCCGCCTTGGAGGCGGCAATCGATCATGTGCAGGCGGTCGCGGCCGCGGCTGCACAGCGTGTCGTCGCGCAGCTGGCGGATCCCGGGCCGGTGATCCCGAGCCCTGCCGAGCGTGTCGCGCTGCACATCGCGCACACCGACCTGCGTCTCAAGCTCGCGAGTTTCGTCGGCGCCTTCGATCTGGCCTTGCGCCGCACCGTCGCCGACGAACTGGCGCCGCGCCACGCGGCCCAGCGCAGCCTGAACACCGTGTCGTGGGAGACGCTCAGCCTCGTCGACGACACCGAGCTCGAAAGCCGCATGCTGGCCGGCCGCATCGGCCAGGCGATCGCGCACAGCAGCGAAGCGCCGCTGCGCGACCTGGCCATGTACATGGGCGGTCTGCTGGATTTCGGCTGGGCCGACGAGGAGCGCAACCCGCTGCGCGGAGAAGTGATCGGGCGCGCCGCCTGCGAGGCGATCGATTCCATCAGCGACGACGCCGAAGCACGCAAGCTGCTCGTGCGCGAGATCGGCGAGGCGCTCGCCAAGGCCATGCCCGAGGCCTACACCGCCATCGTGCAGGATCTGCAGTCGCGCCGCGTCCAGCCCGCCGGTCTCGCGGTCAAGACGGTGCACGGACCGGGGCAGACCCTGCCCGGCTACCACAGCGGCTACGACAGCCTGCGCCAGGACATGCATGCCGCAGGTGCCGGTGCCGGCGACAGCTATCCCGGCGCGCCGCGCGCCCACGGCTTTGCCGGCGCCGGGCCGCACGCGCCCACGCAGCCGGCCGGCTTCGGGCATTCCGACCGCGGCCGAAGCGGCGCGGCCAGCACGATGCGCCGCGGTGGCACGTCCGGCGGCGGCTTCGACAGCCGGCCCGCGGGCATCGCACGCAGCACGGCCGATGCGGAGCTCATCTCGCTGCTGCGCCGCCTCACCTACCTCGCAAGCCGCCCCGGCGGCCTGGACACCGCGCCGATGGCGCCGACCTCCACCGGTGGCTTCGGCGCCGGATCGTCCGGCGGCCAGATGCGCTCTGACGCCATGGGCCTGGCCGGCCATGTGGCAGGCGCCGCCAGCGAGCTGGGCTACGACCCGGGCACCGGGCTGATGGCGGTCAACCTCATCCGGGCGCACCGCGAGGAGCTGATGCAGGCCTCGCCCGGCAAGCTCGATCACATGGTGATCGACGTCGTCGGCAGCCTGTTCGACCAGATTCTTTCCGACTCGCGCGTGCCGCCGCAGATGGCCCGCCAAATCGCCCGGCTGCAGTTGCCCGTGCTGCGCGTGGCGCTGTCGGACAGCAGCTTCTTCTCCTCGCGCCGGCATCCTGTGCGCCGTTTCGTCAACCGCATCGGCTCGCTCGCCTGCGCGTTCGACGAGTTCGACGACGGGCCCGGCAAGGAATTGCTGGACCGGGTGAAGGAGCTGGTGCAGGAGATCGTCGACGGCGACTTCGACCAGCTCGAGATCTACACCGCCAAGCTCACCGCGC
>JBIQKU010000264.1:0-3554 GCA_044506225.1 Rubrivivax sp. | reverse complement strand
TCTTCTATGTGCTGCTCGCGCCCTTCGTCGGCGCGTTCGCGGACGCCGTGCCCAAGGGGCACGTCATGTTCGTCGCCAACCTCATCAAGGTGGGCGGCTGCCTGCTGATGCTGTTCGGCGGGCATCCGCTGCTGGCCTACGCGGTCGTCGGCCTGGGCGCGGCGGCGTATTCGCCGGCCAAGTACGGCATCCTCACCGAACTGCTGCCGCCCTCGCAGCTGGTCAAGGCCAACGGCTGGATCGAGGGGCTGACCATCGCCTCCATCATCCTCGGCATCCTGCTCGGCGGGCTGCTGGTGGGGCCCGCGGGCAGCGCGATGCTGTGGGCCTTCGACCTGCCGAACTTCGACACCGGCATCAGCACCGCCGCGGAAGCGGCCATCGCCTCCATGGTGCTGCTGTACGCGATCGCCGCCATCATCAACCTGCACATCCCGCGCACCGACGCGCCGCTGCAGCCGCTCACCTGGAACGCCATCACGCTGGTGCGCGACTTCTCCAACTGCAATGCGCGGCTGTGGGGCGACAAGCTGGGCCAGATCTCGCTGTCGACCACCACGCTGTTCTGGGGTGTGTCGGGCAACCTGCGGGTGATCGTCTTTGCCTGGGCGGCAGCGGCGCTCGGCTACAGCACCACCCAGGCCTCCACACTGGTCGGCGTGGTGGCCATCGGCACGGCGGCGGGTGCGGTCGTGGCCTCCATGCGCATGAAGCTGGACCGGGCGACGGCGGTCATCCCGCACGGCATCGTCATGGGCGTGCTGGTGATCTGCCTGAACTTCATCGACAGCGTGTGGCTCGCCATCCCGTTCCTCATCGTGCTCGGCGCCATCGGCGGCTTTCTCGTCGTGCCGATGAACGCGCTGCTGCAGCACCGCGGGCACAACCTGATGGGTGCGGGGCGGTCCATCGCGGTGCAGAACTTCAATGAGCAGGCCTGCATCCTCGGGCTGGGCGCGCTCTACACCGGCATGACCAAGCTCGGAATGTCGGCCTTCGACGCGATCGCGATCTTCGGCACGCTGGTGGCGGGCACGATGTGGGTCATCCGGCGCTGGCACCGCAGCAACTGCCTGCACCACCGCGACGAGGTGGAGCACCTGCTGGCGCTCGCTCGCTCCGACAAGCACCACTGAGCACACCGCTGAGCGGCCGCAGGTGCGGCGAAGCGAGAATCGCGCCCGTGCCTCGCTCCCCTGCCCTGTCGTCCGCCGCGCTGCTGCCGGTTCTCGCCCTCGTCTTCAATGCCCTGGTGTGGGGCACGTCCTGGTGGCCGTTCCGGGCGCTGCACGGGCAGGGCGTGCATCCGCTGTGGGCCACCGTCATCGTGTTCACCGTCGCCGTCGCGGTGATCGGCGTGCTGCGTCCCCGCGCCTTCGGCGAGCTGGCACGGGCGCCCGCGCTGTGGCTGCTGGCCCTGGCCGCGGGCGCGACCAACGCCGCCTTCAACTGGGGCGTGGTCATCGGCGACGTGGTGCGCGTCGTGCTGCTGTTCTATCTGATGCCGCTGTGGACGGTGCTGCTCGCGCGCTGGCTGCTGCACGAGCCGTTCACGCGTTCGGCGCTGCTGCGCGTCGCGCTGGGCATCAGCGGCGCGGCCATCGTGCTGTGGCCCGAGGGTTCGGCGCAGGGCCTGGCGGCCCTGCCGCTGCCGCGCTCGGCGGCCGACGTGCTGGGGCTGATGGGCGGCATGAGCTTCGCGTTGAACAACGTGATGCTGCGGCGCGAGGCGGCGCAGCCCGAAGAGGCCCGCGCGATGGCGATGTTCATCGGCGGCGTGGTGGTGGCGGGCGCGCTCGCCGTGGCGCTGTCTGCGGGCGGCACCCTCGCCTGGCCGCCGGCGCCGGCGCTCGCCTGGACGCCCATCGCCCTGGGCCTGGCGGTGGCGTTCCTGTTCAGCAACATGGCGCTGCAGTTCGGTGCGGCGAAGCTGCCGGCCAACATCACGGCCGTGGTGCTGCTCGCCGAGGTGTTGTTCGCCGCGGCCAGCTCGGTGCTTTGGGGTGATGGGCGGCTCACCGGCGGGCTGCTGGCGGGCGGGGCGCTGATCATCTCCGCGGCCCTGCTGTCGGCCCGCTCGAGCCGCGCATAGCCGCGGGCCGCTTACGATGCGGCCTTCTTCAGGAGGCCGCGCATGGACCAGGGTGTGTACGACTTCGAGGCGGTGTCCATCGACGGGCAGCGCGTGTCTCTGGCCGATCAGCGCGGGCGGGTGCTGCTCATCGTCAACACCGCCAGCGCCTGCGGCTTCACGCCGCAGTTCGCCGGGCTCGAGACGCTCTGGCAGACCTACCGCGACCGCGGCCTGGTGGTGATCGGCTTTCCGAGCAACCAGTTCGGCCGCCAGGACCCCGGCAGCAACGAGGAGATCGCGAGCTTCTGCCAGATGAACTACGGCGTGAGCTTTCCGATGATGGCCAAGGTGGAGGTCAACGGCGATCAGGCGCATCCGCTGTGGCAATGGCTGAAGACGCAGGCGCCGGGGTTGCTCGGCAGCAAGGCGATCAAGTGGAACTTCACGAAGTTCCTGGTCGGCCGCGATGGCCGCGTGCTGCGCCGCTACGCACCGAACGACACGCCGGCGTCCATCGCCGCCGACATCGAGGCCGCGCTCGCCGCCTGAGACGAAGCGCAGGGGGCGCAAAGGGCGCCGGATAATCGGCGCTTCCCCGCAGGAGCCCTCATGTTCGATCACGTAGACGCCTATCCGGGCGACCCCATCCTCACGCTCAACGAAGCCTTCGGCCAGGATCCGCGCGCCCACAAGATCAACCTGTCGATCGGCATCTACTTCGACGACGGCGCACGCCTGCCGGTGATGCGCGCGGTGCGCGAGGCCGAGAGCGCGCTGCTGCAGGAGATCGGCCCGCGGCCCTACCTGCCGATGGAAGGCGCGCCGGACTACCGCCGCGCGGTGCAGACGCTGCTCTTCGGCGCGCAGCACGAGGCGGTGAAGAGCGCTCGCATCGCCACCATCCAGACGCTCGGCGGCTCGGGCGGACTCAAGGTCGGCGGCGATTTCCTCAAGCGCTACTTCCCCGACAGCCAGGTGTGGGTCAGCGACCCCACCTGGGACAACCATCGTGCGATGTTCGAGGGCGCGGGCTTCACGGTGAACACCTATCCGTACTACGACGCGGCCAGCGGCGGCCTGCGCTTCGACGCGATGCTGGCCGCATTGCGCGCGCTGCCCGAGCAGAGCATCGTCCTGCTGCATGCCTGCTGCCACAACCCGACGGGGGTGGACCTGAGCGCGGCGCAGTGGCGCGAGCTGATCCCGGTGATCGAGTCGCGCCGGCTGATTCCCTACCTGGACATGGCCTACCAGGGCTTCGGCGACGGCATCGACGAAGACGCCTTCGCGGTGCGTGCGCTGGCCGATGCCGGCGTGAGCTTCTTTTGCGCGAGCTCCTTCTCCAAGAGCTTCTCGCTCTACGGCGAACGCTGCGGCGCACTCAGCGTGGTGTGCCCCGATGCGGCGAAGGCCGAGCGCGTGCTGGGCCAGATGCGCGCCACCATCCGCCGCAACTACAGCAGCCCGCCGACGCACGGCG
>JBIQKU010000263.1:0-3579 GCA_044506225.1 Rubrivivax sp. | reverse complement strand
AAGGGCTTCAACGGCGTGGCCATCCTCGCGCGCGGTGCCGACCCGGTGGAGCGGCAACGCGGCCTGCCGGGCGGCACGGAAGACAGCCACAGCCGCTACCTCGAGGCCTCGGTGCACGGCATCGTCGTCGGCTGCCTGTACCTGCCCAACGGCAATCCGCAGCCCGGGCCGAAGTTCGACTACAAGCTCGCCTGGATGGAGCGGCTGATCGCGCATGCCGCGACGCTCGCCCCGCTGGCCGAGCCCGCCGTGCTCACCGGCGACTACAACGTGGTGCCCACCGACGGCGTGCACGACATCTACGACCCGCGCTCCTGGCGCTCGGATGCGCTGCTGCAGCCCGAGAGCCGCGATGCGTTCCAGCGCCTGCTCGCCCAGGGCTGGACGGATGCCATCCACCACCTGCACGCACCCGCGCCCATGTACACCTACTGGGACTATTTCCGCGACCGCTGGTCGCGCAATGCCGGCCTGCGCATCGACCACCTGCTGCTCAATGCCAGCGCCCTGCCCCGCCTCGCCGCAGCCGGCGTCGACCGCGAGGTGCGCGGGCGCGACAAGGCGAGTGACCATGCGCCCGCCTGGGTGACGCTGAACCTGCCCGGCGCTGCCACGGCCTAGCCCGAGGGCAAAAGAAAAGGCCCGATCGGCCATGCCGGTCGGGCCTTGGACGGCGCGGTGCGACGTCCTCAGGTCGGGCGCTTCATCTGGCAGCTGGTGGGCGTGCTCGACACATACGACGGGTACTCGGCCACCGGCGCCAGCGTCATGCCGGTGTTCTCGGGGCTGTACGGGTACTTTTCGCTGGCCTTCTCCCACACCGTCATGAACAGCGGCTGCTGCAGCTGGTGATCGGCGCGGCGCATCTCGATCTGGCCGTTGAAGCTCTGCACCTTCATGCCCTCGAGCGCCGCCGCGACCTTCACCGGATCGGCCGACTTGGTATTGGCCAGCGCGTGGCCGAGCAGCTCGAACGCGTGCGCGACGGCAGTGGTGTAGAGGTCGTCGTTGAACTTCTTCTTGAACTCGTCAGCCCACTTCTGGATCTGCCCGCCCATGTTGTAGTGGGCATAGCCCACCTGGTAGACACGGCCTGCGCCGCTTTGGCCGATGGCGGTCGGCGTGCCGGTGGTGACCGTGTAGTAGGTGAAGAAGCGGCCGTTGTAGCCACCTTCGTTCGCCGCCTTGATCAGCAGCGCCAGGTCGGAGCCCCAGTTGCCGGTGATCACCGTGTCGGCGCCCGAGGCCTTGATCTTGGCGATGTACGGCGCGAAGTCACGCACCTGCGCGAGCGGGTGCAGGTCCTCGCCGGCGATCTGCACGTCCGGGCGCTTGCGCGCAAGGTTTTCCTTGGCGTACTTCGCGACCTGGTGGCCGTGCGAATAGTTCTGGTTGATGAGGTAGACCTTCTTGATGTCCGGGATGTCCTTCATGAAGGTGGTCATCGCCTCCATCTTCATGGAGGTGTCCGCATCGAGGCGGAAGTGCCAGTAGTTGCACTTGCTGTTGGTCAGGTCGGGGTCGACCGCGGCGTAGTTGAGGTACAGCACCTCCTTGCCCGGGTTGCGGTCGTTGTGCTTCTGGATGCCGTCGATCAGCGCCAGCGCCACCGAGGTGCCGTTGCCCTGCACGATGTAGCGCACGCCCTGGTCGAGCGCCGAGCGCAGCGCGTTCAGGCTTTCGGCCGGCGACAGCTTGTTGTCGAAGGGCACGATCTCGAACTTGACGCCGGCCGGGTTGTTGGCGCTGAACTTCTCGGCGAGGAACTGCCAGGTGTTGAGCTGGTTCGTGCCCACCGGCCCCATCAGCCCGGTCAGCGGATCGATGAAGGCGATCCGGATCGTCTGGCCCGCGAGCGGCTTGGCCTGGGCCCAGCCAGGTGTCACGGACGTGACAAGGGCGGCGCCCAACGAGAGGTTGAAGACGCGACGCTTGAGTTCGAGAGTCATTGAGAGCTCCTGCTGCCTAGAGTGGATGGAATGCGCGTGCAGGAACATCGTAGAGCGGCACGCCTGCGATTCGCATTCGTTCGAACCCTCAGGTTCCACCAGGCGGCCGGCGGCCCCGCCGCATACCGCACGGTCTCCTGCCACAGGCATCGCTGCCGCCGCGCCGCGCAAGGCGCGGGCGGCACGGCAATCAGTCAGGAAGACGAAGGCCGCTTCATCTGGCAGCTCGTGGGCGTGCTGGACACATACGAGGGGTACTCCGCCACCGGCGCCAGCGTCATGCCGGTGTTCTCCGGGCTGTACGGGTACTTGTCGCTCGCCTTCTGCCACATCGTCATGAACAGCGGCTGCTGCAACTGGTGATCGGTGCGGCGCATCTCGACCTCGCCGTTGAAGCTCTGCACCTTCATGCCCTCCATCGCCTGGGCGACCTTCACCGGGTCGGTCGACCGGGTCGTGGCCATGGCCTGGCCGAGCAGCGCGAAGGCGTGGAACACGCCCGGAATGTTCAGGTCGTCGTTGAACTTCTGCCGGAATTCGTTCGTCCACGGCTTCATCTGCCCGCCCATGTTGTAGTGGGCATAGCTCACCTGGTAGACGCGCCCCGCGCCGCCCTGGCCGAGCGCCGTCGGCGTGCCGGTCGCGCCGGCGTAGTAGGTGAAGAAGCGGCCGTCGTAGCCGGCTTCGGTCGCGGCCTTGATCAAGAGCGCCAGGTCCGAGCCCCAGTTGCCGGTGATCACGGTGTCGGCACCCGAGGCCTTGACCTTGGCGATGTACGGGGCGAAGTCGCGCACCTGCGCGAGCGGGTGCAGGTCCTCGCCGACGATCTGCACATCCGGGCGCTTGCGCGCGAGGTTCTCCTTCGCGTAGCGCGCCACCTGATGGCCGTGCGAGTAGTTCTGGTTGAGCAGGTAGACCTTCTTGATCTCGGGAACGCCCTTCATGAAGGTGGTCATCGCCTCCATCTTCATGGAAGTGTCCGCGTCCACCCACTATTCGTGTACGTGGATATCCGCACGCTGACTTTGCGCTAAGGGCCAGGCAGCCGAGTGGCGGAGTACAGGAGGCGAGGTGTTGCCAGGGCGAGTGCGCCCGCGCGGCGCGGGGCGCGCGGGCAATCACCGCTGCCCTATGGACCTCTCAGTTCCAATGGCGCGAGCGGCAGCCTCAAGGCCGGGACAGGCGGACCGAGGCAAGGCAACCGGCGGGGCGCACAGGTCGCGGCTCAAGCGGGAGGCAGCCTGGGCTGCGTGCGTTGTATCCGCCTGATCGTCCCTGCGTGCGGGCAAAGAAAAACGGGTTGCAGCAAGCGCGCTGCAACCCGTTGAGTTTGTTGGCGGAGTGGACGGGACTCGAACCCGCGACCCCCGGCGTGACAGGCCGGTATTCTAACCAACTGAACTACCGCTCCGCAGCGGTTTACTACTTGCCAGAAAGCCTGGCGTCCCCTAGGGGATTCGAACCCCTGTACCCACCGTGAAAGGGTGGTGTCCTAGGCCTCTAGACGAAGGGGACAGGACTTGAACAAGCTGCGAAGTATACCATGATACTAAAGCAATTTTTCCCTGTGCAAGAAGTGGTGGAGGTAAGCGGGATCGAACCGCTGACCTCTTGCATGCCATGCAAGCGC
>JBIQKU010000032.1:0-25011 GCA_044506225.1 Rubrivivax sp. | reverse complement strand
GCAGCCACGTCGACACCCAGGTCGTCGAGACGCGCGAGTCCGACGAGGGCGACGTCATTCGCCGCCGGCGGCGCTGCCAGAGCTGCGACAAGCGCTTCACCACCTACGAGCGCGCCGAGATCGCTTTGCCGTTCGTGGTGAAGAAGGACGGCTCGCGCGCCGATTTCGACGTGGCCAAGCTTCGCGCCTCGATGGCGCTTGCGTTGCGAAAGCGGCCCGTGAGCGTCGAGCAGATCGACGCCGCGATGGACCGCATCCAGGACAAGCTGCTCAACGGAGGCGCCCGTGAAGTGCCGTCGGCTCGGCTGGGCGAGCTGGTGATGCGCGAACTCAAGCGCATCGACAAGGTTGCGTACGTGCGCTTCGCCTCGGTCTACCGCAGCTTCGAGGACGTGGACGAGTTCCGCCAGCTGATTCGCGACATCTGACACCCCCTGCCCGCACGCTCCCTCTTCGGGACGTGCCGCATGCGGCCGGCGCCCCTCCCCGTGGGGAATGCGCCACGCGCCCTGCGTTCGTACATTGCCTCCCACAAGTTCAACGGGGGAGGAAACCATGCACTCACGTCGCGACGCTCGCGGGTTCACGCTGGTCGAAGCCGGCGTCGTCACCGCCATCACGGCCATCGTCCTGTCGGCCGCCGCACCGGACTTCGGCGCCTATCTCGAGCGGCAGCGGCTCGAAGGCGCGGCCTCGCAACTGGTGAGCGACCTGCAGTTCGCCCGCACGCAGGCCGTGATGCGCAACCATGGTCTGCGCATGAGCCTGCATGCCGATGCAGGCGGCAGCTGCTACCTGATCCACACCGGCACGGCGGCAGACTGCCACTGCGGCAGTGACGGCAGCGCAAGCTGCGGCGCCGATGCGCAGCTGCTGCGCAGCGTCGCCCTGCCGGCGAACGAGCGCATCGGCCTGTCGGGCTCGGTGACGTCCATCCACTTCGACCCGCTGCACGGCACCAGCTCGCCCACCGGCACGCTGCGTCTCGTGGCTGCCGGCGGGCGCGCCATCCACCATGTAGTGAACCTGATGGGCCGCATCCGCTCCTGCTCGCCGCAGGGCGCTGTGCCGGGTTACCGCGCGTGCTGAAGGCGGACTCGACATGCATACACACTCGCGCAAGCACCGCGGCATGGGCGGCTTCACGCTGGTGGGCACGCTGGTCACGCTCGCCATCGCCGGCATCCTTTCGTCCATCGCCTATCCGAGCTACGTCGGCGTGATGCACAAGGCGCACCGCTTCGATGCGGCGACCGCGCTGATGAGCCTTCACCTGGCGCAGGAACGACATCGTGCCAACAACCGGCAGTACGCCGGCCAACTGGCCACGCTGCAGCTGCCCGCGCTCTCGCCGGCCAAGCGCTATGTGCTGTCCATCACCTCGAGCGACGCGCACGGCTTCGTCGCCGTGGCGGTCGCCACGGGGCCGCAGTTCGGCGACGGCTCATGTCGTTACCTGCAGCTGACCGTACACAGCATGCAGGTGACGCGCGCGTCCGGCGAAGACGCGAGCGTGCGCAACGGCGCCGCGGAGAACCGGCAATGCTGGCGCGTATGACTCGCAGCACCCGGCCGGCGCACGGCCGCGGCTTCTCGCTGGTCGAGCTGATGGTGGCGCTGACCCTCGGCCTGCTGGTCGTCGTCGCCGGGCTGGCCCTGGTGAGCGCGCATGTGCGCGAGAACCGGGTGCTGGTGCACGAGAGCCGGCTGGTGCAGGACCTGCGCAGTGCGGCCGACCTGGTCAGCCGCGGCGCGCGGCGCGCCGGCTACTGGGCAGATGCCGCTGCCGGCGTGGCCCACGGTGCCTCGGCGCCACGCGCCAACCCGTACGCAGCCATCACGGCCACCCCGGGCGCCATCGCCTACGCCTTCTCGCGCGATGCCGTCGAAAACCACGTGCTGGACGCCAACGAGGCCCACGGCTTTCGCCTGCAGCGCGGCGCCATCGAGATGCGGTTGGGCGGCGGCAGCTGGCAGGCGCTGACGGACACGGGCACCCTGGTCGTGACCGCCTTCGACATCGTGCCCACCGTGCAGGAGCGGCCACTGCACGGCCTGTGCACCGCGCCCTGCGCCGCCGGTGCCACCGACTGTCCGCCGCGTCACCAGGTGCGAAGCCTCAGCGTGCACATCACCGCCCGCTCGGCGGCCGACGCCGGCGTGCAACGCAGCATCGCCAGCGCGGTGCGCCTGCGCAACGACGCCGTGATCGGCGCCTGTTCGGCGTGAGGCAGCCATGAGCCCTTCTCGCATGCAGACACAGCGTGGCGGCGCCTCGCTGGTCGTCGTCATGGTGCTGTTGTGCTCGATGGCGCTGGTCGTCGCCTATGCCAACCGCAGCCTGCTCTTCGAGCAGCGCAGCTCCATCAACCAGTACCGCGCCACGCAGGCCTTCGAGGCCGCCGAGGCCGGTCTCGAGTGGGCGCAAGCCATGCTGAACAACCCGCAGCGTGTGGACGACGACTGCCAGAGCGCGCCCGGCGGCAGCTCGATGCGGCAACGCTGGCTGAACCACGATGCGGCGCGGCAGCGGCATGTGCCCGTCGCCTGGAGCGATGCCGGGCGCATCACTCCGCGGCATGCCGCCTGCGCCCGCACCGCGAGCGGCTGGTCATGCCGCTGCCCGGCCGACGCACATCCGACGCTGGCCGCCGCGACCGTCGCCAGCGCCACCACGGCATTCATCGTGCATGCCGAACCGGTGGACGACACCGGCATGGTGCGCCTGGTCGCCACCGGCTGCAGCGGCGTGGCGGGCGCCTGCGCGCCGGCCGGCAGCACGACGGTGGAGGCGGTTGCCACCGTGCAGGCTGTCTTCGCGCTGGTGCCCGGCATCGCCAGCCTGCCGACGGCACCGCTCACCGTGCGCGGCGAGGTGCACGCCGGCGCCGCAGCCATCGGCCTCCATAACGGCGACGCGGCATCGGCCGGTATCGTGCTGCATGCCGGCGGGCCGGTACTCGCGTCCCACGCGCGCATCACCACCGTGCCGGGCGGCTCGTCCCCGCTGGCCCTCGTCGCGCACGACGACCTGCTCGCCGGCCTGAGCGGCGAGCAGTTGTTCGCGTCCCTCTTCGGCCTGGACAAGGCCTCGTGGGCCGCCCAGCCGGCGGTTCGGCGGGTGGTGTGCGGCGGCGACTGCGGCGCAGCGCTCACCGCGGCGGTGTCCGCTGCGGCGGGGCCGGCGCTGCTGTTCGTCGACGGCGACCTCGCCGTGAACGGGCCGCTCACGCTCGGCACGCCCGCCGACCCGGTGATCCTGGTCAGTACCGGCCGGGCCGACTTGCGCGGCGAACTCCGGTTGCACGGCGTGCTGTACGCCGCGGACCTCGCCTGGCAACACACGCCGGCCAGCGGCGCCTGGCTGCGCGGCGCATTCGTCAGCGAGAGCGACTATCGCGGCGACGCCACGCCCGACCTGGTCTACGACGCGCCGGTGCTGCGCGCCCTGCAACAAGACAGCGGCAGCTTCGTTCGCGTGCCCGGGAGCTGGAGGGACTTCCAATGAGTGCAATCGCGCACCGCCAGCGCGGCGCGACCCTGGTCGAGGCGCTGGTCGCCTTTCTGGTGCTGTCGCTGGGCATCGTGGTGGTATCGCGGGTGCATGGCCATCTGCGCCTGCATGCGGACATTGCCCGCCAGCGCGCGGAGGCCGTGCGCTTTGCCTCGCAGGACATAGAGGCGTTTCGCAGCTTCGCCACGCTAGGCACTGTGGCCGGTTATCGCTCGTTCGCTGCGCTCTCCCCTACGACCAAGGCGATCGCTCCGCCGCCCGGCGACCCGACGACCACCGTTTACACGCTCGCGCGCAGCGTGGACGACGCCGGCGGCTTCAAGAGCGCACGCGTCGCTGTGCAATGGACCGACCTCGCCGGCCAGGCACAGCACGCCACCCTCGACACGGTCGTGGCGGGCACCGACCCGGCGCTTGCTGCTTCGCTGACCGTGCCGCACCCGGCCTTGCGCGGCGCCCGCGGCCGCGCGCCGGCCATCCCGCCGGGTGCGCATGCGCTCGGCGACGGCCGCAGTGTCTTCAAGCCGGCACACGACGGCACGGTGGCCTGGGTGTTCGACGACCTGAGCGGCGCGCTCGAATCGGTGTGCACCGTGCCGGCGGCACTGTCCGCCGCGCAGTTGCGCGCCGCCGACCTCTCGGCCTGCGAAGCATCCACCGGCGTCGTGCTCGCGGGCGCCGTGCGCTTCGCCCCCGGCATCGCGCCGCTGCCGCTCACGGTCGAGCTGACGCTGGGCGCGGGCCGATACCCGGCACCGCCGGTGTGCGTGGCCGCGCTGCACAAGACCGTGGCGGTGACCGCGGCCGGCGGCAGCCGCCTGCATGAGGTGGCGGCCGAAGCCACCCCCGCGACGCTTGGCGTGCCGGCATGGCGCGACACCGGCGAGCGCTACGTCGCCTACCATTGCCGGATCACGCCCGACGGCGGTCGCTGGTCGGGCCGCAGCCACGTGGTGGCGATGGGCTGGACCCTCGGCCATGGCGCCTCCGACCACCGCGTGTGCCGCGGGACGGCAGCGGCGCGGTGGACACCAATGCCGAGCATCCCGACAGCTACCACGACGTTTCAGGCCATCTGATGCAGCAGAACTTCCTGGTCATCGCGGGCGATGACACATGCCCCATCGCGCCGGCGGTGCAACTCGCCGGCAGCACGCCGGTGTTCGTCGACGCCGGCACGGTGCAGCACCAGCCCTGAGCAGTACGCAGCGATGAACCACGACGAGGCGATGCGCGAGGCGCTGGCCCTGGCCGCGCTCGGCATCGGCCTGACCGAACCCAACCCGCGCGTCGGCTGCCTGATTGTCTCCAGCGACGGCCGCGAACTCGGCCGCGGCCACACCCAGCAGGCCGGCGGCCCGCATGCCGAGGTGATGGCGCTGCGCGATGCGCAGTCGCGCGGCGAATCGGTGCGCGGTGCGACGGTGTACGTGAGCCTCGAGCCCTGCGCCCACCATGGCCGCACACCGCCTTGCTGCGACGCGCTGATCGCCGCCGGCGTGGCGCGGGTGGTGATGGCCATCGGCGACCCGAATCCGCAGGTCGCCGGACAAGGCCGCGCGCGCTTGCGCGCCGCCGGCATCGAGGTGATCGAGGGCCCGTTCGGCGAGGCCTCACGCGAACTCAACATCGGCTTCTTCTCGCGCATGGAGCGCGGCCGGCCCTGGGTGCGGCTGAAGTCGGCGGTGTCGCTGGACGGGCGCTCGGCGCTGCTCAACGGCGCGAGCCAATGGATCACCGGCGAGGAAGCCCGCACCGACGGCCACCGCTGGCGCATGCGCGCGGGCGCCGTGCTCACCGGCGTCGGCACGGTGCTGGACGACAACCCGCGGCTGGACGTGCGGCTGGTCGACACCCCGGCGCAACCGCTGCGGGTCATCGTCGATTCGCGGCTCGACACCCCGCCCGGCGCGCGCATCCTGGACGCACCCGGCCGCGTGCTGATCTACGCCGCGCAGCCCGCCGATGCGGCCCGCGATGCGCTCGCAGCGCGCGGCGCCGAGATCGCGCTCACCCCTGGGCCGAACGGCAAGGTCGACCTGCCGGCCATGCTGGCCGACCTCGCGCGCCGCGGCATCAACGAACTGCATGTGGAGGCCGGCCACAAGCTCAGCGGCTCCTTCGTGCGCGAGCGGCTGGTCGACGAGTTCCTCGTCTACCTCGCGCCCAAGCTGCTCGGCGCCGGCCGCGACCTGGCCGCCTTCGGGCCGCTGGAGACATTGGCCGACGCGCTCACGCTGCGCTATGTGGACGTGCAGCCCGTGGGCGCGGACCTGCGCATCCTCGCGCGGCCGGTGGCCTGATCTGCTCTGAGAGAATCGCCCGATGTTCACGGGCATCATCAGCGGCGTCGGCCGCATCGTCGACATCCGGCCGCTGGGCGGCGACGCCTCGCACGGCCGGCAGCTGAGCATCGAGACACCCGCGGGCTATCTGGACGACGTCCAGCTCGGCGACAGCATTGCGCTCAACGGCGCCTGCATGACGGTCACGAGCTTCGACCCTGCGGCACGGCGCTTCACCATCGACATCTCGGCCGAAAGCCTGGCCCGAACCGCCGGCCTGGACACGCCCGGCCCCATCAACCTCGAGAAGGCCTTGCGTGCCCAGGACCGGCTGGGCGGTCACCTCGTCAGCGGCCATGTGGACGGTATCGGGCGCGTGACGCATTTCGCGCCGGTCGGCGAATCGGTCGAGCTGCGCGTGCTGGCGCCGCGCGAACTCGCGAGGTTCCTCGCCTACAAGGGCTCGATCACGGTCAACGGTGTCAGCCTGACCGTGAACCGCGTCACGGACAGCGCCGAGGGCTGCGAGTTCAGCATCAACCTGATCCCGCACACCGTGGACAACACCGCGCTCGGCAGCCTGGCCGAGGGCCGTGCGGTCAACCTCGAGATCGACCTCATCGCGCGCTACGTCGAGCGCATGCTGCAGGCCGCGCCGCCCGCCGGCTGAAGCCCTCGGGGCGCGGCCGATCAGGGTCGCCACCTACAATTCGGGGATGCCGATTTCCCCTGTTCCGGAGCTTGTCGCCGAGCTCGCTGCTGGCCGCATGGTCATCCTCGTCGACGAGGAAGACCGCGAAAACGAGGGCGATCTGGTGCTCGCCGCCGACCATGTCACGCCCGAAGCGATCAACTTCATGGCGCGCTACGGCCGCGGCCTGATCTGCCTCACGCTCACCCGCGAACGCTGCGAGCGCCTGCAGTTGCCGCCCATGGCCACGCGCAACGGCACCAAGCACGGCACGGCCTTCACCGTGTCCATCGAGGCGGCCACCGGCGTCACCACCGGCATCTCGGCGGCCGACCGCGCGCGCACAGTGCAGGCGGCGGTGAGCCGCACCGCGCAGCCGGGCGACCTGGTGCAGCCCGGTCATGTCTTCCCGCTGCAGGCGCAGGACGGCGGCGTGTTGATGCGCGCCGGTCACACCGAAGCCGGCTGCGACCTCGCCGGCATGGCGGGGCTCACGCCGGCGGCCGTGATCTGCGAAATCATGAAGGACGACGGCACGATGGCCCGCCTGCCGGACCTGGAAGTCTTCGCCCGCGAGCACGAGCTGAAGATCGGCACCATCGCCGACCTCATCGAATACCGCAGCCGCAACGAGACGCTGATCGAGCGCCTGGGCAGCCGCCCGCTGCTCACCGGGCAAGGCGAGTTCGAGTGCATCAGCTTCGCCGACCGCACCGGCGGCCTGCACCTCGCATTGACCAAGGGCCGCTGGACGCCCGAGGACGAAGTGCTGGTGCGGGTGCACGAACCGCTGTCGATGATGGACCTGCTGGACCACGGCTCCTCGTCCCACTCGTGGTCGCTGCCCAAGGCGCTCGCGGCGCTGCAGGCCGCCGACCGCGGCGTGGCGGTGCTGCTGAACTGCGCGGAGGACGCCGCCACGCTGCGTCCGAGGCTGCTCGCCGCCCCCGCCGACATCGAACGGCCGCCGCGCAAGCCCATGGACCTGCGCATCTACGGCATCGGCGCGCAGGTGCTGCGCGAACTGGGCGTGTCGCGCATGAAGCTGCTTGCCAACCCGCGGCGCATGCCCAGCATGGTGGGCTATGGGCTCGAAGTCACCGGCTTCGTGCCCGACCGTTGAACAGAGGCCGCCATGCAAGGTGCAGACAAGGGCCGTGAAGGCCGACTCGAGGGCGATGGCTTGCACATCGGCATCGTCCAGGCGCGCTTCAACGCCGCGCTGACCGGCAAGCTCGCCGAAAGCTGCCTGGCCGAACTGGCCGCACTGGGCGTGCAGGCCAGGCACATCCAGCATGTCACCGTGCCGGGCGCGCTGGAGGTGTCGCTCGCGCTCGCCGCCATGGCCGAGAGCGACGACTACGACGCGCTCATCGCGCTCGGCTGCATCATTCGCGGCGAGACCTACCACTTCGAGCTGGTGGCCAACGAAAGCGGCGCGGGCGTGACCCGCGTGTCGCTGGACCACCAGCTGCCGATTGCCAACGCCATCCTGACCGTCGAGAACGAAGCGCAGGCCTGGGCCCGCGCCGAGGAAAAGGGTCGCGACGCCGCCCGTGTGGCCGTCGAGATGGCGAACCTCCTGGACGACCTGTCGTGAGCAGTACCCCCCCGAAGAAGCGCCCGGGCGCCCGCCGCCCCGGCGCCAACGCCAACCGCCGCCGCTCGCGTGAAGTCGCGCTGCAAGGCCTGTACGAATGGCTGGTGTCCGGCACCGATGCCGGTGTGATCGACGCCCACATGCGCGAGCAGGAAGGCTTCGGCGAATGCGATTCGGCGCATTTCGATGCGCTGATCCACGGCTGCATCAGCGAAGCGTCCGACCTCGACGCGGTGCTGGCCCGCCATGTGGACCGCAAGACCACCGAGCTGTCGCCGGTGGAGCACGGCGTGCTGATGATCGGCGCCTACGAGCTCAAGCACTGCATCGACATTCCCTACCGGGTGGCGATCAACGAAGCCGTGGAGCTGGCCAAGAGCTTCGGCGGCACCGACGGCCACAAGTACGTCAACGGTGTGCTCGACAAGGCCGCGGCCGAGCTGCGCCCGCACGAGGTGCAGGCCGCGCGCGCCACCCGGCGCTGAGCGCCGCGGGGTCGCCCCGCTCTTCGCCTAGGACCTCGAGCCCATGAAACTCGCCCGCCGCCTCGACCACATCGAACCCTTCTACGTGATGGAGTTCGCCAAGGCGGCGGCGGCGCTCGCGCGCAGCCCGGCCTGCGCCGATTCGCCGATGATCTTCCTGAACATCGGCGAGCCCGACTTCACCGCGCCGCCGCGGGTGCAGGACGCCGCCCGGCGCGCGCTCGAGGCCGGGCGCACCCAGTACACGGATGCGACCGGCCTGCAGCCGCTGCGAGAGCGCATCAGCGGCTGGTACCGCGCACGCTTCGGCCTGGACATCGCACCGGGGCGCATCGTGGTCACCGCCGGTGCGTCGGCCGCGCTGCAGCTCGCCTGCGCCGCGCTCGTCGACCGTGACGACGAGGTGCTGCTGCCCGACCCGAGCTACCCGTGCAACCGGCATTTCGTCGCCGCGGCCGAAGGTCGCGCCGTGCTGCTGCCGACCACGGCGGCCGAACGTTTCCAGCTGAGCGCCGACGGCGTGGCGCAGGCCTGGGGCGAGAAGACCCGCGGCGTGCTGCTGGCCTCGCCGTCCAACCCGACCGGCACCTCCATCGAGCCCGGCGAGATGGGCCGCATCGTGCAGGCGGTGCGCGAGCGCGGCGGCTTCACGATGGTCGACGAGATCTACCTGGGCCTGAGCTTCGACGAGCGCTTCGGCCACAGCGCGCTGATGCACGGCGAGGACGTCGTCTCCGTCAACAGCTTCAGCAAGTACTTCAACATGACCGGCTGGCGCCTCGGCTGGCTGGTGGTGCCCGAGGCGCTGGTGGCGCCGATCGAGAAGCTGGCGCAGAACCTGTACATCTGTGCGTCCACCGTAGCTCAGCATGCGGCCATCGCCTGCTTCGACGACGAGTCCATCGCCACCTACGAAGCCCGGCGCGCCGAGTTCAAGGCCCGGCGCGATTTCCTCGTGCCGGCGCTCGAATCGCTGGGCCTGCGCGTGCCGGTCGCGCCCCACGGCGCCTTCTATGTCTGGGCCGACTGCTCGGCATTCGCCGACAGCAGCTGGGACTTCGCCTTCGACCTCATGCGCCGTGCGCACGTCGCCGTCACGCCGGGGCGCGACTTCGGCCGCCACGGCACCGAGCGCTTCGTGCGCTTCTCGTACGCCAACGCCATGCCGCGCCTCGAAGAAGCGGTCGCGCGCCTGCGCGCAGCCTTGTCGCATCCCCGCTGAAGCGGCGCCTGCGCCGGCGGTTGAATGGTGAGAACTGGTTACTACCATGCAGAAGTCGCGCTATTTCGAAGGGTGGGCCGCGGACGTCTCGTCTAAGCTGCCGACGTGATGACGCGCAGCCAGCCGCCCTCGAGCGTGCCTCCCGACAGCGAACCCGCCCCGCCGCCGAGCGTGCCACCGGCGCTGTGGAGCGATTCCGACGTGCTGCCCGGCGCGCCGCAGCCGGCGTTCGCCACGGGTCTTGGCAAGGCCGGCGAGCCGATGACCACCATCGGCCACATCGGCCGCTATGCGCTCAAGTACAAGATCGGTGAAGGCGGGCTCGGCACGGTGTACGCCGCGCACGACCCGCTGCTGTCGCGCCTCATCGCGATCAAGACGCTGAACGTCGATCTCGCCGCCGAGCAGCGCGCCGAGTTCAACGCGATGTTCCTCAACGAGGCGCGCGCCGCCGCGGGCCTGAGCCATCCGCACATCGTCACGGTGTTCGACGCCGGTGTGAGCGACAACAACGCCTACATCGCGATGGAGCTGCTCAAGGGCCGCGACCTGCGCCAGCTGCGCCAGGACGGCTGGCGCCCGACGCCCTCGCAGGCCGCGCTCATCGTGCGCCGCGTGGCCGACGCGCTGGCCTACGCGCACAGCAAGGGCGTGGTGCACCGCGACATCAAGCCGGCCAACATCTTCATGGTCGGGCGCACGCAGCCGCGCGTGCTCGACTTCGGCATCGCGCGCATCGCCCACCAGCATGATTCGCCGGCGCAGGACGTGGCCGGCGGCTCGCCCTACTACATGTCGCCCGAGCAGGTGCGCCAGGGCCCGGTCGACCGGCGCTCCGACGTGTTCTCGCTGGGCGTCGTGCTCTACGAACTGCTCACCGAGCAAAAGCCGTTTCGCGGCAACACGCTGGAGGAGATCACCGCGGCGGTGCTCGACACCCAGCCGCCGCCGGCCGCGAGCCTCAACCGCGCCGTGCCGCGAGGCCTGTCCGACATCGCCGAGCGTGCGATGCAGAAGGACCCGGAGCAGCGCTACCGCTCGGCGCGTTCGCTGTCCCGCGAGCTGCGCCTGTGGCTCGAGGAACACGGCGAGAGCGCCGAGGCCGAGGCCGCCACGCCGCTGCGCCGCCCGCTGCTGTGGGCCAGCGCCGCCGCGGCCGCCGTCGCCCTGGGCGCGGGCCTGTGGATGGCTCTCGGCACGAGCCAGGAAACCAGCGCAGCGCCGGCGGCGTTGAACGCCCAGGCCGCGAGCCCCGCACCGGCCGAGCCGGCCCCTGCGGCGGAGGCCGCCCCGCCCGCAATGGCTACGGCCGATGAGCCGGCCGCCGGCGATGCGGCGATGCCGCCCGATGCGCCGGCGCTCGCCGATGCAGGCGCTGCCGACACGCCAACTGCCGACGCCGCCCCGCCCGCCGCAGCCCCACCAGCGAACGGCAGCGCCGTCGCGGATTCGCGCTCCTCCGCCGCGAAACGCCCCAACCGACGCGAGTCGTCCAACCAGCGACGCGCCCGCGAGCGCGCCGCCAGCGAAGCCTCCGCGGCCGCCGCCGGCGCCACCGGCATCGTGCGACTGGCCGTGAGCCCCTGGGGCGAGGTCGAGGTCGACGGCGCACGCGCCGGCACCGCCCCGCCGCTGTCGCAGCTCGAACTCAGCGAAGGCACGCACCAGATCACGGTGCGAAACAGCGACTTTCCGCCGTACAGTGCGTCGGTCACCGTGATACCCGGTCAACCGGTCACCCTGAGGCACAAATTCGGACCATGAGATCGCTCTTCGTCGCCGCCCTTGCCGCCGCCGCCCTGCTTTCCGCCTGCGCCCCTTCCCCCGAGATCAGCCCGCCACGCGGCCTGCTGGACGTCACCGACCAGCCGGCGGAAAAGGCACTGCTCGCCGGGCTGCGCGCCTACGACGATGCGCAGTACGCAGAGGCCGAGAAGCAGCTCAACGCCGCGCTGCTCGCCGGCCTCGTGTCCCCGCGCGACAAGGCCGCGGCGCACAAGCACCTCGCCTTCATCTACTGCACCACGCAGCGCATGGACAAGTGCGCCGTCGAGTTCCGCTCGGCGCGCCTGGCCGACCCTGGTTTCGGTCTGAGCAAGTCGGAAGCGGGCCATCCGCTGTGGGGCCCGGTCTACCAGCGCGCCATCCAGTGACGGCCGGCAGTCCCGGATAATCGCTGCGCTGCGCCGGTGCCTCGGCGCCTGTGCTGCCGATGACGCCCACGCCCTTTCGTTTCCCCGTCCGCATCTACTGGGAAGACACCGACGCCGGCGGCGTCGTCTTCTATGCCAACTACCTGAAGTTCTTCGAGCGTGCGCGCACCGAATGGCTGCGCGAGCGCGGCGTGGACCAGCAGGCGCTGCGCGAGGCCACCGGCGCGATCTTCGTCGTCAGCGAAACGGCCGTGCGCTACCTGCGCCCCGCCCGGCTGGACGACCGGCTCGCCATCACGGTGCAACCGCTGCAGATCGGCAGCGCGTCGATGCGTTTTGCGCAGCAGGCATGGCGCGGTGACGACCTGCTGGCCGAAGGCACGATACGCGCCGGCTGCGTGGATGCGGGAACCTTCCGCCCGCGCCGGCTTCCGAAAGACATTCTCAACGCCCTGACATGAAACCCCCACGCTCACTTCGTTCGCTGCCGCCCGGATCCGGCGAGGGTCCCTGCGTGACCCGTGGCGCGCGTCAGTGCTTGCTGGCGGCCGGGCACCACTGACATGAACCAGGATCTCGACATCGTCTCGATGGTGCTGAACGCGAGCTTCGTCGTTCAGCTCGTCATGGTCGGCCTGCTGCTCACCTCGCTGGCGAGCTGGACGGTCATCTTCGGCAAGCTCTTCGGGCTCAAGCGCGTGCGCGCGCAGAACGAGGAATTCGAGCGCGAGTTCTGGACCGGGCGCAACCTGACCGAGCTGTACAACGATGCCACGCGCAATGCCGAAGCCGCGGCGCCGATGGAGCGCATCTTCGCCTCGGGCATGCGCGAATTCCTCAAGCTGCGCGAGCGCCGTGTGGCCGATGCCGGCGCGCTGGTCGACGGCGCGCGGCGGGCGATGCGCGCCAGCCTGCAGCGCGAGATGGATGCGATCGAGTCGCACCTGTCGTTCCTCGCCACCGTGGGCTCGGTCTCGCCCTATGTGGGCCTGTTCGGCACGGTGTGGGGAATCATGCATGCCTTCATCGGCCTGTCCAACCTGCAGCAGGTCACGCTCGCCACCGTCGCGCCGGGCATTGCCGAGGCGCTGGTGGCCACGGCCATCGGCCTGTTCGCGGCGATTCCCGCGGTGATCGCCTACAACCGCTTCGCGCGCGACATCGACCGAATCGCCATGCAGAAGGACACCTTCATCGAGGAGTTCTCCAACATCCTGCAGCGCAACGCCGGCCATTCCGCGCCCGCGCCCGCGCCGCGCTGAGGACCGCGCCATGCCTGCCGTCCAGGGCCGCGGCGCACGCCGCCGCACCATCAACGAGATCAACATGGTGCCGTTCATCGACGTGATGCTGGTGCTGCTCATCATCTTCATGATCAGCGCGCCGCTCATCACCACCGGCGTCGTGGACCTGCCCACCGTGGGCAAGAGCAGCCAGCGGCCCGACAAGGTGATCGAGCTGGTCGTCGGCACCGACGAGTCGGTGAAGCTGCGCGTGGACAACAAGGACGGCGCCAGCATCCCGCTGCGCAACGTCGCCGCCACGGTGCGCGAGGCGCAGGGCGGGCAGGCCGACACGCCGGTCATCATCTCCGCCGACAAGGCCGTGAAGTACGAGGCCGTGGTCAAGGTGATGGACACGCTGCAGCGCGCCGGCGTGCAGCGCGTCGGCCTGATGGTCAAGAGCGGTGGCTGAGGTGCACAAGCCGGATGCGTCGCGCGACGCCCTGATGCCGCGCCCGCCGCGCGGCATGGGGCCGGGGCTCGTGATCGCGCTGGCGATCCACGTGCTGCTGGTGATCGCGCTGGCCATCGGCGTGAACTGGCGCAGCAGCGAGCCGGCGGCCGTCGAGGCGGAGCTGTGGGCCGCCGTGCCGCAGACCGCGGCGCCCAAGGCGGCGGCGCCCGACCCCAAGCCGGAGCCGAAGCCCGAGCCGGCCCCCGAGCCGCCGCCGCCTCCCCCGCCGCCCAAGGTGACGGCGCCGCCGCGCCCCTCGGCGGATGCGCAGATCGCCATCGAGAAGGCCAAGCGCGAGGCCGAGCGGCGCGAGCAGCAGCGCGAGGAGGCCGAGCGCAAGGAAAAGGAGCTCGCGAAGAAGCGCGCCGAGGAGAAGGCCGAGAAGGAGCGCCTGGCCAAGGAAGAAGCCGAGCGCGAGCGCATCGAAAAGGCCAAGGCCGAGGAGGCGCGCAAGCTCGCCGAGAAGAAGCAGCAGGAGGCCGAGGCGCGCCGCAAGAAGGAAGAGGCCGAGCGCGACAAGCGCCTGGCCGAGGCCCGCGAGGCCAACCTCAAGCGCATCCTCGGCCAGGCGGGCGCGAGCGGCGGCCCCGGCGCCACCGGCTCGGCGCAGCACAGCGCCGGGCCGTCGGCGGGCTACGCCGGGCGCATCGTCGCGCGGGTGCGGCCCAACATCGTCTTCACCGATTCGATCAGCGGCAACCCGGAAGCCGAGGTGCGCATCACGCTCTCACCCGACGGCCGCATCCTCAGCCAGCGCCTGACCAAGAGCAGCGGCGTGAAGGCCTGGGACGATGCGGTGCAGCGCGCCATCGACCGCACCGAGGTGCTGCCGCGCGACCTGGACGGCCGCGTGCCGACGTCCATGGTGCTCAGCTTCCGCCCGCAGATGTAGCCGGCCCCGGCGCGGTCGCGCCGGCGGCATGCAGGCTGCGCAGCAGCCGGCGGTCGCGCCAGTCGCGCCACCAGCCGACCCAGCGGCCCTCGACCACGCCCTTGTCGCCCGCGGCGAGGGCGCGCCCCTCTCCCACATCGACCACCACGAGCGCACGCCGCCGCGCCCGCACCGGCTGCAGCGTCCCGCCGGCGACGAAATGCCGCAGGTTCAGCGCCAAGGCTTCGGCCTGCCCTTGTTGGGCCACGGCGAACACGCCGGGATGCGAGCGGCTCTGCAGGCAGTCGTCGGTGGCGATGCCGCCGTCCTCGCCCAAGGCCAGGCCGCTGGTCGCGAGCCACGGCGGCGGGTCGCCGCTGGTGGCGACGATGGGCGCATCGCAGGCGTGGCGTGCGCCGCCGGCCAGTTGCACATGCGCGGCGCCGATGGCGCTGCAGGCGTCCTCGATGACCGTCACGCCGTGGCCGCGCAGCGCGGCGGCCGCGCGCGTGCTCGCCTTCTCGCCGAGCGCGGCCAGCGGCGCCGCACCGCCGGTCACGAGGCACACACGGGCGCGATGGCCCAGCCGCCCCTGCAGCGCGATGGCGAGCTCCACCGCCGGCACGCCGCCGCCGACCAGCACGACATTCAGGCTGTTGCCCTGCGCCAGCGCGATGAGGTCCGCCACCAGCCGGGCGAAGGTGTCGGTCGGCTGCATGAAGAGCGCCAGCCCACGGGCGCCGGGAATGGCATCGCGGTCGATGCGCTCGATCATGTCGATGCTCAGCGCGTCGTAGGGCGCGCTGTCGCCGTTGGCGAGGGTAAGCAGCCGCGCGCTGGCGTCCACCGCCACCGCCGCCGAGGCGCGCAGCTCGGCGCCGGCACGCGCGGCGAGCGCACCGAGATCCACGATGCTGTGCTCCAGCGTGTAGCGGCCGGCCACCAGCCCGGCCACCATGCCTGGCAGCAGCCGCCGCGGATGTGGCGTGACGAGCGTGATGCGCGTGCCCGCCGGCGGCTGCGCGGCAAAGCTGCGCAGCACCTGGGCATGGGCCAGTCCGCCGCCCAGCAGCACCAGGTGCTTCATGGACGGCGCGTGCGGCCGGTCGGTGCAGGAAAACGCAGTGGGTGTTCGCCGGTGGTCATCATGCTGCTGTGCGCCCGTAACCGCCGGGGCGGTGGCCCCGGCACAGCAGCGATTCTGCGTGCTTGGGGGCGCGTCAGCCGGGCGGCGTGCCGTAGCCGCCGCCGCCGGGCGTCTCGATGACGAACACGTCGCCGGGCTGCATCTCGACGGACGCGATGTGATCCAGCGGCTCCGCGCGGCCGTCGGCGCGCTCCACGCGGTTGATGCCCGGCGCGCCGGCCTCGCCGCCGGCCATGCCGAAGGCGCCGGCATGCCGGCCGTTGGACAGGATGGAGGCGGTCATGGGTTCCAGGAAGCGCACGCGGCGCACGCCGCCGTCGCCGCCGCGCCAGCGCCCGGCGCCGCCGGAACCCTGGCGGATGGCGTAGCTGTCCAGGCGCACCGGGTAGCGGAACTCGAGCACCTCCGGGTCGGTGAGGCGCGAGTTGGTCATGTGCGTCTGCACCACGCTCGTGCCGTCGAAGCCCTCGCCCGCGCCGCTGCCGCCGGAGATGGTCTCGTAGTACTGGTGGCGCGCGTTGCCGAAGGTGAAGTTGTTCATCGTGCACTGACCCGCCGCCATCACGCCCAATGCACCGTACAGCGCGTTGGTGATGCAGGTGGACGTCTCGACATTGCCCGCCACCACGGAGGCGGGCGGATGCGGGTTGAGCATCGAACCTTCGGGGATGATGACGTCCAGCGGCTTCAGGCAACCGGCGTTCAGCGGAATGTCGTCGTCCACCAGCGTGCGGAACACATAGAGCACCGCCGCCATGCACACCGCGCGCGGCGCGTTGAAGTTGTTGCCGAGCTGCGCCGAGCTGCCACTGAAGTCGATGACGGCGCTGCGCGCGGCGGCATCGACCTTGATGGCCACGCTGATCTGCGCGCCGTTGTCCAGCGGCAGGGTGAAGGCGCCGTCGCTCAGCCGGGTGATGACGCGGCGCACCGACTCCTCGGCGTTGTCCTGCACATGGCGCATGTAGGCCTGCACCACGTCCAGGCCGAAGTGCTCGACCATGCGGCGCAGCTCCTGCACGCCTTTCTCGTTGGCCGCGATCTGCGCCTTCAGGTCGGCGAGGTTCTGCTGCGGATTGCGCGATGGGTATTCGCCACTCGCCAGCAGCTCGAGCATGGCCTGCTCGCGCAGCCGGCCGGCTTCGACCAGCTTGACGTTGTCGATCTGCACGCCCTCTTCCTCGATGCGCGTGGAGAACGGCGGCATCGAGCCCGGCGTGGTGCCGCCGATGTCGGCATGGTGGCCGCGCGAGCCGACGTAGAACAGGATGCGCGGGTCGCCCGCGTCGGACGCAGCGGCGTCGAACACCGGCGTCACCACCGTCACATCCGGCAGGTGCGTGCCGCCGTGGTAGGGATCGTTGAGCACGTACACATCGCCCGGCCGCATGGCGCCGCGGTTGCGCTCGATCACCGTCTTGATGGATTCGCTCATCGAGCCCAGGTGCACCGGCATGTGCGGCGCATTGGCGATGAGGTTGCCCTCGGCATCGAACAGCGCGCAGGAGAAGTCCAGCCGCTCCTTGATGTTCACCGAGTAGGCGGTGTTCTGCAGCTGCAGCCCCATCTGCTCGGCGATGTTCATGAAGAGGTTGTTGAAGACCTCCAGCATCACCGGGTCGACCGTGGTGCCGATGGCGCGCCGCGCCTCGCGCGGCACCGTGCGCTCGAGCAGCAGGTGGTCGAAGGCGGTGACGCGCGCGCGCCAGCCGGGCTCGACCACCGTGGTGGCGTTGCGCTCGGCGACGATGGCCGGCCCGTCGATCCACTGGCCCGGGCGCGTGTCGGCGCGCAGCACCAGCGCCGCGTCGTGCCAGGCGCCGCCGCTGTACAGGCGCACGCCGGCCGCGGCCGGCATGGGCGCGTCGACGAGCGCGTCCGCGGCCGGCTCGCGCGGCGCGTCGGCCACGCCCACCGCCTCGACCGACACCGACTCGGCCACCAGCGGGCGGCCCTGCATCAGGAAGGCGAAGCGCTGGCGGTAGGCCGCCTCGAAGGCCGCGCCCATCGCCGCCGCGTCGCCGAAGGGCACGACCAGCGCCGAGTCGGTGCCCTCGTAGCGCAGGTGCACGCGGCGGTGCACGTCGATACGGCCGGCCGCGACGCCCTGGCGCTCGAGTTCCCCGCACGCGTCGGCCGCCAGGCGGTCGAGCGTGGCCGCGAGCGCCTCGCCGGCCGCGGCCAGCGGCCGCTCGATCGCCGCCTCGCGCATCACGCTCTGGTCGGCCAGCCCCATGCCGTAAGCCGAGAGCACGCCCGCCAGCGGATGGGCGAACACGCGGTCCATGCCCAGCGCATCGGCCACGCGGCAGGCGTGCTGGCCGCCGGCGCCGCCGAAGCACTGCAGGGTGTAGCGCGTCACGTCGTAGCCGCGCGCGACCGAGATCTTCTTGATGGCGTTGGCCATCGCGCCCACCGCGATGTCGATGAAGCCCTCGGCCACTTCCTCGGGCGTGCGGCGCGTGCCGGTGGCGCGCGCGATGTCGTCGGCCATGTCCTGGAAGCGCGCCAGCACCACGTGGCGGTCCAGCGGCTGGTCGCCGGCGGGGCCGAACACCGCCGGGAAGTGCGCCGGCTGGATCTTGCCGACCATCACGTTGGCGTCGGTCACGGTGAGCGGGCCGCCGCGGCGGTAGCTCGCCGGGCCGGGGTTGGCGCCGGCGCTGTGCGGGCCGGCGCGCAGGCGGGCGCCGTCGAAGCCGAGCACCGAGCCGCCGCCGGCGGCCACGGTGTGGATGCTCATCATCGGCGCGCGCATGCGCACGCCGGCCACCTGGGTCTCGAAGGCACGTTCGAACTCGCCGGCGAAATGGCTCACGTCGGTGGACGTGCCGCCCATGTCGAAGCCGACGATGCGCAGCGGCTCGTTCGCGGCCAGCGTGTCGGCCAGCCCCATCTGCGCGGTGCGCACCATGCCGACGATGCCGCCGGCCGGGCCGGAAAGAATCGCGTCCTTGCCCTGAAAGGCATGCGCATCGGTGAGGCCGCCGGAGGACTGCATGAACAGCAGCTTCACGCCGGGCATCTCCGCGCTCACCTGGTCGACGTAGCGGCGCAGGATGGGCGAGAGGTAGGCGTCGACCACGGTGGTGTCGCCGCGGCTCACGAACTTCATCAGCGGGCTCACCTCGTGCGACACGCTCACCTGCGTGAAGCCGATGTCGCGGGCGATGCGCGCAGCGGCCGCCTCGTGGCCGGTGTGGCGCCAGCCGTGCATGAACACCACCGCGGCGCTGCGCAGGCCGGCATCGAAGGCGGTACGCAGGCCGGCGCGCAGGCCGGCCTCGTCCAGCGCGCGCACCACCTGGCCGTCGGCGCCGATGCGCTCGTCGGCCTCCAGCACCTGGGCGTAGAGCAGCTCGGGCAGCACGATGTGGCACTCGAACAGGCGCGGGCGGTCCTGGTAGGCGATGCGCAGCGCGTCGCGAAAGCCACGGGTGGTGATCAGCAGCGTGGGCTCGCCGCGGCGCTCGAGCAGCGCGTTGGTCGCGACCGTCGTGCCCATCTTCACGCACTCCACGCGCTCGGGCGTGATCGGCTCGTCGGCGGCCAGGCCCAGCAGCTGGCGGATGCCGGCCACGGCCGAATCGCGGTACTGCTCGGGGTTGTCGGACAGCAGCTTGAGGGTGACGAGCTGGCCGTCAGGGCGGCGGCCGACGATGTCGGTGAAGGTGCCGCCACGGTCGATCCAGAACTGCCAGCGGTTGGTGTGCGTGCGATCCATGAGAAATCCTAGAGGTGGGCGCCCACGGCGCGGCCGCTGCCTGCACCGCTGCAGGCAGACGGACGGCCCCCGACGCGGTGACTACATGAGGGACGGAAGCCAGAGAACCGTTTGCGGGAACAGATAGACCAGCAGCACCACCAGGATCAGCAGCGCGAAGAACGGCAGCGCGGTGCGGGCGAGGTAGGGAATCTCGCGTTTGGTGAGCCCCTGAAGGACGAAGAGGTTGAAGCCCACCGGCGGCGTGATCTGCGCCAGCTCGACCACCAGCACGACGAACACGCCGAACCAGATGAGGTCGATGCCCGCAGCCTGCACGGTCGGCATGAGCACCGCCATGGTCAGCACCACCATGGAGATGCCGTCGAGGAAGCAGCCGAGGATGATGAAGAACACCATCAGCAGCACCAGCAGCCCGAAGGGCGACAGGTCCAGCGTGCCGATGAAGGCAGCCACCTCGCGCGGCAGGCCGAGAAAGCCCATGGCGAGCGTCAGGAAGGCGGCGCCGGCGAGGATGAGGCCGATCATGCAGTAGAGCCGGCAGCCCGCCATCAGCCCTTCGCGAAAGGTCTTCCAGGTGAGGCTGCCTTCGATGGCGCTCAGGATGAGCGAACCCGCCACGCCCAGCGCCGCCGATTCGGTCGGCGTGGCGATGCCGCTGTAGATGGCGCCGATCACCAGCGCGATGAGCGTGACGACCGGCAGCAGATGGCGCGCGGCACGCAGCTTGTCGGCGAGGCTCATGCCGGCATCGGCCTGCGGCACGGCGCCCGGGTTGCGCCAGGACCAGAACATGAGGTAGCCCGAGAACACCGCCATCAACATCACCCCGGGCACGATGCCGGCGACGAACAGGCGCGCCATCGACACCTCGGTGGCCACGGCGTAGACGATCATGATGATGGACGGCGGGATCATCAGCCCGAAGGTGCCGGCGCCGGCCAGCGAGCCGATGGCGATGTCGTCCGGATAGCCGCGCTTCTTCAGCTCCGGCAGGGTGATCTTGCCGATGGTGGCGCAGGTCGCCGCGCTAGAGCCCGACACCGCGGCGAAGATGCCGCAGCCGACCACGTTGGCATGCAGCAGCCGCCCCGGGATGCGGTTCAGCCAGGGGGCGAGGCCGGTGAACAGGTCGGCCGTGAGCCGCGAGCGGAACAGGATCTCGCCCATCCACAGAAACAGCGGCAAGGCCGTGAGCGCCCAGTTGGAGGTCGAGCCCCAGATGGTGAAGGCCATGCTCTCGCCCACCATGGGCACCGGGCGCCCGGTGAACACGCTCATCGAGATGATGCCCACGGCGATCAGCGTCGGGCCGATCCAGAAGCCGGTGGCGAGGATGGCGATGAGGGCCGCGATCAGCAGCGCGGCGGTGGTGATGTCCATGTGAGTCCCCTGTGGCCTTTGCCGCTCACTCGGCGTGCACGACGTCACCCGTCGGCACGCGGAAAGTCGCACGGCCGGTGAAGCGCGACACCAGGGCATCGAGCATGCCGAGCGCAAAACCGATGCAGCCGAGCGCCATCGCGATCTGCGGAATCCACAGCGGTGTGGCGTCTGCGGCCGGCGACACGTCGTGCATGACCTGCGACATCCACACCAGCCGGCAGGCGTACCAGGCCAGCATGAGGGCGGTCGCCACGCCGGCGATCAGGCACCACACCTCCAACGCGCCGCGGATGCGCGCCGGCACCGCCTGCAGCAGCAGCGTGACGCGGATGTGCTCATCGCGCATGAAGGTACCCGGCAGGGCGAGGAACAGCGCCGCGGCGATGCCGTAGCCGGCATAGGCATCGAGCCCGCGCAGGCCCAGGCCCAGCTGCCGGTCGGCAATGCCGAGGATCACCACCACGAAGGTGGCGACCAGCGCCAGCGCCGCGAGCGCCATGAGCAGGTCGTAGAACAGATCGAGCGTGCGGCGCATGGCGATGTCTCCAAGATCTTCGGTGAGTGCGGTCTACTTCCCGTAATAGGCGCGGATGATTTCCTTGCCTTCGGCGCCGGCGCGCAGCTGCCAGTCGGCCACCAGGCGGGCGCCGACGGTCTTGAGCTGCGACTTGAGCTCGGCCGCGTCAGGATCCACCGTCATGCCCTTGGCCGCAAGCTCTTTCAGGTACTCGTTGTTCTTCTCTTCGCTGATGCGCTCGCCGCGTGCGCCGGCCTCGACGGCCACTTTCTTCACCGCCTCCTGGGTGGCCTTGTCGAGCGCGTTGAAGGCACGGGTGTTGACCACCACGGCATTGCGCGGCAGCCAGGCGCTGACGCCGTAGAAGTGCTTCACCTGCTCGTACAGCTTGCTCTCCACGCCGCTCGCGCTCGAGGTGAGGAAGTTGTCGACGCCACCGGTGGCCAGCGCCTGCGGCAGTTCGGCCAGCTGGATGGTCACCGGCTGCGCGCCCACCAGCTCGGCGATGCGCGTGGTCGTCGGGTTGTAGGCACGCATCTTGGTGCCCTTGAAGTCGGCCAGCGCCTTGACCGGCGCCTTGGAGTAAAGCGACTGTCCCGGCCAGGGCACGGTGTACAGCAGTGTCATGCCCTGGCTGGCCAGCAGTTTCTCGAGGTGCGGGCGGGTGATGTCGTACAGCCGCTTCGACTCGTCGTAGGTGGTCGCCAGGAACGGCACGGAATCGACACCGAACAACGCGTTCTCGTTGCCCGCGCCGGAGAGGATGAACTCGCCGGCCGGCGTCTGGCCCGTCTGCACGGCGCGCTTGATCTCGTTGGCCTTGTACAGCGAGGCGTTCGGATGCACGACGATCTTCAGCTTGCCGTCGGTCGCCTTGCCCACCTCGCTCGCGAACCACTCGAGGTTCTGCACCTGGAAGGTGTTGCCGCCGTAGCCGGACGGCAGGTCCCATTGGGTCTGCGCCAGCGCGGGGCTCATGCAGGCGGCGGCAGCGAGGGCAACAACGTAGTTCTTCATGGCTTGTCTCCGGTTGGGAAGTCGGTCGCGTCAGAAGCTCGCGAGTTGGCGGTTCAGCAAGTCGGTGATCAGCATGGCGCCGGGCGCATGCGTGATCGCCAGAGGTGGCCTGGCCTGGGCCAGGACGGACTGCGGCGTGACGCCGCAGGCCCAGAACACGGGGAGTTCGTCGCACAGCACATCGACGGCGTCCCCGTAGTCGGGTCTCGAGAGATCGGCAATGCCGATCAGCGAAGGGTCGCCCAGGTGCACCGGCGCACCGTGCACCGCGGGCAGGCGCGAGGTGATCTGGATCGCGCGGATGGCGTCGGCCGCGCGCAGCGGCCGCATCGACACGACCATCGGCCCGCGGAAGGGGCCGGCGGGTTCGGTGGCGATGTGGGTGCGGTACATCGCGACGTTGCGGCCCTGCGTGATGTGGCGCAGCGTGAGCCCGTCGTCGAGCAGCGCCGCCTCGAACGAGAACGAACAGCCGATGACGAAGCTGACCAGGTCCTCGCGCCACAGCGCGCGGATGTCCTGCGGCTCGTCGGTGAGTTCGCCGTGCCGCCACACGCGGTAGCGCGGCAGGTCGGTGCGGATGTCGATGTCGTGCCCGAGCGTGGGCAGGCCGGTGTCGCCCGGCTCCGAGACCGCCAGCAACGGGCATGAGCGCGGGTTGCGCTGGCAAAAGCGCAGGAAGTCGTTGGCGTACTGCGCCGGCAGGATCACCAGGTTGCCCTGCACATTGCCCATGGCGATGCCGGTGGTGTGGCCGCCCAGGCGGCCGGCCCGTGCATCGCCACGCACCTTGGCACCGAGGGCGGCGGCCGCGGCATCGAAAGCCGCAGCGCGGGGTTCACAAGCGTTCATGTGTGCATCGGTGAGCAGTCGTCGATGGGGCGGATTGTTATGAGCCGGTTCGATGCGCCACAAACGAGATTTTTCTTTCTGACATCATCGATTGCTTCTATGATCGCGGCCACGCATCCCGGTCGCGAATCGGCGCAGGCCCAGCATCTACAGGGCATTCACGCGATCGGGCCGTTGGGGGCGGCCTGCGTCGGCATGGGTCGACCGACACCTGGAGCTAAGGGCAAACACCCACATGAACCTGCGTTTCGTCGAAGCCTTCTACTGGGTCGTCTCGCTGAAAAGCATCTCGCGCGCGGCCGAGAAGCTGTGCATCACGCAGTCGGCCATGTCCAGCCGCATCGCCGCGCTGGAAGACGAGCTTGGCGTGATGCTGCTCGACCGCCGTGACAAGCAGTTCCGCCTGACGATTGCCGGCACGCGCTTTCTCACGCATGCCAAGCGGTTGCTGGCCATCCAGCGCGAGCTCAAGGTCGAGATGCGCTCCGGTTTCGAGGCGCTGCAGCCGATGTCGCTGCGCCTGGGCGCCATCGAATCGGTGCTGCACTCCTGGCTGATGCCGTGGATCGAGAAGCTGCGCACCGACCATCCCGAGCTCGAACTCGAGCTGTCGGTGGAAACCACGCCGGTGCTGTCCGAACTCATCCGCCGCGGCACGCTGGACCTGGTCTTCGCCGCCCTGCCCGCCGCCCATGAAGGCCTGCGCGTGCGGCCGCTGTCGACCATGGAGATGGCCTTCGTCGGCAATGCGCGGCTGCATCGGCGGCGGCGCTACACGCTCGCGCAGCTGGCCGACTACGACCTGCTCACCTTCCAGCGCGGCTCGCAGCCGCACGTGTCGCTGATGGACCTGTTCCGCGAGGCCGATGCCGTGCCGCCGCGGGTGCACACCATCTCGTCCATCTCGGCGATGACGCAGCTGGTCGAGGCGGGCTTCGGCATTGCCACCCTGCCGCGCGCCGCCGCACAGCGGCTGCTGGCCAACCGCGACCTCACGCTGCTGAACTGCGATGTCAGCCTGCAGCCCCTGCCGGTGTTCGCGAGCTACCGCAGCGACCCGTCCTCGGGCACGGTGGACACCGTGGTCGAAACCGCCTTCGCCTTCCTCGACGCGGCAGCGCCCGCGCACGCGCGCAGCGCCGCGGCCTGAACCGGCGGCCGCGCCACGCTGCGGCCAGCCTGCGAGAAGGCCGCGGCAAACCTTGCTTTTCCGGGCCTCGCGCATCGGCTTTGCTGCCAGCATGACGTGTGCAGTACCGGGCGTGCGCCAAGGCGCCACCCCGATGACCCGAGGACACCCCGATGGCAGACGACGCCCTCGCCCCCCTGACCTGGGAGGCGATCGACCCCGCGACCGCAGCAGCAGCGGCCGCCGACCCCACGCCCGCGAACGAACCCTTCCGCTGGCCCACCCCGCCTTTCGCCTGCTACCCGGCGCCCGCGGTGCAGACCGACCCGCTGCCCTGCGACATCACCGGCCTGAACGGCACGCGCACCTCCGGCCGGCTGACCTTCTTCGTGCCCGAGGAAGCGGTGGCCCATGTGCAGGTGCCACCGGCGCGCACGACGCTGCCGCTGCGCTTCGACCAGTTCCGTGCGCTCACGCTGACCGGCGTGATGCCCGCCGCCGAGGCGCCCGGCAGCGGCGCCAAGGCCGAGGTGGTCGGCTTTCGCAATGCCTCGCCGTTCACGGTGCGCTTTGCCGGCAGCGGCCAGATGAGCGGCGAGACCATGGGCCATGTGGAGACGCGCGAAGGCCTGTTCCTCTTCCCGCCGGCCGACGACAAGGGCGGCGTGCGCCGCGTCTTCG
>JBIQKU010000262.1:0-3613 GCA_044506225.1 Rubrivivax sp. | reverse complement strand
CGGCGCGCTCTCGCGCGTGCTGCACCAGCAGGCGGTGGAGGACAACACCGGCGTGGCGACCAAGGACGCCGACATCCTCGCAGTGAAGGTGCAGGGCGGGCGGGCCTGCGTCAACCTCGCCATGGTGCGCGGCGGGCGGCACCTGGGCGACCGGCCGTACTTTCCCAAGCATGTGGACGACGCGACCGCGCTCGGCGGTGAAGCGGCCGAAGGCCGCGCGCCCAGCGCCGAGGTGCAGGTGCTGGAGGCCTTCATCGCGCAGCATTACCTGGACGGCGCCGTGCCGCCGCTGCTGGTGCTGAGCCATCCGGTGGACAAGGCGCTGATCGAGGCGCTGTCGGCGCACAGCGGCGTGAAGCTCACCGCCCAGCATCAGCCGCGCGAGCCACGGCGTGCGTGGCTCGACATGTGCATCACCGGCGCGGCCATCAAGCTCGCGCAGCTGCTGGCCGAGGAAGGTTCGCAGCAGGCGCGCACGCGTGCCCTGGTCGACGCACTGCAGCTCGACGTCGAGGACATCGACACGCTGCGCATCGAGTGCTTCGACATCAGCCACACGGCCGGCGAGGCGACGCAGGCCTCGTGCGTGGTGTTCGAGAACCATCGCATGCAGAACGCGCAGTACCGCCGCTACAACATCGAAGGCATCACCGGCGGCGACGACTACGCCGCCATGCGCCAGGTCCTCACGCGCCGCTACGGCAAGCTGGTGGCCGCGGTGTCCGACCCCGAGGCAAAGCCCGGCACCCGTCTGCCCGACCTGGTGCTGGTCGATGGCGGCCGCGGGCAGGTGAGCATGGCGCGCGAGGTGTTCGAGGAGCTGGGCATGGACATCTCGCTCATCGTTGGCGTGGAGAAGGGGGAGGGCCGCAAGGTGGGCCTGGAGGAACTGGTGTTCGCGGACGGCCGCGAGAAGGTCTGGCTCGGCAAGGATTCGGCGGCGCTGATGCTGGTCGCGCAGGTGCGCGACGAGGCGCACCGCTTCGCCATCACCGGCATGCGCGCGCGCCGTGCCAGCGTGCGCACCGGCGGCAGCCGCCTGGAAGACATCCCCGGCGTCGGCCCGAAGAAGCGCGCCAAGCTGCTGCAGCGCTTCGGCGGCGTGCGCGGCGTGGCGAGCGCGAGCGTGGAGGACCTGCTTCGGGTGGACGGCATCTCGCGCGAGCTGGCCGAGGAGATCTACCGTGTGCTCCATTGACCGCCGCATTGACCGCCGCCTCTGGCGCCGCCTGGGCCTGACGACGACCAGCATGGTGCTGGCCGCCTGCGGCACGCCGTTGGCGCCCGAAAGGCAGGCGCCGCTTCCCACGGTGACGGTGACGCCGCCCCGGCCGATGACGGGGCGCGAGCCGGTGGGCAAGCTGCCGCTGCCCGGCACGCCGCGAAGCTGGCAGGAGTTGCGGCTGCAGGCCGCCCATCGTCTGGTGGCCGCGCACCCTGCCGGCAGCTACACCGGCAAGGTGCCCGAGGTGCTGCTCGCGATCCCGGTGCTCGAGGTCGAGCTCAATGCCGACGGCAGCGTTCGCGGCATCGAGGTGCTGCGTCATCCGCGCCAGGCGCGCGACACCGTGCAGCTCGCCACCGACGCCATCCGCCGCGCCGCGCCCTACGGCAACGTCACCCGTTTGCCCAAGCCCTGGAAGTTCACCGAGACCTTTCTCTTCGACGATCAGCGCCGCTTCAAGCCGCGCACGCTCGACGAGTGACCTCGGGCCCGGCAAGCGCCCCGGCTTCCGCCACAATCCGCCGCATGTTCTTCAACCTGCCGACGCTACTCACCTGGGCGCGCATCGTCGCGATTCCACTCATCGTCGGCGTGTTCTATCTGGACTGGCCGGAGCCGGCGCGCAACCTCACGGCCACCGTGCTGTTCATCGTCTTCGCGATCACCGACTGGGCCGACGGCTGGCTCGCACGCCGGCTGAAGCAGACGTCCTCCTTCGGTGCCTTTCTCGACCCGGTGGCCGACAAGTTTCTCGTCTGCGCGGCGCTGCTCGTGCTGGTCGAGCTCGACCGTGTGGTCTCGCTGCTGGCCCTCATCATCATCGGCCGCGAGATCGCGATCTCGGCGCTGCGTGAATGGATGGCGCACATCGGTGCCTCGCGAAGCGTGGCGGTGCACATGCTCGGCAAGGTGAAGACGACGGTGCAGATGATCGCCATTCCCTTCCTGCTGTACGACGGCCGGCTGCTGGGCGTGCTCGACACGCGGCTGTGGGGCACGGTGTTGCTGTGGCTGGCCGCGGTGCTCACCATCTGGTCGATGGTCTATTACCTGCAGAAGGCCCTGCCGGAAATTCGCGCCAAGGTGAAGTAGGCGCCCCGCCATGCCTTTCGCCGGCGCCACGCAGCGCAATGCGCTGATCCGGGCCATGCCCTGGGTGTTCGTGCTCATCTGGAGCACCGGCTTCATCGTCGCCCGCTTCGGCATGCCGCATTCGCCGCCGCTTACCTTTCTTTCCATGCGCTACGCGCTGTCCATCGCGGCGTTTGCGGTGTGGATCGTCATCTCCCGCGCGCCGTGGCCGCGCACACGCGCGCAGTGGCTGCACCTCGGCGTGACCGGCCTGCTGATGCACGGCGGCTACCTGGGCGGCGTATGGGCCGCCGTGAAGGCCGGCATCGGCGCGGGCACGGTGGCTCTGCTTGTCGGCTTGCAGCCGGTGCTGACCGCGCTGTGGCTCACCGCGCATTCGAACGGGCAGGGCGTGCAGCGCGTGGCGCCGCGCCAATGGGCCGGCTTGTGGCTCGGCCTCGCGGGCCTGGCGCTCGTGGTCTGGCGCAAGCTCGGCGCCGGCGAGGTGACCTGGCTCAACTTCGCGCTCGCCATGCTGGCGCTGCTGAGCATCACCGTCGGCACGCTCTACCAGAAACGTTTCGTTCAGCCGTGTGACGTGCGCACCGCGAACACGGTGCAGTTGATCGCCGCGCTGCTCGCCACCGCGCCGCTCGCGCTGCTCGAGACCGAGGCCGTCGTCTGGCATCCGGAGATGATCGGCGCCATCGTGTGGTCGGTGTTCGGCCTGACGCTGGGCGGCAGTTCGCTGCTGTACCTGCTCATCCAGCGCGGCGCCGCCACGCAGGTGACAAGCTTGCTGTATCTCGTGCCGCCGACGACCGCCGTGATGGCCTTGCTCATCTTCGGCGAGCCCTTGACCTGGAGCATGCTGCTGGGCATCGCACTCACCGCGGCCGGTGTCGCGCTGGTGTTGCGCACGCCGGTGCGCTGAGCGAACGAACACATCGTTCGACAGGCTGTCCGCAGGCCGCGAACCGGTCGTGTGAGGCCGCGTGAACTAGGCCCGCGAGCACGCGCTGTCAAGCGTGGAAGCACGGCGCGCAGCGGCCTTTGCACGAGGTGAATCCGAATAGAATCCGCTTCCGCGCTTGACACCCGCTAGACGCGAGGCTGTAATGAATCGAGCCTAGGCACCCACTGCCGCGCGCGCCCCGACACCCATCCAGATTCCTTGTGAGACACCTTTGAGAGGGGGTTACTTCGTGAATAAATCCGAATTGATCGAACACATCGCCAAGCAGGCAGACATCTCCAAGGCGGCCGCGACGCGCGCACTGGAAGCCCTGATCGGCGGCGTGAAATCGACGCTCAAGA
>JBIQKU010000261.1:0-3643 GCA_044506225.1 Rubrivivax sp. | reverse complement strand
TAGCCCGCGAACGGCGGGCACCAGTCCTCCAGCAGCCGCACCAGGCGGCCTGCCTCGATGTGCGCCGTCACCTCGTCCTCGGGCAGCAGCGTGATCCCCAGGCCGGCCAGCGCCGCATCCACCTGGGGCTGCGTGGTGTTGAAGATCAGCTGCCCGTCCACGCGCACGTTCAGCTTGCGCCCCTTGCGCTCGAAATCCCACACATAGAGCCCGCCGGACGTGGGCATGCGCTGGTTGATGCAGTTGTGCGCCACGAGGTCATGGGGCGTCCTGGGCGCGGGGTGGCCCGCCAGGTACGCGGGTGACGCCACCACCGCCATGCGCAGCGGCGGGCCGATGGGGATCGCGATCATGTCCTTGTCGATCGTGCTGCCCAGGCGCACGCCCGCATCGAAGCGGTCGGCCACGATGTCGCGCAATCCGTAGTTCACGTCGAACTCCAGCGCGATGTCGGGGTACTCGCGCAGCAGCGGCGCCAGCCTGGGCAGCAGGAGGGTGTGCAGCACGTTGTCGCCGCAGGTGATGCGCACGGTGCCCGAGGGCTTGTCGCGCAGCTCGGTCAGCGCGTCCAGCTCGGCCTCGATCTCGTCGAAGCGATGGCCGATCGCGTTCAGAAGCCGCTCGCCCGCCGCCGTGGGCGAGACGCTGCGCGTGGTGCGGGTCAGCAGCCGGATCCGAAGCCGCGCCTCCAGGCCGCTGATCGCCTGGCTCAGCGCCGACTGCGTCACCCCCAGCAGCGCCGCGGCGCGCGTGAAGCTGCCCTCGCGCGCGATGGTGACGAAGGACAGGAGGTCGTTGAGGTTGCGTCTGGCCATGAGGCAGTCTCGCATGCAGGGCGGGGATTCGATTAGTCTAGCTAATAATGCCTTTAAGCATTCATTAGCTAGTCAGGACCGGCCTCGACGGGGATCATTCGAGGCATGGAAACGCCTGCACCCACGACGACGCACCGGCCGAGGCGCGCGGCGCTGGCGCTGCTGGCCGGGCCGATCCTCGGGCTGGCAGCGTGCGCATTCGGCGGCCATGCCATGGCCCAGACGCCGCGCGGCACTCCGTCCGCGCCGCCGAAGGAATCCACCATGAAGATCCGCCTGATCGTCGGCGACAAGGTCGCCACCGCCACGCTGTACGAGAACGCCACCGCCAGGGATTTCGCATCGCTGCTGCCGCTGTCTCTGACGATGACGGACTACGACACCATCGAACGCGTCTCCGACCTGCCGCGCAGGCTCTCCGTGCAGGGCGCCCCCGAGGGCATTGCGCCCGCGGCCGGTGAACTGACCCACTACGCGCCGTGGGGCAACCTGGCGGTCTTCGTCGAGCCGCGCTCCTATTCGCGCAGCCTGCTGCCGCTGGGCAAGGTCGACGAAGGCCTCGCCGTCCTGTCCCAGCCCGGCCCGTACAAGCTGCGCATCGAACGGGTCACGCCCTGAACCGTCTCCGCGCGGCAGCGATCCGCATGAAAGGAATACCCATCATGACCAAGACCATCGAGACGAGCAGCGACGTCGCCATGCTGGATGTTGCCGACGTCGGCCGCCGCAGCTTGCTGAAGATGACCGGCACGGGAATCGCCGCCCTGGGCGTCGGCGCCGTCGTCGCAGGCCCGGCCATGGCGCAGTCGGCAGTGAAACTCACCGACAAGTGGGACAAGGTGTTTCCCAAGAGCGACAAGGTGAACCACAGGAAAGTCACCTTCAGGAACCGCTACGGCATCACCCTGGCCGGAGACCTGTACCAGCCCAAGAACGCGAGCGGCAAGCTCGCGGCGCTTGCCGTGGGCGGCCCGTTCGGCGCCGTGAAGGAACAATCCTCCGGCCTGTACGCGCAGACCATGGCCGAGCGCGGCTTCGTCACCCTGGCCTTCGACCCCTCCTACACCGGCGAGAGCGGCGGCGAGCCGCGCAACGTCGCCTCGCCCGACATCAGCGTCGAGGATTTCAGCGCGGCGGTGGATTGCCTGGGCCTGCTGTCGAACGTGGACCGCGAGCGCATCGGCATCGTCGGCATCTGCGGCTGGGGCGGCATGGCACTGAGCGCCGCGGCCGTGGACAAGCGCGTCAAGGCCGTCGTCGCCAGCACCATGTACGACATGACGCGCGTCATGTCCAAGGGCTACGACGACAGCATGACCCCGGCGCAGCGCGCGCAGGCGCTGGAGCAGTTGGGCCGGCAGCGCTGGAAGGACGCGGAGGCCGGCAAGCCCGCCTACCAGCCGCCCTACAACGAGCTGAGGGACGGCGAGGCACCGTTCCTGGTCGAGTACCACGACTACTACCGAACGAAGCGCGGCTACCACCCGCGGGCGGTCAACTCCGGCAACGCCTGGACGGTCACCACGCCGCTGCCGTTCATGAACCTGCCGATCCTCACCTACATCCGGGAGGTTGCGCCGCGGCCGATCCTCCTGGTCCATGGCGAAAAGGCGCATTCGCGCTACTTCAGCGAAACCGCCTACGCCGCGGCGGCGGAGCCGAAGGAACTCGTGATCGTTCCGGGAGCCGTCCACGTGGACCTGTACGACCGGATGGACAAGATCCCGTTCGACAAGTTGACGGCGTTCTTCCAGAGGAACCTGACGGCTTCGGCGTAGGGCCCCGGGCGCGCCCGCCGCGCCCCTTGCATTCGCATGCCCCTGACCGCGCACGTCCCGGCGGACGGCGCAGCGCTGCCTGTCGAGCGACAGAAGAAGAAAAGCACTCCATGACTGCCACCAGTATCGACGCTGAGGTTCGATCGCACGAAGAACGGTGCGTTCAAGTACTGGGAGCTCGAACGCTGCCTCAACGAGCAAGCGAGCCCGATCGACAAGGACACGGCCAACAATCTTCGTTTCTTGATCGGACTTCGGCACGAAATCGAGCATCAGATGACGAGATCTCTCGACAACTACCTCAGTGGGAGGTACCAAGCCTGCGCGCTGAACTACAACGATTACGTCAAGAAGCTCTTCGGCAAGTCCCATGGGCTCGACACCCACTTGACGTACAGCATCCAATTCGTCGAGCTGTCAGAGACCCAGCTGGGAGGCCCTTCGCCTCAAGTTCCGGAGAGGCTGCGGGCGTACATTGCGGAGTTCGATGCCGCGCTCAATCACGATGAGTACAACAGCCCTCGCTTCGCATATCGCCTACTGTTCAAGAAAAAGCTTGTAAACAGGCCGGGGCAAGCCGATCGCGTCGTCGAGTTCATCGATCCAAAGTCGGAACTCGCCAAGACGATCGACAAGGAGTTCTGGGTGAAGAAGGAGGTCGAGCGGGCCAAGTACCTGCCCTCGCGTGTGGCAGAAGAAGTAAGGAAGGCGGGCTTCACGCGCTTCCGCACGCAACCGGAACACGTCGACATGTGGAAGGCAGAAAACGCTAAGGACCCAGCGAAGGGCTACGGCGCCCAGGTAGAGGGGGCTTGGTACTGGTACGACACTTGGATCGCCCGGTGCATCGAACTCTGCACTGCGGCTGGCGACCAATACAAGTAGATTGCCACCAGCTCCCGTGCCATCTCACCCAGTCGCACTGCCGGCGGATGGGTAAACGGATGGGGCGGAATACCGAACTGACCGAGTGTCGATGAGAAACATCAACAACTGGCGGAGAGTGTGGGATTCGAACCCACGGACGGTTGCCCGTCGGCAGTTTTCAAG
>JBIQKU010000260.1:0-3686 GCA_044506225.1 Rubrivivax sp. | reverse complement strand
CTGCCGCATTCGCTGGCCTTCACCTTCTTCCCGCACTGGGTGATGGAGCTGCGCCAGCACTTTCCCACGCTCAAGAGCCGGCTGATCGCCCTCAATGTGCATGACGCGGTGATGCTGCTCACCGAAGGCAACTGCGACCTGCTGCTGGCCTACCACCATGCGTCACAGCCGCTGCAGCTCGCCGCCGAGCGCTACGAGATGCTGAGCCTCGGCCACGAGAGCTTTGCCGCCTACGCCCGCGCCGATGCCGACGGCCAGCCGCTGTTCCGGCTGCCGGCCGCGCCCGGCGAGAAGGTGCCCTATCTCGCCTATGCCGCCGGTGCCTACCTCGGCCAGATGGTGGAGCAGATCCAGAAACTCTCGCCGCAGCCGCTGGGGCTCGACCCGGTGTACGAGACCGACATGGCCGAAAGCCTCAAGGCCATGGCCCAGGAAGGCCATGGCGTGGCCTTCCTGCCGGGCAGCTCGGTGAAGAAGGAGCTCAAGAGCCGGCGGCTGGTGCGCGCGGCGCCGGTGGGCGAGTGCGAACTCTCGATGGAGATGCGCATCTATCGCGAGCGCCCGGAGTTCGCCCGCCACAGCAAGCCCGGCGCGCAGGCGCTGTGGAACTTCCTGCGCGACAACACCTGAGCCGCCCGGCACGGGCCTTGCCCTGGGCTCGCGACGCCACGTCCCGCCCGAGGCGTCGATACATGCCGATGCGTCCATCGCATCGGTCCCGGGCACACTGCCGTTCGCCATGCACGACAACCGACGACACTTTCTTCGCAAACTGGGCCTGGGCGCCGCCTGGGCCACCGCCGGCTCGCTGGGCCTGAACTGGACCGAGGCCTTTGCCGACCTCAAGCCGCTGGGCGCGGCCAGCGCCTTCGACTACGCCACCCTCAAGGGCCAGGCGCGTGCGCTGGCCGCCGCGCCCTACCAGCCCTTCACCGGCAGCCTGCCGCCGGCGGTGGCGGCGCTGGACTGGGACCAGTACCAGTCCATCCAGTTCGATCCGGAGCATGCGCTGTGGGCCGACCGCCCGCTGCGCTTCCAGGCCAAGTTCTTCCACCTCGGCCTGTTCTTCAAGAAGCCGGTGCGGCTGTATGAACTCGCGGGCGGCCAGGCGCAGGAGCTGGCCTACGACCCGGCGATGTTCGACTACGGCAAGAGCGGCCTGGACGCCGCCGCCTTGCCGCCCGACCTCGGCTTTGCCGGCTTCCGCCTGAACTTCCACACCGACCCGGTGCGCGACGTGGCGGCCTTTCTCGGCGCGAGCTACTTCCGCGCGGTCGGCGGCGAATGGCAGTACGGCCTGTCAGCGCGGGGCCTGGCCATCGACACCGGCATGCCCCGGCCGGAGGAATTTCCGGACTTCGTCGCCTTCTATCTCGAGCGGCCGGAACCCGGCTCGAACACCGTGGTGGTGATGGCGCTGCTCGACTCGCCCAGCATCGCCGGCGCCTACCGCTTCGCCATCACGCCCGGCGACACGCTGGTGATGGAGGTCGACGCCGCGCTCTACCCGCGCCGAGCCATCGAGCGCCTGGGCCTCGCGCCCTGCACCAGCATGTTCCAGCACGGCGAGAACGACCGCCGCATGGCCAACGACTGGCGCCCGGAGATCCACGATTCCGACGGCCTGCAGATGTGGCGTGGCAACGGCGAATGGGTGTGGCGCCCGCTCACCAACCCGCCGACGCTGCAGTTCAACGCCTTTGCCGACAGCAACCCGCGCGGCTTCGGCCTGGTGCAGCGCGACCGCGACTTCGACCATTACCAGGACGACGGCGTGTTCTACGAACGCCGCCCGTCGCTGTGGGTGGAGCCCAAGGCCGACTGGGGCGAGGGCTCGGTGCAGCTGGTCGAGATCCCGACCATCGACGAGACCTTCGACAACATCGTCGCCTTCTGGCACCCGGCCAAGCCGGTGCAACCGGGCGAGGAAATGCTGGTCGGCTACCGCCTGTTCTGGGGCGCGCAGCCGCCGGCGCGGCCGACGCTGGCGCATTGCGTGGCCACACGCACGGGCCTCGGCGGCATCGTGGGCCAGCCGCGCACGTATTTCTCCTGGCGTTTCGCGGTGGATTTCGTCGGCGGCGGTCTCGGCGAGCTCGGCGGCGATGCAAAGGTGGAGCCGGTGATCACCGCAAGCCGCGGGCGCGTCGAGATCACGTCGGCGCGGCCGCTGGAAGCCATCAACGGCTGGCGTGCCATGTTCGACATCCGGCCGGACGACGAGAGCACCGAGCCGATCACGCTGCGGCTGTACCTGCGACGAGGCGACGAGCCGCTCACCGAGACCTGGCTGTACCAGTGGGTGCCGCCGGCGGTGGCGGATCGCAAGCTGTCGTAGCGCGGTCGTTCGCGGCGACCCTCACCCCAAGCCTCTCCCGCAAGCGGGAGAGGGGGCCGGTCCGTCGGTGTTGCTCCCTTTCCGGCTTGCGGAGAGGGCGGGGGGGTGAGGGCCGCGCGCGACAATCCCCCGCATGACCGCGCCCCAGACCCTCACCCTCACACGCCCGGACGACTGGCACCTGCACCTGCGCGACGGCGCGGCGCTGGCCGCCGTGCTGCCGCACACCGCGCGCCAGTTCGCGCGCGCCATCGTCATGCCCAATCTCAGGCCGCCGGTGACGACCACCGCGCAGGCGCTGGCCTACCGCGAGCGCATCCTCGCCGCGCTGCCCGCGGGCATGGACTTCATGCCGCTGATGACGCTGTACCTCACCGACCTGCTGCCGCCCGAGGAGATCGTGCGCGCCAAGGCCGCGGGCATCGTCGCGCTCAAGCTCTACCCGGCCGGCGCCACCACCAACAGCGACGCCGGCGTCACCGACATCCGCAAGACCTACCGCACGCTGGAGGCCATGCAGCGCGAAGGCCTGCGGCTGCTGGTGCACGGCGAGGTGACCGACACCGACATCGATCTCTTCGACCGCGAGGCGGTGTTCATCGACCGGGTGATGCAACCGCTGCGCCGCAACTTCCCCGAGCTCAAGGTGGTGTTCGAGCACATCACGACCAAGGAAGCGGCGCAATACGTGGCCGACGCGGACGAGTTCACGGCGGCCACCATCACCGCCCACCATCTGCTCTACAACCGCAACGCGCTGTTCCTCGGCGGCGTGCGGCCGCACTGGTACTGCCTGCCGGTGCTCAAGCGCGAGACGCATCGCCAGGCGCTGGTGGTCGCGGCCACCTCGGGCAGCGCGCGCTTCTTTCTCGGCACCGACAGCGCGCCGCATCCGGCCCACCTCAAGGAGCATGCAAGCGGCTGCGCCGGCTGCTACACCGCGCTGAGCGCGCTGGAGCTCTATGCCCAGACGTTCGACGCGGCGGGCGCGCTTGACAAGCTCGAGGGCTTCGCGAGTCATCACGGCCCGGCGTTCTACGACCTGCCGCGAAACAGCGGCACGGTCACACTGCAACGCCAGGCGTGGACGCTGCCCGAGTCCGTACCCTTTGGCGAGGCGCAGCTCAAGCCCTTGTGCGGCGGCGAGACGCTGGCCTGGCGACAGCTCGACGAGGTGGCCGCATGATGCTCGAGAAGCAGGGCAGCATCGCGCTGCTCATCGACGCCGACAACTCCCCCGCGAGCAAGATCGACGTCATCCTCGCGGAGCTCGCCAAGCTGGGCGTGGCCAACATCCGCCGCGCCTACGGCAACTGGAAGAAGGACGGGCTCAAGGGCTGGGAGGCGG
>JBIQKU010000031.1:0-26209 GCA_044506225.1 Rubrivivax sp. | reverse complement strand
CATCGGCGTGATCGACGGCATCGCCTTCCAGACCAACATCCTCGCGCTCAACGCCTCGGTCGAGGCCGCACGCGCCGGCGACCAGGGCCGCGGCTTCGCGGTGGTGGCCAGTGAAGTGCGTGCGCTCGCCACCCGTTCGGCCGAGGCCGCCAAGGCGGTGAAGGCGCTGATCGAAGGCTCGGTGGAAGCGGTGACCCGCGGCAGCGAGCTGGTCGAAGGCGCCGGCGACACGATGAAGCAGATCGTGGGCAGCGTCGAGAACGTCACGGCCATCATGACCGAGATGTCGGCCGCGGCGCGCGAGCAGAGCGCGGGCGTGGGCGAGATCAACCGCGCCATCATCGACGTGGACGCCGCCACCCAGCGCAACGTCAGCCTGTTCGAGCGCGCGCGTGCGCCGCTCACCGCGCTGCATGAACAGGCCATGGCGCTGACCGAGGCGGTGGACTTCTTCGTCCTCGGGGAAAGCGAGTTCGGCAACGAGGAAGAGGCCCTGGCGCTGGTGCGCCGCGGCGGCAAGTTCATCGCCGCGCACGGCGAGCAAGCCTTCATCGAGGAAGTGATGAAGGGCGACAAGGGCCAGCTGATGGACCGCGACCTCTACCTGAGCGTCTACGACATCAACTGCATCTGCCGCGCGCATGCCGTGAACCCGCGGGTGAACGGCACCGACGTGAGCGGCGTCAAGGACCTGGACGGCCGGCCCATCGTGGTCGACATCGTCAATGCCGCCAAGCGCGACGGCGAGGGCCGCATCGTCTACCGCTGGGAGCATCCGCTCACGCACAAGGCCCTGCTCAAGACCACGCGCTTCGAACGGCATGGCGACCTGATCCTGGCGTGCGGGGCGTCGTCCGCGGCTTGAGCGCGCGCCCGCTTCCGGCGCGCGCGGACGCCGCGGCGCCCGCCCGGTGCGCCGGGGTGTGCATTAGTGCCGGATCCCTCGCTGGCCTGTGCGCCGGGGCTGCCGATATCCGGGGGTCCATCTTCGTTGTGGAAGCACATGCCCCCTGACTCCGCCGGCGTGCCCGCCGCGCCGCCGCAGGGCGACGCCCGCCGCCTGGCGCGGGTGGAGCGCCTGTACCGCGCACTGACCGCGACGGTCGAAGCCATCCTGCGCGCACCGTCCGCCCAGGTGCTGTTCGACTCCGTCTGCGACGCCTCGGTGGAAGGCGGGCGCTTCGTCGTCGCGAGCGTGTTCCTGCACGCGCCCGACTCGCCATGGCTGGACTGCGTGGCCGCCGCCGGCATCAGCACCGAGGCGCTGGTCGGCGTGAACGTCAGCATCGATCCGGCCGAGCCCGAGGGCCAGGGCATCATCGGCGAGGCGTTTCGCACCGCGGCGCCGAGCATCGCGAGCGACCTTGCGCGCAACAAGCGTTTCGACCCCTGGCGGCGGCAGCTGGTCGCGGCGCAGGCGCAGTCGGCGGCGGCGTTTCCACTGCTTCGCGCCGGCCGCTGCACCGGGGTGCTGGTGTACTACTCGAGCGAGGCGGCCGAGTTCGACGAGGAGATGGTCAGCCTGCTGCAGCGCATGAGCGTCAACCTGTCGTTCGCGCTCGACCGCTTCGAGCACGAGGCGCGCCGCGCGGCCGCCGAAGCCGCGCAGCGGCGCGCCCGGCGCATGTATGCGGCGCTGGGTGCGATCAACGAGGCCATCATGCGTGTGCAGGCGCCGCAGGCGCTGTTCGACGAACTCTGCCGCGCGGCGGTGCACGGCGCCGAGTTCGTGCTCGCCGCGGTCCTTCAGCCGCGCGAGGGCAGCAACTGGATGCAGGTGGGAGCCATCGCCAGCGACGACCCCGTGCCGCGCCGGCTGCTCGAAGGGCCGATCTCTGTGGACGGCGGCTCGGCGCTCGGACGCGGCATCGCCGGCACGGCGTTTCGCAGCGGCCTGACGCAAGTCGCCAACGACTACCTCATGGACGAGCGGCTGCAGCCCTGGCACGAGCTCGCGCGCAGCGCGGGCGTGGCGTCGGCCGCCGCCGTGCCGCTGATGCACCAGGAGCATCCGGTCGGTGTGCTGGTGTTCTGCGCCAAGGAAGTCGACGCCTTCGATGCCGAGACCGTGACCCTGCTCGAGCGGCTGAGCGCGAACGTGAGCTTTGCGCTCGCCGGCTTCGACCGCGAGGCCGAACGGCGCCTCGCGCTCGAGCGCGTCCAGCACCTGGCCACGCACGATGCGCTCACCGGCCTGCCCAACCGGGTGATGTTCTACGAACTGCTGAACGCGGCGATGCGCACGGCGCGGCGCTACGGGCAGGGGCTGGCGGTGCTCTACATCGACCTGGACGGCTTCAAGGCCACCAACGACACGCTGGGCCACGGCGCCGGCGACCAGCTGCTGAAGGAAATCAGCCGGCGCTTCCGGCAGACGCTGCGCGACAGCGATGCGGTGGCGCGCATCGGCGGCGACGAATTCATCGCGCTGGTGCATGGGGTCGAGTCGCGGGAGCAGCTCGAACCGGTGTTGCACAAGCTGCTCGAGACGGCGAACGCGCCGGTGACCATCGAGGGCCGCACGGCCAGCGTCTCGGCCAGCATCGGCGTGGCCCTGTACCGCGAGCAGCCGGCCGACCAGGCCACCCTCGTCAAGCAGGCGGACGCGGCGCTGTACCGCGCCAAGCAGCGCGGCAAGAACACCTTCGACTTCCATTCCTGAGCCCGGCCCTCGCGCCGGGCGCGCGACCCGGGCCCAGCGTTCCAACCTATGGGCCGCATGGGCGGGCTGCAGTAGAAGGAGGGCACCCCCACGCCCGGCAAGGAGTGCCCATGTTCGGACTGATGCAGGACCGGCCGCTGATGATCTCGTCGCTCATCGAGCATGCGGCCACCTTCCACCCCGACACCGAAATCGTCTCGCGCCTGCCCGAGGGGACGATGCACCGCAGCCACTGGCGTGGTGTGCGCGACAACGCCAAGCAGGTGGCGAACGCGCTGGCCACCCTCGGCGTGGTTGCGGGCGACCGCGTGGGCACGCTGGCCTGGAACAGCCACCGGCACCTCGCGCTCTACTACGGCGCCTCGGGCTCGGGCGCCGTGCTGCACACCATCAACCCGCGGCTGTTCCCGCCGCAGATCGACTACATCGTCAACCACGCCGCGGACAAGGTGCTGTTCTTCGACATCACCTTCGCGCCGCTGGTGGCCAGGCTCGCGCCGGGCCTGAAGACGGTGCAGGCCTTCATCGCGATGACCGACCGGGCGCACATGCCCGACATCGACGTGCCCAACCTGCTGTGCTGGGACGAGCTCGTGAACACCCAGTCCACCGCCTACGACTGGCCCGAGTTCGACGAGCGCACCGCGTCCTCGCTTTGCTACACCTCGGGCACCACCGGCAACCCCAAGGGCGTGCTGTATTCGCACCGCTCGACCGTGCTGCATGCGCTGATGGAGCTTTCGCCCGACACCTTCGGCCTGAGCGCCGCCGAGACGCTGCTGCTCATCGTGCCCATGTTCCATGCCAACGGCTGGGGCACACCCTATGGCGCGGCGCTGGTGGGCGCGCGCCTGGTGCTGCCCGGTCCGCACCTGGACGGCAAGAGCGTGTACGAGCTGATGCGCGATGAACGGGTCACCTTCTCGCAGGGCGTGCCCACGGTGTGGCTGATGCTGTTCCAGTACCTGGACGCGAACCCCGACATCGACCCGAAGGCGCTGGGCATGCGGCGCATCGGCATCGGCGGGGCGGCGGTGCCGCGCGCGATGCTCGAGCGCTTCGAGCGCGACTTCGGCGCCGAGGTGATGCAGGGCTGGGGCATGACGGAGACCAGCCCCATCGGCGTCATCAGCAAGCTGCTGCCCAAGCATGAGGCGCTGGACGAGGAGGCGCTCACCAAGGTCAAGCTCAAGCAGGGCCGCGGCGTGTGGGGGGTGGAGCTGAAGATCGTCGGCGACGACGGCCAGCCGCTGCCCTGGGACGGCCAGGCCTTCGGCCACCTCATGGTGCGCGGGCCGTGGATTGCAAGCGGCTACTACCGCAACGAAGGCGGGGCGGTGCTCGATGCCGAGGGCTTCTTTCCGACCGGCGATGTGGCCACCATCGATGCCGACGGTTATGTGCAGCTGGTGGACCGCGCCAAGGACGTGATCAAGTCCGGCGGCGAATGGATCTCGTCCATCGACGTGGAGAACGCCGCCATGGGCCATCCCGCGGTGGCCGAGGCGGCCATCATCGGCGTGCCGCATCCGAAGTGGCAGGAGCGGCCGCTGCTCATCGTCGTCACCCGCGCCGGCCAGCCGGCGGACAAACAATCCATCCTCGACCACCTCGCCACGCGTGTTGCCAGATGGTGGCTGCCCGACGACGTGGTCTTCGTCGACGAGCTGCCGCACACCGCGACCGGCAAGCTGCTGAAGACGCGGCTGCGCGAGCAGTACCGCGATCACCGGCTGCCCACCGCGTGAGCCGCACAAGGATTCGCGCATGCCGCTGACCTTCGAACGCTCCTGGCGCGACGCCGAGATCGACGCCTTTCGTGACACGGTGGTGCGCTTCGTCGACGACGAGATGGCGCCGGGCGACGCCGCCGCCCGCGCACGCGGCCATGTCGGCCACGAGATCTGGCGGCGTGCCGGCGCACTCGGCCTGCTGTGCGTGGACATTCCCCAGGGCCATGGCGGCGCCGGCGGCGACTTCCGCCACGAGGCCGTCATCCACGAGGAGATGGCACGGCGCGGCCTGAGCGGCATGGGCATCGGCGTGCATTCCATCGTCGCGCACTACCTCCTGAACCACGGCACCGAGGACCAGAAGCGCCGCTACCTGCCGCGCCTGGCACGCGGCGAACTGGTGGGCGCCATCGCCATGACCGAACCCGGCGCCGGCTCGGACCTGCAGGGCCTGCGCACCCGCGCCGAGCGCCGCGGTGAGGCGTACTTCATCAACGGCAGCAAGACCTTCATCACCAACGGCTTTCTCGCCGGCCTGGTGCTGGTGGTGTGCAAGACCGACCCGGCACAGGGCGCGCGCGGCACCTCCATCCTCATCGTCGAGACCGAAGGCTGCGCGGGCTACCGCGTCGGGCGCGTGCTCGACAAGATGGGCCTGAAGGCGCAGGACACCTCGGAGCTGTTCTTCGACGACGTGCAGGTGAGCGCTGACCAGCTGCTCGGCGGCAAGGAAGGGCAGGGCTTCTTCCAGCTCATGAGCGACCTGCCTTACGAGCGACTCATCATCGGCGTGAGCGCACTCGCCTGCATGGAGGGCGCCTACACCGCCACGCTGGACTACGTGCGCGAACGCCAGGCCTTCGGCCAGCCCATCGCAAACTTCCAGAACACCCGCTTCGTGCTGGCCGACGTGGCCACGCAGATCGGCGTCGGCCGCGCCTTCATCGACCGCTGCATCGAACAGCTCGTGGCCGGCACGCTCGACACCGTCACCGCCTCCATGGCCAAGCTCTGGGCCTCGGAAACGCAGAACCGCGTGCTCGACGCCCTGCTGCAGCTATGGGGCGGCTACGGCTTCATGAACGAATCCCTGGTCGCGCGCATGTATGCGGATGCGCGGGTGCAGCGCATCTACGGCGGCACCAGCGAGATCATGAAAGAGGTGATTGCGCGGGGGTTGTGAGGGGTTGCGAGGCGCACGCTCGCGCGGCGAGCACGAGACCTTGAACGAGGCGCCGGCCGCTCCCTCTCCCCCCTGGGGAGAGGGCTGGGGTGAGGGGCCCGACGCGTCAAGGTCACTTCGACGACGTCACAAGCCGGCGTCAGTGGATACGGTCCCTTGCCGGGCCGCGTGTTCGGCTCGTCGAGCGACATGGAAAATCGACCCCCACGACATTGAGACCGGAGGGCCGGCTGATCATCAGTCCGTCGGCACAGGTGTCCGCGCCCGATGGAGGGCCCCATGAAGACCCAGTACTACACCGCGACGAGCCTGGACGGGTTCATCGCGACCGAGGACGACTCTCTCGACTGGTTGTTCCCGCTCGGGGACATCAACGACACCGGCTACCCGCGCTTCATCGCCGAAGTCGGTGCGCTGGCGATGGGCCGCTCCACGTATGAATGGATGCTGCGCCACGCGCAGACGGTTTCTGCCGAGACCGGCTCCGCCTGGCCGTACACCCAGCCTGCGTGGATCTTCTCGAACAGAGCGCTGCCATCCGTGCCCGGAGCCGATCTCCGGTTCGTGCGAGGCGATGTGGCGCCCGTCCACGCCGCGATGCGCGCGGCCGCGCGCGACAAGAACATCTGGATCGTGGGTGGCGGTGATCTCGCCGGGCAGTTCCACGACGCCGGACTGCTGGACGAAATCATCGTGCAGGTCGGGTCGGTCACCCTCGGCAAGGGCAAGCCGCTGTTCCCTCGTCGGATCACCCAACCGGCGCTGACGCTCGTCTCGGTCAAGCAGGTGGGCGCGGGCTTTGCGGAGCTGCGCTATCAAGTGCCGTCGGGCCGGGCGGCCAGCGCGGCGTAGGGCCGGCGCCGGGCCTGCATGAAGGGACTGCACCCGTCAGCCGGGCGCCAGCGCTCGTCGCACCGCGAATCGCGCCGGGCGAACCTGTCGCCCCGGCACATCCGCGGCGCGGCGGCATCAGCTCGATGCCGGCGTGGAAGTCTGCGTCACCGCCTTCGGCGGCTGCCGGCCGTCGGACTTGCGGCGCTTGCGGCCGCTGGCCGTCTTGCGCACCTGGCTGGCGAGAACGGTTCTCTTGCCCACACGCTTCTTCTTCGACAGTGCCATGTCCATCCTTTCGAGAAAAGAAGTCGAGGATACAGGTGGCCCCCAAAGCGCCCAACCTCGACGGGGCTGTTGGCAGCGGTGCAGGCCTGAAAGGCGCAGCCTTGCGGCGTTGTGGGGCGCGCGTCCCCGTGGTCCGTGACCGTGATGGAGAAGGGCTGCCCACGGTCGGGCAGCCATTCCGATGTCATTGAACAAGCCGGCTTTCGCGATCGGCTCTCGCGCTTTGTCCGCAGGCCGGGCTCAGCGATTCCTACGGCGCCCGTCGGCGCCGCGTCAGCGCAAGGCCGAGCACGGCCACACCAGCCAGAAGGGCCGTGGAAGGCTCGGGCACGGTCTGCTGGAGCGTGACATTGAGACGGGCCGCCGGTATGCCGCCACCGGCGCCCCAGAAGCCCTGAGGCGTGAAGTACGCACCTGAGGTCAGGGCCGTTCCCAGAGCAATCTTCTGTTCGGTTTGCAGCGCGTTGTTGAACAGACTAACAAAGCCAGGCGCGAGATCGATGGTGATCTCCGGCATCGGCGTGCTGGTCCTGGCCGTGATGGTGTGGGTCCCGACAACCCCGTCGCCGAGGTCCGCGAACGCCTGATCGCCAAATGGATTGACGACGGTGGAGCCGCCCACGAGAGCGGCGACGGTGCCGACGGTGTAGTCGGTGACAACCACAGTCTCCGTCCCGGTGTCGGTGACGAAGGTTCCACGGGCGTAGAAGGTCACCGAAATCGCCGATGCGGTTCCCACGCCGCTGATGTCGAAGGCATAGAACCCCCGGTTTTCGTAGGCCGCCGGAAAGGGACTTCCCCCAAAAGCCGTGAACCCGGTGAAGGTCGTGGTGTTGCCACCGCTATGCAATCCGTCGTTGCGGTACGCGCCGTTGTCGTAGCTGTCGATGCTGATGACTGCGGCGCTCGCCGCCGGAACGGCGGCAAAGAGTGCGGCGGCAACGACAACGGCAGCGGCAACGCCGGCAGAACCTGGTCTTGATCCATGCATACGTCTCTCCGGTTAACGCAGCGTCCGATCGCTGCGCCCGGCACCAAGCAAGGGTTCGGCCAGTTGTTGGATTTGGTTACTCCTTCAGAGGCGTGAGGCGTCTCAACGGTCGACGCAGGCATCGGGCCGTCGCCGCGGCTGGAAAACTTCCCGACAGCCGACGCCGCTCCCCAGATCCGACCGTCCCGGGGGTACTGACACCCGTGGCGCGCATGGTCTCCTGCGCCCGCCCGGGATGCGGCGCGACCGTCGGCACGGGTGCATGAGCGCGCGGGCTGCCATGGGATGCATCGCGGGTGCCATCGCACAGCGCCGGGATAAATAGACCGACGCGTCGGGCAATATGGTCGGCGGCCAGGCCAGGCCGGGGCCAGGGGCACCGCTGTTGTCTCGGCGGCGTGACGTTGTGCCGCAATCGCCGCTGGTGCTGACGGCCGCCCAGGCCGATATCCGTGGGGAGCTTCTCTTGTTGACCACGCATGCCAACTGACCCCATTGCCGACGCGGTTCGGGCGAGTCCACTGTCGCGCAACGACGACGTCCGGCGCCTCGCGCGAGTGGAGCGGCTGTACCGCGCGTTGACCACGACCGTGGAAGCCATCCTGCGCGCACCGTCGCCGCAGGTGCTGTTCGATTCCGTCTGCGACGCATCCGTGGAGGGCGGTCGTTTTGTCGCCTCGACCGTGTTCCTGCACGAGCCGGGTGCGCCCTGGCTGGACTGCGTGGCCGGTGCGGGCGTGGGCTCCGAGTCGATCGTGGGCGTGCACATCTCGATCGATCCTGCGCTTGTCGAAGGCCGGGGCATCGTCGGCGAGGCGTTCCGCACTGCGACACCGTGCATTGCCAGCGACATTCCGAACGACGAGCGCTTCGATCCCCGGCGCCGCGAGGTGCGCGCGGCCGACGCTCGTGCCGCCGCCGCCTTTCCGCTGATGCAGGATGGCCGTTGCACCGGCGCCCTGGTGTACTACTCGAATGAGCCGGGCGAGTTCGACGACGAAATGGTCTCGTTGCTGCAACGCATGAGCACCAACGTGTCGTTCGCGCTCGACCGCTTCGAGCAAGAGGCGCGCCGTGCCGTCGCCGAAGCGGCGCAGCGGCGCGCCAGGAGGATGTACTCCACGCTCAGCGCCGTCAACGAAGCCATCATGCGGGTCACGACGCCCCAGGCGCTGTTCGACGCGGTGTGTCATGCGGCCGTCGGTGCGGAGTTCGTGCTGGCGGCCGTGCTGCAGCCCGAGCACGCCAGCTCGTGGCTGAAGGTGATCGCCATCGCGGGCGGCGACACGGCACTGCGGCGGCTGGCGCAGGCGCCGATTTCCGTGGACGCCCATGTGGCGCAGGGGCGGGGTACCGCAGGCTCCGCCTTCCGCAGCGGCGTCACGCAGGTGGCGAACGACTATCTCAACGACGAGCGGCTGCACCCGTGGCATGAGCAGGCCCGCGCCGGAGGCGTGCGCGCCAGCGCCGCGGTGCCGCTGGTGCATGGCGGGCGTCCGGTGGGCGTGCTGTTGTTCTTCGCCCGCGACGTCGATGCCTTCGACGCCGACGCCGTGGCGCTGCTCGAGCGATTGAGCGCCAATGTCAGTTTTGCGCTCGCAAGCTTCGACCGGGAGGCCGAACGCCGTGTGGCGCAAGAACGCATCGAGCATCTCGCCACGCACGATGCGTTGACCGGGCTGCCGAACCGCGCCATGTTCCACGAGTTGCTGAAGGCGGCCGTGCGTTCTGCCCGGCGCTACGGGCGCGCCCTGGCGGTGCTCTACATCGATCTGGACGGATTCAAGGCGGTGAACGACTCGCTCGAGCATGCCGCGGGCGATGTGCTCCTGCAAACGCTCAGCGAGCGTTTCCGGGGTGTGCTGCGTTCGAGCGATGCGGTCGCGCGTGTCGGCGGCGACGAGTTCATTGCGCTGGTGCACGAAGTGGAGACCTGCGAGCAGCTCGAGCCGATCCTGCACAAGCTGCTGCGCGCGGCCGAAGACCCGGTGCCCTTTGAAGGCGGCATGGTCAACGTCTCGGCCAGCATCGGCGTGGCGCTGTACCGCGACGGGCCCGATGACGAAGCGGCGCTGGTCAAGCAGGCCGACAAGGCGCTGTACCGGGCCAAGCAGCAGGGCAAGAACACGTTCGAGTTCCATCCCTGAGGGGTACGCGGATCGTCCCGTCTGGAGTGCGTGCCAGGGCCGCACATATCGCTTATAAACAGACCGACGCGTCGGTCCAATACAATGGGTCGAACCCTACGGCCACCGCGGCGCAGTGCCACCTCATGACCCTGTTCTCTCCCAGTGCCCCCGATACGGGCGACACCGTCCTGCCCCCCTGGAACGAACGCGACCTCGCCAGGCTGCTGGCGCTGGACACCGTCGCGCCGGGGCATTACCGCACCCGCTTCGGGGACCCGAACCTCAACGGTCGTTCCTACGGCGGCCAGACGCTGGGGCAGGCGCTGATGGCGGCCGGCATGGGCGTGGGGCGCGACCGGCTGCCGACGATGATGCAGTTCCTGTTTCTGCAGGGCGCGCAGCCGGACCGGGCCATCGACCTGCATGTGACGGTGCTGCAGGACGGGCGGCGCTTCTCCTCGCGCCATGTGCGCGGCGTGCAGGCGGGCGGGCGACTGGTGCTGGATGCGCAGGTGAGCTTTGCCGTGCCGCAGCCGGCGCCCGCGCATGCGGCGCCGAGCGCTGCCGGCCCGGCCATGCCGCAGGACCTGCCGGGGCTGGCCGACATGCCGCCCGAGTGGGAGGCGGATCTGCGCCGGCTCAGCGGTTATTCGCTGCACACCAAGCAGTGCCTGGAGTTCCGCGTTCCGGATGTGCAGCGCCAGGTGTCACCCGCGACGGCCGGGCCGCAACTCAGCTTCTGGCTCAAGGCACGCGACGTGCTGCCCGACGACCCGTTCGTGCATGCGGCCGCGTTTGCCTATCTGTCGGACTGGTGGCTGAACTTCAGCAGCGTGGCGCCGCATGTGCGCGGTCTGGAGGCGCAGCAGCAGCGGCTGTACATGAGCAGCCTGAACCACTGCATCTGGTTCCACCGGCCGGTGCGGGCGGACGAGTGGATGCATTTCGACTGCCACAGCCCGAGCGCGGCGCATGGCCGGGGGCTCGCGATCGCGCGGGTGCACGATGCGCGCGGGATGATGGTGGCGTCGACGACGCAGGAGTCGTTGATGGTGAGTGCGGAGGAGGGGGCGGGGGGCTGAGGGGGGCTGAGGGGCTCCACGCGTTCAGCGCGAACGGGTGTTTGCGCGAGAGCGCTTCGACAAGCTCAGCGCGAACGGGCTGGTGTGTATCCGTGAGCGCTTCGATACCTCGGCGCGAACGGGTGTCGGGAGCGGGTGTTGGGGGGCGCTTCGACAGGCTCAGCGCGAACGGGCTGGTGTGCCCACACGAGCGCTTCGATACCTCAGCGCGAACGGGGGTTGAAGCGAGAGCGCTTCGACAAGCTCAGCGCGAACGGGTTTCGGGTGAGTTGCGGCGGAGCGCTTCGACAGGCTCAGCGCGAACGGGCTGGTGTGCGCCCCGCGAGCGCTTCGATACCTCGGCACGACCGGGATGGAATGGGCCCGGGGTAGCGGCCCGGCTTGCTCGGACGCAAGCAGGTCGCCGGCTCCGCATCAGACCTGCTCCTCCGGCAGCTGCACCACGATGCCATCGAGTTCGTCCTTCATCTTGATCTGGCAGCACAGGCGGCTGCTTTCGCGCAGGTCGGGCACGCTTTCGAGCATGAAGACCTCGGTCTCGGACTGGGGCGGCAGCTTGTCGGCCCAGCGGGGGTCGACGTAGCCGTGGCAGGTGGCGCAGCTGCAGGAGCCGCCGCAGTCGCCGAGCAGGCCGGGCACGCCGTTGTCCACGGCGATCTGCATCAGCGAGCGCTCGTTCGGCGCCTGCACTTCATGGGTGGTTCCGTCGTGCTCGATGAAGGTCACGGTGGGCATGGCGATGGTCTCGTTTCCATGGGGTGAATCGGAGGCCGGAGAGGTTTGACATAGTCCGACCAGTCGGTCTATTATTGCTCCAACAACGGCGCATCGCAATGCCGCCGCAGCCTGCGGCAACACTTTCGTGAGGTAGACAACATGAGTGCCTGTGCTCCCGTGATTCCCACTGCCAGTGCGCCGGCCGAGCCGCGCAACTGGGGCGAGCTGATTCGCCCGAACCAGGTGCACGGTTCGCTGTACCACGACCCGGCCATCTTCCAGGAAGAGCTGGTCAAGATCTGGTTCCGCACCTGGGTGTACGTGGGCCACGAGAGCGAGGTGCCGAACCCGAACGACTTCGTGATGAAGTCCATCGGCCCCGAGCAGATCATCATGACGCGCGACCGCGCCGGCAAGATCAACCTGCTGCACAACCGCTGCCCGCACCGCGGCGCGCGTGTGTGCGTGACGGAGAAGGGTTCCGCCCGCTCCTTCACCTGCCCCTACCACGGCTGGACCTTCACCAACGACGGCGCGCTGCGCGGCTACCCCTTCCCCTCGGGCTACGAGGGCGTGGACCGCTCCGAGCTCGGCATGGGCAAGGTGGCGCGTGTGGCCTCGTATCGCGGCTTCGTCTTCGGCTCGATGGCCGAGGAGGGCGAGTCGCTGGAGGAGCACCTGGGCGCCGCCAAGGACGCGATCGACGCGCTGTGCCTGACCTCACCCGAAGGCGAGGTCGAGATCACCGCCGGCTTCCTCAAGCACAAGGTGAAGGCGAACTGGAAGTTCATCGTCGAGAACGAGACCGACGGCTACCACCCGTCCTTCGTGCATGCGTCCATCTTCGAGGTGGCGCAAAGCGGCATCGGCGACCTGTACGCGGCCGAGTCGACCGCAGTGTCGCGATACTTCGGCAAGGGCCACTCCGAGAACGACCTGCGCCCCGAGTTCCGCAAGCGCGACGTGCCGCTGAGCTGGTTCGGCACCACCGCCGACCGCCTGCCCGACTACGTGCAGAAGATGGAAGCCGCCTACGGCAAGGAAAAGGCGCGCGAGATCATGATCGACGGCACGCCGCACATCATGATCTACCCCAACCTCTTCATCGCGGAGATCCAGCTCTTCGTGATCCAGCCGCTGTCCGCGGGCGAGTCGGTGCAGCACGTCACCGCCTTGCAGTTCAAGGGCGCGCCCGACCTGAACCGGCGCATGCGCCAGCAGACCATGGGCTCGGTCGGCCCGGCCGGCTTCCTGCTCGCGGACGACGCCGAGATGTACGAGCGCACGCAGCTCGGCGTGCAGGCGCAGAACCCCGAATGGCTGTACCTCGGGCGCGGCAAGCACCGCGAGCGCGAGGACGAGAACGGCTACCTGATCGGCGACGCCACCGACGAAACCCCCAGCCGTGGCATCTGGCGCCACTACCGCTCGCTGATGGAGGCCGCGTAAATCATGGCAACGCTCGACGACCTGCTGCTGCATCACGAGGTGTCGCAGTTCATCTACCGCGAGGCACGCCTGCAGGACAACCACGAATACGACGCGTGGGAAGCCCTGTGGACGGACGACGGCGTGTACTGGATCCCGGCCAACGGCGAAGGCGGCGATCCGGAGAAGGAGATGTCCATCCTCTACGACAACCGCTCGCGCATCGGGCTGCGGGTGCGCCAGTTCCATACGGGCAAGCGCTACAGCCAGACGCCGCGCTCGCCGCTGCGGCGGGTGGTGTCCAACGTGGAGATTCTCGAGAACGACGGCACCGAGCTGCTGGTCACGGCCAACGCCATCGTGTTCGAGGCGCATGCGCGCGGCGACACGATCTGGGGTGCACGCAATGAATACAAGCTGCGCCGCGTGGACGGCGAGCTGCGCATGGCGGGCAAGAAGGTGGTGTTGACGAACAACGAGCGGGCGATCTTCTCGGTGGCGTTCTTGATTTGACCCCCCCTACGCGCTTCGCGCGCCCCCCGAGGGGGCAACACCAGCGGACCGGCGAAGCCGGATCCGCGGCGTTTGCTTGATCGGGGGCACCCGTTGCCGACCCGTTCGCCCTGAGGTATCGAAGGGCCGGTGTGCGCCAGGACGCACTTCGATACCTCAGTGCGAACGGGCTTTTGCGGTGCTCTCGCCGCTTGCGACGAGAGCCCGTAGCCTCCATGCCATGCGGCGCTCGCGCTCGCTGAGAAATTGGGAGACAAGATGACCGCAACAGACAAGACCACCCCCCCGTCCATCGAAGTCCTCGTCCCCGACGGCCCCGCGCGCCTCGAGCTGCATTCGGACGGCGTGGCGCATGTGCGCCTGAACCGGCCCGATGCGTCCAACGGCCTGAACATGGAGCTGCTGAAGGCGTTGCACGAGGTGCTGATGCAGGTGCACGGCGACGGCCGCGTGCGTGCCGTGCTGCTCACCGGCGAAGGCAAGCACTTCTGCGCCGGCGGCGACGTGCATGTGTTCCTGTCCAAGGGCGAGGCGCTGCCGGACTACATCCGCATGGCCACCTCCTACCTGCAGCTCGTCGTGGCGCTCCTCATGCGCCTGAACGCGCCGGTGGTGAGCGTGGTGCAGGGCTTCGCGGCGGGCGGCGGCGGCATGGGGCTGGTGTGTTCGTCCGACGTGGTCGTGGCCGGTGAATCGACCAAGTTCCTCGCCGGTGCGACGCGTGTAGCCATGGTGCCGGACGCGGGCGTGTCGGTCACGCTCACGCACCTGGTGGGCTTTCGCAAGGCGATGGACATCCTGCTGTTCAACCCGGTCATCGATGCGCAGGAGGCGCTGCGCATCGGCCTCATCTCGCGCGTGGTGCCCGACGAGCGCCTGTTCGACGAAGGCCTGGCGCTCGCGCGCCAGCTTGCCGCCGGCGCGCCCGCGGCGCTGGCCGCCACCAAGCGCCTGCTGTGGAGCGGCATGGGGCAGGGTGCCGAGGCGGTGATGCATGAAGAGAACCGCACCCAGGCCCAGCTCGCCGGCATGCAGGACGCGCTGGAAGGCCTGTCCGCCGTGATCGAGAAGCGCGCGCCGCGCTTCACCGGGCGCTGAGCGAAAAGGGCCTGGCACGATGGCTGACGCTTCCACGCCCATCCAACTGCCCTTGGCCGGCCGCCGCGCGTTCCTCACCGGCGGCGCCAAGGGCATCGGCGCGGCCGTCGCGCGGCGGCTTGCGGCCGACGGGGCGCATGTCGTCGTCGCCGACCGCGACATCGCCACGGCCCGCACGCTGGCACAGGAGATCGGCGCGACGGCGGTGGAACTCGACGTCACCGAGCTCGAACGCACGCGCCAGGTGGTGCTGGACACCGGCCCGCACCAGATCCTGGTGAACAACGCCGGCGTCGACCAGCACGCCTACTTCACCCGCACCGAGATCGCGGACTGGCGCCGCCTGCTCGCGGTCAACCTCGAGGCGGTGTTCGCCACCACGCATGCGGCGCTGCCGGCCATGCAGGCGGCGGGCTTCGGGCGGCTCATCAACATCGCCTCCGAAGCCGGGCGCATCGGCTCGCGCGGCGCGGCGGTGTATGCCGCAGCCAAGGGCGGGGTGATTGCCTTCACCCGCTCCATCGCGCGCGAAAACGGGCACAAGGGCATCACCGCCAACGTCATCGCCCCCGGGCCCATCGACACGCCGCTGCTGCGCGAGGCCGTGGCCGCGGGCGGCGACAAGCTGCTGCAGGCCATGACGGCGGCGACACTGGCCGGGCGCCTGGGCACGCCCGAGGAAGTGGCGGCGGCGGTGGCGTTCCTTGCGAGCGACGGTGCGGCCTTCATCACCGGCGAGACGCTGGGCGTGTCCGGCGGCATGGGGTGCGGTCAATGAACGAGACGACGACAGTGAACGACATCGAGGCAGTGATCGACCGCGTGCGCAGTGTCTACCGCCGCTGGGGCCGTGACACCACCGTGGCGCAGATGCGTGCCGACTGGGACGCGCTGTTCGGCGGCGTGCCGGTGGATGCGACGGTCGAAGCCGCCGAGCTGGGCGGCGTGCCGGGCGAATGGGTGAACGCGCCGGGTGCGGAGACCGAGCGCGTGATGCTGTATTTCCACGGCGGCGGCTTCCAGGTCGGCTCGCCGTATTCGCACCGCGAGCTGATGGCAGGCCTGTCGAAGGCGTCCGGCTGCCGCGTCTTCGGCGCGGCTTACCGGCTCGCGCCCGAGCACCGCTACCCCGCGGCGCTGGACGACGCCTGTGCCGCCTACGAAGGGCTGCTCGCCGCGGGCCATGCGCCGCAGCACATCGTGCTCGCCGGCGATTCGGCCGGCGGCAACCTGGTGCTCACCGCGCTGCTCAAGCTGCGCGATGCCGGCCGGCCGCTGCCGGCGGCCGCCGTGCTGATGTCGGCCTGGACCGACATGAGCGCCAGCGGCGCGAGCTACGAGACCCACGCCGGGCGCGACCCTATCCACCAGCGGCCGATGATTCTCGCGATGGCGCGCAACTACCTCGGCCGCGATGCCGACGCGCGCCAGCCGCTGGTCTCGCCGCTGTTCGCCGAGCTGCACGGCCTGCCGCCGCTGCTGGTGCAGGTGGGTGAGCGCGAGACCGTGCTCAGCGATTCGACCGAGTTCGCCGCCAAGGCGCAGGCCGCGGGTGTGCCCGTCACGCTGCAGGTCGGCGAAGGAATGATCCACGTCTACCAGCAGTTCCCCGAGCTGGCGCAGGCGCAGGCCGCGCGCTCGGCCATCGGCGCCTTCTTGCGCGCCCATGTCCAACCCCTCACGAAATAGGAAAGTCCTGACCATGTTCGGAATCGTCGGATACGGCGGCTACATCCCCCGCCTGCGGCTCGCCCGCCGTGCGGTGGTCGACGCCAACGCCTGGTACGCCCCCCAGTTCGCCGGCCTTGCCAAAGGCACGCGTGCCTATGCCAACTGGGACGAGGACAGCCTCACCATGGCGGTGGCCGCCGCACGCGACTGCCTGGGCCGCGGCGAGGACCGCAGCCATGTGGCCGGCGTGCTGTTCGCCTCGGGCACGCTGCCGTTTGCCGAGCGGCTGAACGCCGGCGTGGTGTGCGAGGCGCTGACCCTGCGCGAGGACGTGATGGCCATGGACATCACCGGCTCGCAGCGCTCAGGCCTGTCGGCGCTGATGCAGGCGGTGGCCCAGGTGCGCGGCGGTGCCGGCGACACCCTGGTGCTGGCCGCCGATGCGCGCAAGACCCGCCCCGCGAGCGCCCAGGAACTGGACTACGGTGACGGTGCGGCCGCACTGCTGCTCGGGCGCGACAAGGTGCTGGCCGAGTGGCTGGGTGCGGGCACGGTGACCGTCGACTTCGTCGACCATTTCCGCGGGGCCGGCGAGGAAGTCGACTACGTCTGGGAAGAGCGCTGGGTGCGCGACGAAGGCATTGCCAAGCTGGTGCCGCGTGCGGTACAGGCGGCGCTGGCGGAAGCCAAGGTCGAGGCCTCGCAGATCGACCATTTCATCTTCCCCAGCACCTTCCGCAAGATGGACCAGCAGCTTGCCAAGGTCTGCGGCATCCGTGCGGACGCGGTGGTGGATTCGCTGGCCACCAACGTCGGCGACACCGGCGTCGCCCATGGCCTGCTGCTGCTCGCCAGCGTGCTCGAGCGTGCCGAGCCCGGCCAGCGCATCCTGCTTGCGCAGTTCGGCAGCGGCGCGCAGGCGGTGGTGCTGCGCGTGACGGACGAGATCCGGCGCTTTCGCCCGGCGGTGGGCGTGGCCGAATGGATCCGCCGCGGTGTGGAAGACAGCAACTACACCCGCTTCCTGTCGTTCAAGGGCCAGATCGAGCTCGAGCGCGGCATGCGCGGTGAGCAGGACCGCAAGACCGCGCTGTCCACCGCCTACCGCCATCGCGCGGCCATCCTCGGGCTGGTGGCCGGGCGCTGCGAGACCACCGGCTCGGTGCACTTTCCGCCGTCGCGCATCTCCTTCGACCAGGGCAAGCCGCTGCAGGACACGCAGCGCCCCTACAAGCTCGCGGAGCGCCGCGCCAAGGTGCTGAGCTGGTCGGCGGAATACCTGTCGTTCCACCGTTCGCCGCCGCACAGCTACGGGCAGGTGGACTTCGAGGGCGGCGGGCGCATCCTCATGGAGTTCACCGACGTCGCCAAGGGCGACATCGACAGCGGCACCGAGGTGGAGATGACCTTCCGCATCAAGGATGTGGACGACCGCCGCGGCTACACCCGCTACTTCTGGAAAGCCACGCCGGTGCGTGCATCGGCTTCTGACAAGGGATCGGAGTAAGTCATGGCTTCAGGCATCAAGGACAAGGTCGCCATCCTCGGGATGGGTTGCAGCAAGTTCGGCGAGCGCTGGGACGCGAGCCCCGAAGACCTCATGGTCGAGGCCTACAACGAGGCCATGGCCGACGCCGGCATCACGCCCGAGCAGCTCGACGCCGCCTGGTTCTCCACGCACATGGACGACGTGGGCGTCGGCCGCGGCGGCACGCCCATGGGCATCGCGCTGCGCCTGCCCGACATCGGCGTGACGCGGGTGGAGAACTTCTGCGCCGGCGGCTCCGAGGCCATCCGCGCCGCCGTGTATGCGGTGGCCGCGGGCGCTTGCGACATCGCCATCGCCCTGGGCGTCGAAAAGTTGAAGGACACCGGTTACGGCGGCCTGCCGGTGGCCACCGTCGGCACCTACATCCCCCAGTGGTACCCGAACGCGGTCGCGCCGGCCAACTTCGCGCAGCTCGCCTCGGCCTATCGCAGCAAGCACAAGGTCGAGGCCGAGCTGCTCAAGCGGGCGATCGCGCATGTGTCGGTGAAGAGCCATGCCAACGGCGCGAAGAACCCCAAGGCGCACTTCCGCAAGGCGGTGAGCGCCGAGACCGTGATCAACGCGCCCATCATTGCCGAGCCGCTCGGTCTGTTCGACTGCGCGGGCGTGTCCGACGGCGCGGCGGCGGTCATCGTCACCACGCCCGAGATCGCACGCAGCCTGGGCAAGAAGGACCTCGTCACCTTCAAGGCGCTGCAGATCGTCACCTCCAACGGCTGGGAGATGCATTCCAACGAATGGGACGGCAGCTATGTGCACACCGCACGCATCGCCGCCAAGCGGGCCTACGAGGAAGCCGGCATCACCAAGCCGCGCGAGCAGATCAGCATGACCGAGGTGCACGACTGCTTCTCCATCACCGAGCTGGTGACCATGGAGGACCTGGGCCTGTCGGACGAAGGCGGTGCGGTGCGCGACGTGCTGGACGGCGTGTTCGATGCCGACGGCAAGATCCCCTGCCAGATCGACGGCGGCCTGAAGTGCTTCGGCCACCCCATCGGCGCAAGCGGCATCCGCATGCTGTACGAGATGTACCTGCAGCTGCAGGGCCGCGCCGGCGAGCGCCAGCTGCGCGACCCGCGCATCGGGCTCACGCACAACCTGGGCGGCCAGCCCTCGCAGAACGTGTGCTCGGTGTCCATCGTCGGGCGCGAAGGCGTCTGAGCCATGACCGGCGTGACCCAGGGCCTGCGCCGCGCGCTGCAACAGAAGCCCGAGCGCATTGCCACCATCTTCGGCGCGCGCCGCCAGACCTACCGCCAGTTCGGCGATCGCGTCGCCCGGCTGGCCGGTGCGCTGCAGGCGCTGGGCGCGAAGAAGGGCGACCGGCTCGCCATCCTCGCCCTCAACTCCGACCGCTACGTCGAGGTGTACATGGGCGTGCTGTGGGCGGGTGCGGCCGTCAACCCGGCGAACACGCGCTGGAGTGCGGCCGAGCTGTCCTATTCGTTCAACGACTGCGAGACCACGCTGCTGTTCATCGACGACGCGCACCTGCCGCTGGTGGATGCGATCCGCGCCGAATCGAAGACGCTGCGCCACATCGTCTACATGGGCGAGGGTGCCTGCCCGCCCGGCATGCACGACTACGAAGCGCTCATCGCACGCGCCGAGCCGGTGGCCGACGCCGAGGCGTCGGGCCCGGATCTGGCGGGCGTGTTCTATACCGGCGGCACCACCGGCTTCCCGAAGGGCGTGATGCTGTCGCACGAGGGCATCCTGGGCGCCGCCATGAACCGCATGGCGCTGGGCCACGCCATCGGGCCGATGTACCTGCACGCGGCGCCGATCTTCCATCTCGCCGGCACACTCGGCATGTTCTGGCAGTTCATCGCCGGCGGCACGCACACGCTGATCGCCTCGTTCACGCCCGAAGGTTTCATGGAGGCCGTGCAGCGCGACCGCGTCACCGACACGCTGCTGGTGCCCACCATGCTGCAGATGGTGCTGGACCACCCCAGGTTCAGCGAGTTCGACCTCGGCAGCCTGCGCTTCATGGTCTATGGCGCATCACCGATCGGCGAGACGCTGCTCGACCGTGCCACCGCCGCCTTTCCGCAGATGGCGCTGATGCAGGGCTACGGCATGACCGAGACCTCCGGCCCCACGACCTACCTCCCGCCCGAGTACCACACGCCCGAGGGCCGCAAGCTCGGCAAGCTGCGCTCCTGCGGCCGGGCCGCCGCCATGGTGGAGGTGAAGATCGTCGACGAAGAGGGCAAGGAAGTGCCGCGCGGCACCGTGGGCGAGATCGCCGCACGCGGCAGCTGCAACATGCTGGGCTACTGGAACAAGCCGGACGAGAACGCCCGCACCATGCGCAACGGCTGGATCCACTCGGGTGACGGTGCCTACATGGACGAGGACGGTTTCGTGTTCATCGTCGACCGCATCAAGGACATGATCGTCAGCGGCGGCGAGAACGTGTACTCCGCCGAAGTGGAGAACGCCATCACCAAGCACCCGGCCGTGGCCCAGAGCGCGGTCGTCGGCATCCCGCACGAGAAATGGGGCGAGCAGGTGCATGCGGTGGTGGTGCTCAAGCCCGGGCAGAGCCTGTCCGAGGCCGAGCTGATCGCTCACTGCAAGACGCTGATCGCCAACTACAAGTGCCCGCGCAGCGTGGAGTTCCGCACCGAGATGCCCTTGTCGGGTGCGGGCAAGATCATGAAGAACAAGCTGCGCGAGCCGTACTGGCAAGGCCAGGCGCGCAGTGTCCACTGAACGCATCGACGGCCCGATGAAAGCCTGCGCATGAACGCCAACCCCGTGGTCCTGCTCGACCGACCCGCGCCGCATGTGGCGCGGCTGCTCATCAACCGCCCCGACAAGCGCAACGCCATCGACCATGCGGTGCGCCAGGCGCTGACGGATGCGATCCGCGAGTTGCGGGCCGATGCGTCCGCACGTGCGCTGGTATTCGGCGGCGCCGAGGGCATGTTCTCCGCCGGCGGCGACCTGCCCAGCATGCAGGGCCTGGACGAAGCCGGCGCGCGGGCCCGCATGCAGCACATCGCGGTGCTGTGCCGGGGGGTGGCCGACCTGCGCCTTCCGGTGGTGAGCGCGGTGGAGGGCATCGGCGCCGGCGCGGCGGTGGGGCTTGCGCTGCTGGGCGACGAGATCATCGTCGGCCCGGGCACGAAGATCCTCTTTCCCTTCCTCAAGATCGGCCTCGTGCCCGACTGGGGCCAGCTGCTCACCCTGCCGCGGCGTGTGGGCGTGGCCCAGGCGCGGCGCATCCTCACCGCCGGCGTGCCGGTGTCGGGCGAGGAGGCGCATCGCATCGGCCTGGCCGATGAACTCGTGCCGGACGCGCAGGTGATGGCCACCGCCGTGCAACGGGCCCAGGCACTCGCCGCGCTGCCCATGGGGGCGTTCGCGCGCATGAAGGACAGGCTGGTGCGGGTCTCGCCGTCGCTGGACGCCGAACTGCAGCGCGAAGAGGATGACCAGGCGCACTGCCTGCGCGCCGAGGAGTTCGTCGAAGGCTATGGCGCGTTCGCCGAGAAGCGCGCGCCCGACTTCCTGAGCATTGCGAGAAAGCCCGCATGAGCACCGACACGACCCAGCTCGTCATCGTCACGCGCGACGGCCCGGTGGGCACGGTCACGCTCAACCGGCCCGACAAGCGCAATGCGCTGGACCTCGCCATGCGCCGCGCGATTGCCGACGCCGTGGCCGCACTCGATGCCGACGCCGCCATTCGCGCCATCGTCATCACCGGTGGCGACAGCGTGTTCGCCGCCGGCGCCGACCTCAACCTGCTGGTCGACAAGGGTGCGCAGCAGGTGGCCGACATCGACCTCGGCCAGTACTGGGCGCCGGTGGCCAACAGCCGCACGCCCACCATCGCGGCGGTGAGCGGCTTTGCGCTCGGCGCGGGCTGCGAGCTGGCGATGATGTGCGACTTCATCGTCGCCGACAGCAGCGCGCGCTTCGGCCAGCCGGAGCTGGCCGTGGGCATCATGCCCGGCGCCGGCGGCACGCAGCGGCTGCTGCGCGCGGTGGGCCGGCCGGTCGCGGCCATGCTGCTGCTGACCGGTGAACAGCTGACGGGCGAGCGGGCCTGGCAGCTCGGCCTGGTCGCCGAACTCGCGGACGAAGGCCAGGCGCTGGCGCGCGCCCAGGCCCTGGCGAAGAAGGTGACGCGCATGCCGCCCAAGGCGGTCGCCGCCACGCGGCGTGTGCTGCGCCAGGGGCCCGACCTGCCGCTCGACAGCGCACTGGCGCTGGAGAACCGCGAGTTCCTGCTGCTGTTCGACACCGCCGACAAGACCGAGGGCATGCGTGCCTTCCTCGACAAGCGGCGTGCCGAATTCAAGGGTGAATGAAGATATGAAACTCCTGTCCATCCGTATAGCCCGGGCCGCCGCGCCGGGCCGCCCCAAGCAAGGCCCGGTCCCCTCGGGGGATGGGGCGATGTACTCATCGCACCAGGGGCTGTCATGACGGAGACATTGACGATCGGCGTCGTCGGCGCCGGCACCATGGGCCGCGGCATCGTGCAGCTCTTCGCACAGGCCGGCCATCGGGTGCGCTGCTTCGATGCCTTCGAGGGCGCGGCGCCCAAGGCCATCGAATTCGTGAGCGGCATGATCGGCCGCGGTGTCGAGAAGGGCCGCATCACCGCCGGCGCCTTCGACGCCATCAAGAACCGGCTGCATGTGGCGGCAAGCCTGGCCGACCTGGCCGACTGCGAGCTGGTGGTCGAGGCCATCGTCGAGGACCTCGAGGCCAAGCGTGCGCTGTTCCGCCAGCTCGAGGAGGTGGTGTCCGACACGGCCATGCTCGCGAGCAACACCTCCTCGCTGGTGGTGACCGAGATCGCCGCCGCCTGCCGCCGTCCCGAGCGTGTGGCCGGCCTGCATTTCTTCAACCCCGTGCCGCTGATGAAGGTGGCCGAGGTGATTGCCGCGGTGCGCACCGCGCCGGCGGTGGTCGAGCGCCTGCGCGACCTGATCGCCGCCACCGGCCACCGCGCCGTGGTGGCCGCCGACCAGCCGGGCTTTCTGGTCAACCACGCCGGCCGGGGCCTGTACACCGAAGGCCTGCGCCTGCTGGAAGAGCAGGCGGCCAGCGCCGAGCAGGTGGACACCGTGCTGCGCGAGGCCGCGGGTTTTCGCATGGGGCCGTTCGAGCTGCTGGACCTCACCGGGCTGGATGTGTCCAGCAAGGTCATGACGTCGATCTATGAGCAGTTCCAGCAGGAGCCGCGTTTCCGCCCGTCCTCGCTGGTGCCGCCGCGTGTGGCCGCGGGCCTGTTCGGCCGCAAGACGGGGCAGGGCTGGTATGTCTACGACGGCGACAAGAAGCAGACGAGCGCGCCGCGCGCCGTGCCGCCCCTGCCCGCGGGGCTTGCGGTGTACGTCGCGCCCGAAGCGCCTGACCGCGCCGCCCTGCAGGCGCTGGTGAGCGCTGCCGGCGCCACCTGGCTGGACAGCCCCGCGCCGGAGGCGCTGTGCATCGTCCAGTCCTGGGGCGGCGACGCCACCGGCGAGGCCGTGGCGCTCGGGCTGGACGCCACGCGCTGCGTCGCGCTCGACCCGCTGCCGGGCTTCGCGCTGCACCGCACGCTGATGCTCACCGCCGCCACCCGTCCCGAGATGCGCGACGCCGCGCATGCGCTGCTGGCGCACGACGGCACGGCGGTCACCGTCATCAACGACAGCCCGGGCTTCATCGTGCAGCGCGTGCTGGCCACCATCGTCAACATCGCGGCGCAGATCGCGCAGCGCGGCATCGCCTCGGTGGACGACATCGAGGATGCGGTGCGCCTGGGCCTCGGTTATCCGCGCGGCCCGCTCGCCTGGGGCGATGCGCTGGGCGCCGACAAGGTGCTCGCCATCCTGCGCCGCATGCAGGCTGTCACCGGCGACCCCCGCTACCGCCCGAGTCCCTGGCTCGAGCGCCGCGTGGCGCTGGGCCTGTCCTTGCTCACACCGGAGGCACCACGGACATGAGCGATAACGGCATCCCCATCGACATCGACCACCTGCGCACCTGGATCGGCCGCCGGCAGGTCGCCGAGCAGCGGCTGGACCCCTTCCCCGCACGCGCGCTCGCCGCGCTGTTCGACCGCGAGCACGCGCCCTCGGCCGGCGACGCGCTGCCGCTGCCCTGGCAGTGGCTGTACTTCCTGGAGGCGCCGCCGCATGCGCAGACCGGCGTGGACGGGCATGCGAAGCGCGGCGGCTTCCTGCCGCCCGTGCCGCTGCCGCGGCGCATGTGGGCCTCGGGTTCGATGCAGTCGCACGCGCCGCTGATCCTCGGCGAGCCGGCGAAGAAGACGTCCACCGTGCAATCGGTGGAGTTCAAGCAGGGCCAGAGCGGGCCGCTGGTGTTCGTGACGGTGGAGCATGTGTTCGAGCAGGGCGGGCAGACCTGCCTGCGCGAGCTGCAGCACCTCGTCTACCGCGAGGCGCCGACCGCCGCCGCGCCGCTGCCGCCCGGGGCGCAGCCGCCCGATGCGCCGCAATGGCAGCGCGACTGGCAGCCGGACCCGGTGCAGCTCTTCCGCTATTCGGCGCTCACCTACAACGGCCACCGCATCCACTACGACCGCGACTACGCGACCGCGCAGGAGTTCTACCCCGCGCTGGTGGTGCACGGCCCGCTGCTGGCCACCCGGCTGCTGGATCTGCTGCAGCGCGAACGCCCGCAGGCGGCCATCGCCCACTTCGAGTACCGCGCGCTGCGCCCGGCCTTCGACACCGACCCGGTGCAGCTGTGCGGCCGCACGCGCGACGACGGCACGGTGGCGCTGTGGACGGTGGACGTGAGCGGCGCGCTGGGCATGAGCGCCAGCGCACGCCTGGCCTGAGGACGCGGCATGCGCACACCGCCCGTCTGGCGCTCCATGCTGTTCGTGCCGGCGAATGTCGACCGCTTCATCGCGCGCGCGCATGAGCGCGGGGCGGATGCGGTCATCCTCGACCTGGAAGACAGCGTGCCGCTCGCGCAGAAGGACGAAGCCCGCGCGGGCCTGGCCGCCCGTGCGGCCGCCGTGGCCGGCCACGGCACGCCGGTGCTGGTGCGTGTGAACGCGGGTACGGACGCCGACATCGATGCCGCCGTCAGCCCCGCGGTGCGCGCGGTGGTGCTGCCCAAGGTGAACGACGCGGCCACCGTGCAGGCCGCGGCGCTGCGCATCACCGCGCTCGAGGCCGCGCGCGGCTTGAGCAGCGGCCACACCTGGCTGATCGCGCAGATCGAGGACGTGGCCGCCTTGCCGCAGCTCGATGCCATCGCCGCCAGCTCGCCGCGGCTGCTGGGCATGATCCTCGGCTCCGAGGATTTCTCCGCCAGCGCCGGCATGCAGCCCACGCCCGCGGCGCTGCTGCTGCCCAACCAGATGGTGGCCTTCGCCTGCCGGCGCGCCGGCATCCTGCCGCTGGGATTTCCCGCGTCGATCGCCGATTTCGACGACCTCGAGGCGTTCGCCTCGCACATCCGCTTCGCGCGCGAGCTGGGCTTCGTGGGTGCGTTCTGCATCCACCCCTCGCAGGTGGCGGTGCTCAACACCGGCTTCTCGCCGACACCCCAGGAACTCGCGCATGCGCGCGCGCTGATCGCCGCCTTCGAGCAGGCGCAGCGCGAAGGCCGCGGTGCACTCGAGTTCGGCGGAAAGATGGTCGACGCCCCCGTGGTCGCGCGTGCACAGGAACTGCTGCGGCGCGCGACGCCCGAGACGAATCCTGCCCCACCGACTTCTTCCGGAGACAACCCGACATGAACGCTCCCGCCCTCCATCCCACCACCTACGACGTCGTCATCATCGGCGCCGGCGCCGGCGGCCTGAGCGCGGCCGCCCGCCTGGTGGCCGCCGGCAAGAAGGTGCTCGTCGCCGAAAGCCAGGGCCGCGTCGGCGGCCGCGCCTCCAGCGAGCAGATCGACGGCTTCACCGTGAACATCGGCGCCATCGCCATCGAGCGCGGCTCCACCTTCGAGGAGACCTTCGCCCTGCTCGATGTCGAACTCGACATCCGCGAGCCCAACCCCGCCACCGTCTTCCTCATCGACGGCAAGATCATCAACGTCGCCAAGGGCGGCTGGGGCATGCTGCTGGGCGGCTTCACCAAGCAGGCGGCCAAGATCGGCGCGAAGTTCGCCGATGCGCGCGCGGGCGACCTGCCCGAGGCCAAGTTGACCACGCAGGAGTGGCTGTCGCAGTACACCAAGAACGAGACGGTGCATGCGATCTTCCGCAACCTGTGCGCGGCCATCTTCGCGTGCAACGCGGACGAGCTGCCGGCGCGCGCCTTTCTCACCTACTTCGCGGTCAAGGGCGCGTTCAAGCGCTTCGGCTTCTGCCCGCGCGGCACGGTCGGCCTGTGG
>JBIQKU010000030.1:0-26317 GCA_044506225.1 Rubrivivax sp. | reverse complement strand
TCAACGTCGAGATCCAGCCGCAGCTGGTGCTGCTGCAGAAGACGCTGCTCAACGTCGAAGGTCTGGGTCGCCAGCTCGACCCGGACCTCGACCTGTGGAGCACCGCCAAGCCCTTTCTCGAGCGCTGGATGCACGAGCAGATCGGCTGGCGTGGCCTGGTCGAGCGCTTCAAGAAGGAAGGGCCGCGCTATGTGCACATGCTGCCCGAGCTGCCGCGGCTGGTGCACCGCGCGTTGCAGGAGCGGCCCGACCCCTCGCGGCATGCGCTGCTGGCGCTGCTGCGCGAGCAGCGGCGCACCAACCGGCTGCTGGCCGCGCTCGCGGTCGTCGCCTGGACGGCGCTCGTGGCCGTCGGTGTCGGCATCTTCGTGATGTTGTGAACGGCCGGCGGGCCGGTGGCGCCGGCCGCCCGGCTTGCCCCGGCGCGGCGCGCCACTACACTTCGCGCCGTTTCGATCCCCACCCCACCTCCCCCCGGAATCATTCGTCGAGAGGAAACCGCCCGTGCTGATCGCCTTCGTCGTCCTCTACATGGCCGTCACCATCGCCATCGGCCTGATCGCCGCGCGGCGGGTGCGCAACTCCAAGGACTATCTCGTCGCCGGCCGCAAGCTGCCGCTGTACATGAACGTGGCGACCGTGTTCGCGACCTGGTTCGGCGCCGAGGTGGTGCTGGCGGTGTCGGCCACCTTCGTCGCCGGCGGCCTGAACGGCATCCCGGGCGACCCCTTCGGCGCGACGCTGTGCCTGGTGCTGGCGGCGCTGCTCTTTGCGCGGCTCTTCTATCGCATGCACCTGCTGACGATCGGCGACTTCTACAAGCAGCGCTACGGCAAGCTGGTGGAAGTGCTGACCAGCGGGTCGATCACGCTGAGCTACCTCGGCTGGACCTCGGCACAGATGACCGCACTCGGACTGGTCATTAGCGTGCTCTCGGGCGGCGCCGTGCCGCTCGACACCGCCATCATTGCCGGCGGGCTGATCGTGATGGTCTACACCTTGTTCGGCGGCATGTGGTCGGTGGCCTTCACCGACCTGTTCCAGACCGTGATCATCCTCATCGGCCTGACGGCCGTGGCCTTCGTCGTCGGCGACCTCGCGGGCGGCCCGCGCGAGGTAATCGCGCATGCCCGTGCCGCCGGCAAGCTCGAGATGTTCCCCGAAGGCCTGGACGCCGCGGCGTTGTGGGCGATGGCCGGCGCCTTCCTCGCCTTCGCCTTCGGCTCCATCCCGCAGCAGGACGTGTTCCAGCGCATGACCAGCGCCAAGGACGAGAAGACCGCCGTGCGCGGCACGCTCATCGGCGCCGGTCTTTACTTCTGCTTCGCCTTCGTGCCCATCTTCATCGCCTACGCCGCCTACGTGACCGACCCGACGCTGGTGCAACTGTTCGAGTCGGAGGACGGCCGCGTCATCCAGCGCATCCTGCCCGACGTGGTGCTGGGCAGCATGCCGCTGTGGACGCAGATCCTGTTCTTCGGTGCGCTGCTGTCGGCCATCCTGTCGACGTCCAGCGGCGCGCTGCTCGCGCCCACGGCCATCTTCACCGAGAACGTCATCAAGCCCTTCGCGCCGCGCATGAGCGACCGCCAGGGGCTGCTGCTGCTGCGCATGACGCTGGTGAGCTTCACCCTGGCGGCGCTGCTGTTCGCGCTCAACAGCACCAGCACCATGTACGAGATGGTGCAGAACGCCTACAACGTGACGCTGGTCGGCGCCTTCGTGCCGCTGGTGGCCGGCGCCTACTGGAAGCGCGCGACCACACAGGGTGCGCTGGCGGCCATCGTCTTCGGCATCGGCACCTGGCTGATGTTCGACATCACCGCCCCAGACGCGATGGTGCCGGCCAACCTGGTCGGGCTGGCGGCCTCCGTGATCTTCATGGTCATCGGCTCGCTCGCGCCGCAGGTGATCGGGCGCAAGGGCCACAGCATCGAGCACAGCTTGCGCACCGCCGCGCACGCGGAGCAGCAGGCGTCGGCGCACTGAAGCTTGCAGGGCCGCGCAGCGGGTGGCGGCACGGCCCCGCCCGCGCCTTGCAAACGGCTTGGCAACCTATAATTTTGGGTTTTCCATCAAGGGTTTAGCCATGCCGATCTACGCCTACCGCTGCGCTGCGTGCGGCCACGCGAAGGACGTGCTCCAGAAGATTTCCGACCCGCTGCTCACCGTCTGCCCGTCCTGCGGCGCGCAGGCGTTCGAGAAGCAGGTGACCGCCGCCGGCTTCCAGCTCAAGGGTTCGGGCTGGTATGTCACGGACTTCCGCGACAACAACAAGAGCGCCCCAGCCAAGAGCGACACCACCACCGACGCGCCGGCCGCCGACACGGCCAAGACCGACAAGGCCGAAGCGCCCAAGAGCGCCCCGGCAGCGAGCACCGCCGCAGCCGCGGCGCCCGCCGGCAGCGGCGGCACGGGCAGCGGCGCACCCTCTGCGTGAGGCCGCCCACCGCGCCTTCCCGGACAGCCGTGTGAAGAAGTACCTCATCGCAGGGCTGCTGGTGTGGCTGCCGCTGGCCGTCACCATCTGGGTGCTCGGCTCGGTGCTGGGCCTGCTCGACGGCGTGTTCGCCTGGCTGCTCTCCGGCGGACAGGCGCTGCTGCCCGAGGCGGCCCGCCCGCCGCTGGAAATGCTCAAGCAGATCCCGGGGCTGGGCGTCATCGTGATGCTGGTGGGCCTGCTGCTGACCGGGGTGTTCGCCACCAACATGGTCGGCCAGTGGTGGCTTCGCCAGGGCGCACGGGTGCTTCGCCAGATACCGATCGTCAAGTCGATCTACAGCTCGGTCAAGCAGGTCTCGGACACGCTGTTCTCCAGCAGCGGCAATGCCTTTCGCGAGGCGGTACTGGTGCAGTACCCGCGTGCCGGCGCCTGGACCATCGCCTTCGTCACCGGCAAGCCGGGCGGCGAGGCGGCCTACCACCTCGATGGCGACTACCTCAGCATCTACGTGCCCACCACGCCCAACCCGACCTCGGGCTTCTTCCTGATGGTGCCGCGCAGCGAGGTCGTGCCGCTGTCGATGAGCGTGGACGAAGCGCTCAAGTACATCATTTCGATGGGCGTGGTCGCGCCGCCGGTGTCGGTGATTCCTGTCGCTCGAAATCAGCCCGGTTGAGCGGTCTCGCCGCCCGACCGCCACGCCATACCGCCAGCGCCCTGATCCTGCCGCCCGCACCGCCGCGCGGCACCTGCCCCCGACACTGGAGTGACATCAATGAGAACAACATACTGCGGCCTCGTCAGCGAGGCGCTGATGGACCAGACCGTGACGCTGATGGGCTGGGCCCATCGCCGGCGCGACCATGGCGGCGTGATCTTCATCGACCTGCGCGACCGCGAAGGCCTGGTGCAGGTGGTGTGCGACCCGGACCGCCCCGAGATGTTCGCCACCGCCGAACACGTGCGCAACGAGTTCTGCCTGAAGGTGGTCGGCAAGGTGCGGGCGCGCCCGGCCGGCACCGAGAACGCGCATCTCACCAGCGGCAAGGTCGAGGTGCTGTGCCATGAGCTCGAGGTGCTGAACCCGAGCATCACGCCTCCCTTCCAGATCGACGACGAGAACCTGTCGGAGACCACGCGCCTCACGCACCGCGTGCTGGACCTGCGCCGCCCGCAGATGCAGAAGAACCTCATCCTGCGCTACCGCGTGGCGATGGAGGTGCGCAAGTTCCTCGATGCGAACGGCTTCATCGACATCGAGACGCCCATGCTCACCAAGAGCACGCCCGAAGGCGCGCGCGACTACCTCGTGCCCAGCCGTGTCAACGACGGCATGTTCTTCGCGCTGCCGCAGTCGCCGCAGCTTTTCAAGCAGTTGCTGATGGTCAGCGGCTTCGACCGCTACTACCAGATCACCAAGTGCTTCCGCGACGAGGACCTGCGCGCCGACCGCCAGCCCGAGTTCACCCAGATCGACATCGAGACCAGCTTCCTGAGCGAGCAGGAGATCCGCGAGATGTTCGAGGGCATGATCCGCACGGTGTTCAAGAACACCATCGGCGTGGATCTGCCCGCCTACCCGGTGATGACCTACACCGAAGCCATGCACCGCTTCGGCTCGGACAAGCCCGACCTGCGCGTCGCGCTCGAGTTCACCGAGCTGACCGACGTGATGGGCGACGTGGATTTCAAGGTGTTCAGCACGCCGGCCACCACGGCGGGCGGGCGTGTCGCCGCGCTGCGCGTGCCCAAGGGCGGCGAGATGAGCCGCGGCGAGATCGACGCCTACACCGAGTTCGTGAAGATCTACGGCGCCAAGGGCCTGGCCTGGATCAAGGTCAACGACCTGGCCAAGGGCCGCGAGGGCCTGCAGAGCCCCATCGTCAAGAACCTGCACGACGCGGCGGTGGCCAGGATCATCGAGCGCACCGGCGCGCAGACGGGCGACCTCATCTTCTTCGGCGCCGACAAGGCGCGCGTCGTCAACGACGCGCTCGGCGCGCTGCGCGTGAAGATCGGCCACAGCGAGTTCGGCCGCACCCACGGCCTGTTCGAGGACAAGTGGGCGCCGCTGTGGGTGGTCGACTTCCCGATGTTCGAGTACGACGACGAGGCGCAACGCTGGAACGCGGTGCACCACCCGTTCACCGCGCCCAAGGACGGCCACGAGGACCTCATGGACAGCGACCCGGGCGCGTGCGTCTCCAAGGCCTACGACATGGTGCTCAACGGCTGGGAGCTGGGCGGCGGCTCGGTGCGTATCCACCGTGCCGACGTGCAGAGCAAGGTGTTCGACGCGCTGAAGATCGGGCACGAGGAAGCGCAGCTCAAGTTCGGCTTCCTGCTGGATGCGTTGCAGTACGGCGCGCCGCCGCACGGCGGCCTGGCCTTCGGGCTCGACCGGCTGGTCACGCTGATGACGCGCGCCGAGTCCATCCGCGACGTCATCGCCTTCCCCAAGACCCAGCGTGCGCAGGACCTGCTGACCGGCGCGCCCAGCCCGGTCGACGAGAAGCAGTTGCGCGAGCTGCACATCCGATTGCGCAGCGCGCAGCCGGCGGCGTGAGCACACGCCTCATGCAGAATCCGAGGGCGCCGCGTGGCGCCCTTTATTACGTCTGCGATGGCCATACATGAGCAGGAGTCGCCGATGCCATCACCGCCGGGATCGGGGCGAACGGTGCCGGCCGCCGAGGCCGTGAGCGCCCGCCCGCCGAAGATTCCCGAGTCCGTGCTCGTGGTGATCCACACGGCGCAGCTCGAGGTGCTGCTGATCGAACGCGCCGACCGCCCCGGCTTCTGGCAGAGCGTGACCGGCTCCAAAGACCGGGCGGACGAGCCGCTCATCGAGACGGCGCGGCGCGAGGTGGCCGAGGAGACGGGTATCGTCGTCGGGTCGCCCGACGTGCCCCTGTCGAACCTGCGCGACTGGAACATGCGCAACGTCTACGAGATCTATCCCGTGTGGCGCCACCGCTATGCCCCGGGCGTCACGCACAACACCGAGCACCTGTTCGGGCTGCGTGTGCCGCGCGACATCGCGGTGACGCTCGCGCCGCGCGAGCACCTGCGCCATGAATGGCTGCCGCTGCGCGAAGCGGCCGACCGCTGTTTTTCACCTTCCAATGCCGAGGCGGTGCTGCAACTGCCCCGGTTCCTGGCCCTCGACACGTGATGAAGTCCACGCCCGCGTCCTTTGCCCCGTCCACGCTGATGAGCAGCACCCGGCTGCGGGTGGCGACCTACAACATCCACAAGGGTGTGCGCGGTGTCGGGCCGCGGCGGCGGCTGGAAATCCACAACCTCGCGCTCGGCGTGGAGACGCTGGACTCGGACCTGGTGTTCCTGCAGGAGGTGCGCGCCTCCAACCAGCGCGAGGCGCTGCAGTTCCCGGACACCATCGTCGGCTGGCCGCGCTCACCGCAGGCCGACTTTCTTGCGCCGCTCGGCTACGACGTCGCCTACCGCACCAACGCCGTCACCAGGCACGGCGAGCATGGCAATGCCTTGCTGTCGCGCTGGCCGTTCGGCGAGATCGGCCACCAGGATGTGTCCGACCACCGCTTCGAGCAGCGCGGCCTGCTGCATGTGCCGGTGCGCTGGAACGACATCACGGTGCATGCCATCGTCGCGCACCTGGGCCTCATGCATTCCAGCCGGGTGCGGCAGGTGGAGCGCATCGCCGCCTTCATCGAGGCGACGGTGCCTGCGGGCGAGCCCATCGTGCTGGCCGGCGACTTCAACGACTGGGGCGAACGCCTGGACGCGCCCATGCGTCACATGGGCCTGCGCCGTGCGCAGTGCGAGTCGTCCCCGGTGCCGCGCACCTTCCCCTCGCGGGTGCCGTTCTTCTCGCTGGATCGCATCTACCAGCGTGGCTTCCACTGCGTCTCCTGCCATGCGCCGCGTGGCAACGCCTGGGCGCGCATGTCGGACCACCTGCCGCTGGTGGCCGAGCTCGAGATCGACTAGGCGGCCGCGTGGTGGTGCGCTGTCCCGCCGCGATCAGCCGTCGTCACGGCGCCGATGCCTGAGCAGGCGTCGCCGGCCGCGCTGTGGCGCGCGCTGCCGCGTGCGCTGTTCACCGGCGGCAACGAGATTCGCCTGCTGTGCGGCGGCGACGAGATGTTCCCGGCGATGTGCGAATCCATCGCACGCGCCATGCACGACGTCTGGTTCGCGACCTACATCTTTCACGACGACGACTGCGCGCAGCAGGTGATGGACGCGCTCGCGGCCGCCGCACGCCGCGGCGTGCGCGTGCGGGTGGTGGTCGACGGCTTCGGCTCCAAGAACACGCTGGCCGTGCTGCGCGAGCGCCTGGAGCCCGCCGGCGTGGCGCTGGCCGCGTTCCGCCCCATCGGCCGCTGGTGGGACTGGATGCAGCCCGGCCAGATGCGCCGGCTGCACCAGAAGCTGTGCGTGGTCGACGGGCTCGACGCCTTCGTCGGCGGCATCAACATCCTCAACGACCGCTACGACCTGCGGCACGGCCTGGGCGACGCGCCGCGGCTCGACTTCGCCGTGCAGGTGCGCGGCGACGTGGCCCGCCCCATCGAGCAGGCCGCGCGCGCGGCGTGGACGCGCGCCTGGTTCGGCCGAGACTTCCGCGAGGAGATCGCGGCGCTCGCGCGCAGCGCCGAGCCCGTCGCCCGGCTGCGCAGCCTGCTGCGGCGCATGCGCATGCCCGGGCGGCGCGACCTGCGCATCGGCTTCGCCGACCTGCCGCCGGTGCAGGTCGCGTTCGTCGTGCGCGACAACCTGCGCCAGCGCCGCACCATCGAGCGCAGCTACATCGACGCCATCCGCGGCGCGCGCGAGCGCGTCGACCTGATGTCGCCGTACTTCTACCCCGGCCACCGGTTCCGCCACGCGCTGCGCGACGCGGCCCGGCGCGGCGTGAAGGTGCGCCTGCTGCTGCAGGGCAAGCTCGACTACCGCATCGCGGGCCTGGCCGCGCGCGTGCTCTACGACGAGCTGCTCGCCAGCGGCGTGCGCGTGTTCGAGTACACGCCGGCCTTCCTGCACGCCAAGGTGGCCGCGGTCGACGTCGATTGGGCGACGGTGGGCAGCTCCAACATCGACCCGCTGTCGCTGCTGCTCAACCTGGAGGCCAACGTCATCGTGCGCGACGCCGGCTTCAACGCCGCGCTGTCGCGCCGCTTCGAGGACGCCATCGCCCTGTCGCGCGAGGTGCGCAACGAGCACCTGGCGGGCAACAACTTCGGCTGGTTCCTGATCCGCGGCTTCGTGGCGTGGTGCGCGCACGTCTACCTGCGCATCGGCGGCGCCACAGGGCGGTACTGAAGCGCCCGGCATGCCGTCTGCTCCGCATGCCCCGATGACCGACGCCCGCCCCAGCGACCTGATCGTCGAGCGCCCCGAGGGGCTGTACTGCCCGCCGGGCGGCTTCTACATCGACCCGTGGCGGCCGGTGGACCGCGCCGTCGTCACCCATGCCCACGCCGACCACGCGCGCGCCGGCCACGGCCACTACCTCGCCGCCGCGCCGGGCGAGGGCGTGCTGCGCGCGCGGCTGGGCGACATCGCGCTGCAGACGCTGGCCTACGGCGAGGCCATCGAGCACCACGGCGTGCGCCTGAGCCTGCATCCCGCCGGCCACGTGCTCGGCTCGGCGCAGGTGCGGCTGGCGCACGGCGGGCGCGTGTGGGTCGCCTCGGGCGACTACTTCGCCAGCGGCGCGGGCGACGACAACGCCACCTGCGCGCCCTTCGAGCCGGTGCGCTGCGACTGCTTCATCACCGAGTCGACCTTCGGCCTGCCCATCTACCGCTGGCGGCCGCAGCGCGAGGTGTTCGCCGACATCGACCGCTGGTGGCGCGGCAACGCCGAGGCCGGCCGCGCCAGCCTGCTCATGGGCTACAGCTTCGGCAAGGCGCAGCGGCTGCTGGCCGGCGTGGATGCGTCCATCGGCCCCATCGTCGTGCATGGGGCGGTGGCGGCGATGAACCGTGCGTACCGCGAGGCCGGTGTGGCGCTGCCGCCCACGCTGGACGTGCGCGAGGTCAGCGACAAGTCGCTGCTGCAGCGCGCGCTGGTCATCGCGCCGCCCTCGGTGCAGGGCAGCACCTGGGCGCGGCGCTTCGGCGATCCGAGCGATGCCTTCGCCAGCGGCTGGATGCAACTTCGCGGCGCACGCCGGCGCCGCGGGCTGGACCGCGGCTTCGTGCTCAGCGACCACGCAGACTGGCCGGGCCTGCAGCGTGCGATCGAGGCCACCGGCGCGGAGCGGGTGATCGTCACCCACGGCTATGAGGCGGTGATGGTGCGCTGGCTCGCCGACCAGGGCCTGCAGGCCGGCGCCTTCCGCACCGAGTACGACGACGACCGCGAAGACGCCGCCGCGGGTGACGCCGTGCCCGCGCATGCCGGCATCGAGCCGCCGGCGTCCGAGCCGGCGGCATGAAGCAGTTCGCCGCACTCTTCAACGCGCTGGATGCGAGCACCGCCACCAGCGCCAAGGTGGCCGCGCTGCGCGCCTACCTCGAGGCGGCCGGCGACGCCGACGCCGCCTGGGCGGTCTACTTTCTCGCCGGCGGGCGGCCGCGGCAGGTGGTGCCGACCGCGCTGCTGCGCGCGCTCGCCTGCCGCGGTGCGCAGATCGACGAATGGCTGTTCGAGGAGTGCTACCAGGCGGTGGGCGACCTGGCCGAGACCATCGCGCTGGTGCTGCCGCCGCCCGCGCATCGCAGCGATGTGGGCCTGGCGGTGTGGATCGAGGAGCGGCTGCTGCCGCTGCGCGAGGCGGGCCTGGAGGCACAGGCCGACCGCATCCTCGGCTGGTGGGACGAGCTCGACACCACCGAACGCTTCCTGCTGTGCAAGCTCATCGGCGGCGGCTTTCGCGTCGGCGTGAGCAAGCTGCTGGTGCAGCGGGCGCTGGCCGAGCATGCCGGCATCGACGCCAAGCTGGTGGCGCAGCGCATGATGGGCTACACCGACAAGACGGCGCGGCCCACCGCCGCGGCGTATCGGGCGCTGCTGTCGGCCGATGCGCCGGCGGACGGCGTCTCCGGCCAGCCCTACCCCTTCTTCCTCGCGCACGCGCTGGCGCATCCGCCGGCCGAGTTCAGCGCGCGCATCGGCGAGCCGGCCGACTGGCTGGTGGAGTGGAAGTACGACGGCATCCGCGGCCAGCTCGTGCGCCGTGGCGGCCAGACCTGGGTCTGGTCACGCGGAGAAGAGCTGGTCACCGATCGATTTCCGGAGCTGGTCGAACTGGCGCAGCACCTGCCGGACGGCACGGTGCTCGACGGCGAGATCCTGGTGTGGAAGGACGGCGCGCCGGCGCCGTTTGCCCTGCTGCAGCAGCGCATCGGCCGCAAGACGTTGACGAAGAAGATCCTTGCCGACGCCCCGGTGAGCTTCATCGCCTACGACCTGCTGGAGTGGCGCGGCGAGGACCTGCGTGGCTGGCCGCAGCACGAGCGCCGCCGCCTGCTCGAGGAGGTGGGTGCGGCGCAGGGCGTCATGGTGTCGCCCATGGTGAGCGCTGCCACCTGGCAGGCACTGGCCGCGCTGCGCGAGCAGTCGCGCGAGCGGCGTGTCGAGGGCCTGATGCTCAAGCACCGCGAATCGCGCTACGGCAGCGGGCGCACCAAGGCCGAAGGCACTTGGTGGAAATGGAAGATCGAGCCGCTGTCGGTGGATGCGGTGCTGATCTACGCCCAGGCCGGCCATGGCCGACGGGCGAGTGTCTACACCGACTACACCTTCGCCGTGTGGAACCGCCCGCCGGCCGACGCGGCCGAGGCGCAGGCGGTGATCGAGGCGATTGCCGCGCGCCAACCGCCCCAGCCGGGCGCGCTGCAGCTGGTGCCGTTTGCCAAGGCCTATTCCGGCCTGACCGACGAGGAATTCCGCGAGGTCGACCGCGAGATCCGGCGCCACACGCTGGAGAAGTTCGGCCCGGTGCGCAGCGTGCGGCCGACGCTGGTGTTCGAGCTCGGCTTCGAGGGCATCAACCGCAGCACGCGGCACAAGAGCGGCATCGCGGTGCGCTTCCCGCGCATGCTGCGCATCCGCCACGACAAGCCGCTGCACGAGGCGGACAGCCTGCAGACCCTGGAGGGACTGCTGGCGCTGGCGGGGTAGGGCTTGGTTGCGCCAGCGATGGTCCTCGAGAGAAGCCGCTCGGGCTTCGATACCTCAGCCTCAACAGATTCCTGGAAGAGGGTTTCGAGCGCCCGCCGAACTCAGGCGAAATGCCCCGCCTGAAAGTCCCGCACCGCCTGGAAGATCTCGTCCTGCGTGTTCATCACGAAGGGCCCGTACTGCGCGATCGGCTCGTTCAGCGGCCGCCCGGCGATGAGCAGCACGCGCGCCGGTGCACCGTCCGCGGCTTGCAGCACGATGCCGTCGCTGCCCGGCGTGTTGGCGAAGACGGCCATCTGGCCTCGCTCCACGGTCTCGTCGCCCAGGCGCAGCGCACCGCGGTACACGCAGGCGAAGGCGTTGTGCTCCGGCGGCAGCGGCTGCTCGAAGCGTGCGCCCGGTTCGAAGGCCAGGTCCAGGTACAGCGGCTGCGTGGCCTCGCGCTGCACCGCGCCGGCCACGCCGTGGCTCTCGCCGGCGATCACGGTGACGCTCACACCCGGTTGCCTGAAGCGCGGCAGGTCGGCCGCCGCGATGTCGCGGTACCAGGGCTCACCCATCTTGTCGCGCGCCGGCAGGTTGAGCCACAGCTGGAAGCCCTCCATGCGGCCATCGGCCTGCTGGGGCAGCTCGCTGTGCACCACGCCGCGCCCGGCGCTCATCCATTGCACGCCGCCGTTCTCGAGCAGGCCTTCGTTGCCCGCGGAATCGCGGTGGCGCATGCGCCCCGCAATCATGTAGGTGATGGTCTCGAAGCCGCGGTGCGGATGGTCGGGAAAGCCGCCGATGTAATCGTCCGGGTTGTCCGTGCCGAAGGCATCCAGCATGAGGTACGGGTCGAGCCGGCGCTGCAGCGGCTGCGACAGCAGGCGCGTGAGCTTCACGCCCGCGCCGTCGCTGGTCGCCTGGCCGGTGACCAGCCGCTCCAGCGCGCGGGGGTGGGAGACAAGGTGGTCGGCGGGGGCAGGGCTGGCGTCGGTCATGGAAGCTCCTTGGTGGCCATTGAAGGCGACGGGGCGGCCGTGCGGCCGCATCCGGGGTAGATGGCGGCGATCTTGCTCATGCCAAGGCCGAGCGCCGCTCGCCGCGCGCCAGTGCCTGGCGCAGGCTGTCCGCCACGGCCAGCCGCCCGACCTCGAGGCCGCGCCAGTTGCGCAGCCGTGCATCGCTGAACGTGCGCATGAACGCCGCATCCTCCGATGTGAGCGGCAGCAGCGCCTCGATCACCGCGGCCAGCGTGGCCTCGGCCGCGCGTGCGGTGCTGCCGTCGTCGATCTTGATCGCCACGCCCAGGCCCAGCTCCGGCAGGGCGGCGCAGTACATGCCCTCCGCGCCGACCTTGCACAGCACGCGCTCGCCCAGGCGCTGCATCACCCGCGTGTCGAAGCGGCCGGTGCCGGCCACCATGAAGGGCGAGGCGGCCACCGCCCGGCGCAGGCGCTGCGCCGCCTGCGCATGCGCTTCGCCCAGGCCGATGCCGGTGCCCAGCCGCGCGAAGGCCAGCGCCAGCCGGCGCAGCGGGATGGCATAGGCCGGGATGGAGCAGCCGTCGGTCGCGCGTGGCGCTTCGTCCAGGTCGAAGCCGGTGGTGGCCTGCAGGGCCGCGTCGACCTCGCGCATCACCGGGTGGGTGGCGCTCACATAGCCCTCGACGAAGCGCCGCAGGTCCGCGCCGCCGTCGCACAGCAGGCGGCCCACGCACAGAAAGCCCGCATGCTTGCCCGAACAGTTGTTGTGCAGCGCGGTGGCGTGCCGCCCGCTCACCGCCAGCGCCCGCGCGGCGGCATCGAGCGCCGGCCAGTGCGTGCCGCATTCGAGCGCCGCCTCGTCCAGTCCCGCCTTGGCCAGCAGCCCCTGCACGGTGCGCACGTGTTCGGGCTCGCCGTTGTGCGAGGCGCAGGCAACGGCGAGTTCGTCGTCCGTGAGGGCGAGCCGCGCCGCCGCCCCGCCGGCCAGCAGCGGCAGGGCCTGCAGCGGCTTCACGGCCGAGCGCGGGAACACCGGCCGGTCGATGTCGCCCAGCGCCAGGCGCACGCTGCCCTCGGCATCCACCACCGCCAGCGCGCCGGCATGCACCGACTCCACCGTCTCGCCGCGCCAGGCCTGCACGAACAGCGGGTTCATCGCGTCTTTCATGGCCAGTGCCAGAAGTTCGCCACAAGGCTAGCGCAGCGGCGCCGCCGCGCGCGGCGAGAATCCGCGCTTCGCCCATGCCCATCGCGGGCCCCCGATGCCATGACCGCCCCCTTGCCGACGCTCGCCGGCATCGACTTCACCAGCCGGCCCACCCGCCGCAAGCCCATCACCGTGGCGCTGGGTCGTTGCGAGGATGGCGTGGTGACGCTGCAGGCCCTGCAGGCGCATGCGGATTTCGATGGCTTCGCCGCCTGGCTGCGCACGCCGGGGCCGTGGATCGCGGGTTTCGACTTTCCCTTCGGCCTGCCGCGCGAGCTGGTGCAGGCGCTGGGCTGGCCGGGCGAATGGCTGCCGCTGATGCGGCACTACGCCGGCCTCACGCGGGCGCAGATCCGCGACACGTTTGCCGCGTTCTGCGCGGCGCGACCGGTGGGCGGCAAGTTCGCGCACCGGGTGTGCGATGCACCGGCGGGATCGTCACCGTCGATGAAGTGGGTGAACCCGCCGGTGGCCTTCATGCTGCATGCCGGCGTGCCGCTGCTGCTCGATGCCGGCGTGCACCTGCCCGGCCATCACGCCGGCGACGCGACGCGTGTGGCGCTGGAGGCCTACCCGGGCCTGCTGGCACGCGAGCTGATCGGGCGGCGCTCGTACAAGAACGACGCGCTTGCGCAGCAGACGCCGCAGCGCCTGATCGCGCGCAAGGACCTGGTGGAGGCGCTGGTGCAGGGCCGCAGCCGGCTGGGCCTGCGGCTGCGGGCCAGCGATGCGCAGCGTGAGGCGCTGATCGAGGACGCCTCGGGCGACCGGCTGGATGCCGTGCTGTGCCTGATGCAGGCTGCGTGGGCGAGTGCGCAGCCGGGCTACGGCGTGCCGCCGGACATGGATCCGGTCGAGGGCTGGATCATCGGCGCGGCGTGGCCGGCGGTGGACGTCGAGGGCGGCCGCTGAGGGCACGGCCCTTGCCCCACATTCGCCGCATGCCGGCAGAAGACGCAGCGCTCGACTGGTTCGCCGCCCAGGGCTGGCAGCCCTTCCCCTTCCAGCGCGAGGTCTGGGCGGCGATGCAGGCCGGCCGCAGCGGCCTGCTGCATGCCACCACGGGTGCCGGCAAGACCTATGCGGTGTGGCTCGGGGCCTTGCTGCGTGCCGCCGCCATGCCCGTGCCCGCGCGCGGTGCGCCGCCCCTGTCGGTGCTGTGGATCACACCCATGCGTGCGCTGGCGGCCGACACCACACGCGCGTTGCGCCTGCCGCTGGCCAGTCTCGCGCCGGCGTGGACGCTGGGCCAGCGCACCGGCGACACGACCAGCGCCGAACGCGCCCGCCAGGACCGGCGATTCCCGACAGCACTGGTCACCACGCCCGAATCGCTGAGCCTCATGCTGTCGCGCGACGCGGCGCCGGCGGAACTGGCCGGCGTGCACACCGTCGTCGTCGACGAATGGCATGAGCTGATGGGCAACAAGCGCGGCGTGCAGGTGCAGCTCGCGCTCGCGCGCCTGAAGCGCTGGCAGCCTGGCCTGGTGGTGTGGGGGCTGAGCGCGACGCTCGGCAACCTCGATGACGCGCTGCAGGTGCTGGTCGGCGATGCACGCGGTGCGCAGCTCGTGCAGGGCCGGCTCGACAAGACGCTGGTCATCGACACCTTGCTGCCGGCCACGCCCGGGCGCTTCTCCTGGGGCGGCCATCTCGGCCAGCAGATGCAGCAGCCGGTGGTCGAGGAGATCGAGCGTTCGGCCACCACGCTGGTCTTCGTCAACATGCGCTCGCAGGCCGAGAGCTGGTACCAGCTGCTGCTCGAGGCCCGGCCCGACTGGGCCGGCGTGGTCGCCTTGCACCACGGCTCGCTCGACAAGGAAGTGCGCGAATGGGTGGAGCTGGGGCTGAAGGAAGGGCGCTTGAAGGCCGTGGTCGCGACCTCGTCGCTGGACCTGGGCGTGGACTTCCTGCCGGTGGAGCGGGTGCTGCAGATCGGCTCGGCCAAGGGCGTGGCGCGGCTGCTGCAGCGCGCCGGGCGCAGTGGCCATGCGCCGGGGCGGCCGAGCCGCATCACGCTCGTGCCCACCAACACGCTCGAGCTGGTGGAGGCGGTGGCCGCGCGCCGCGCGGCGCAGGCCGGGCGCATTGAAAAACGCGCCACGCCGGACAAGCCGCTGGACGTGCTGGTGCAGCACCTGGTCACCGTGGCGCTGGGCGGCGGCTTCACCGCCGAGGCGATGTTCGACGAGGTGCGAACCGCTCACGCCTACCGCACGCTCAGCCGCGAGGAATTCCAGTGGGCGCTGGATTTCGTCGAGAACGGCGGCGAAAGCCTCACCGTCTACCCCGAGTACCACCGCATCCGCCTCGTCGACGGCGTGTACCGCGTGCCCGAGCGCGGCATCGCCCGCCGCCACCGGCTGCAGATCGGCACCATCGTGTCGGACTCGTCCATGCAGGTGAAGTACCTCACCGGCGGACGCATCGGCACGGTGGAGGAGGGTTTCATCGGCCGTCTGCGCCCGGGCGACTGCTTTCTGTTCGCCGGGCGGCTGCTCGAGTACGTGCGCACGCAGGACATGACCGCCTACGTGAAACGGGCGCAAGGCAAGAAGGGCGTGGTCACCACCTGGGCGGGCAGCAAGATGCCGCTGTCGAGCGAACTCGCCGACGCGGTGCTCGAGGTGCTGGCCGGCGTGGCCCGCGGCGAGGAAGACGAGCCCGAGCTGCAGGCCGCCGCGCCCATGCTGCACACGCAGGCGCGGCTGTCGCGGCTGCCGGGGCCGGGGCTGCTGCTGGTCGAGCGCTTTCATTCGCGCGAGGGGCAGCACCTGTTTCTCTACCCCTTCGCCGGCCGTGCGGTGCACATCGGCCTCGCCAGCCTGCTGGCCTGGCGGCTGGCCAAGGACGCGCCCAACACCTTCAGCCTGTCGATCAACGACTACGGTCTGGAGCTGCTGAGCGCCATGCCGGTGGATCCGGCGCCGCTTCGCGACGGTCGCGCCTTCGACGGCGCCGATCTGCTGCATGACGTGCTCGCCAGCCTGAACGCCACCGAGCTCGCACGCCGGCGCTTTCGCGAGATCGCGCGGGTGGCGGGGCTGATCTTCACCGGCTACCCCGGCGCGCCCAAGAGCACGCGGCAGCTGCAGGCCTCCAGCAGCCTGTTCTATGAGGTATTCAGCAAGTACGACGCCGGCAACCTGCTGCTCACGCAGGCACAGCGCGAGGTGCTGAGCCAGGAGCTGGACATCCAGCGCCTCGCGGCCACGTTGCGGCGCATGGCGCAGTGGCAGGTCGAATTCGTCGAGTTGCAAGCCGCCAGCCCGTTTGCTCTGCCGCTGATGGTCGAACGATTCCGCGAAAAGCTCAGCACCGAGAAGCTGGCCGACCGGCTGGCGCGCATCATCCGCGAGTCGGAGCGGGTGGCGACATGAGGGCACACTCGCGTTCCTGAGGCCATGGGAAACCTGATCCGACTCGTTCGCGCCGCCCGCCCGGCGCGCTTCGCGACCTACCTGCTCGCCTTGTGGAAGCTCGCGCGCCATCCGAAGACCCCGCGCGTGGCCAAGTGGGCGGCGGTGCTGGTGCTCGCCTATGCCGCCAGCCCGATCGACCTCGTTCCCGACTTCATCCCGGTGCTGGGCCAGCTCGACGACCTCGTGCTCGTGCCGCTGGGCGTGGCGCTGGTCATCCGCCTCGTGCCCTCGGCGCTGTGGGCGCAGGTGCTGGCCGAGGCCGAACGCTCCACGCAGAAGCTGCCCAAGTCCTGGTGGGGCGCGGCCCTGGTGCTGTTGGTGTGGCTGGCCGTGCTGGCGCTGCTGGTCTGGGCGGTGGTTGCATGGCTCGCATGAAGCGAGCGCTGTTCGCCGCGCTGCTCGCGCTCGCGGGCGCCGCGCAGGCCGAGCGCATCGAGGGCGTGGTGACGCGTGTGAGCGACGGCGACACCGTGTGGCTGCGCCCGGCCGCCACGCCCGACGCACCGCGGCCGCGGCCGATCAAGCTGCGGCTGCTTGGCATCGATGCGCCGGAGCGCTGCCAGCGCGGCGGCGCTGAAGCGACCGCGGCGCTGAAGGCGCGGGTGCTTGGGCAGGCGGTGGCGGCGGATCGCAAGGCCTTGGACGACTACGGCCGCGCGCTGGTGGTGCTGCGCCTGGACGGCGAGGACGTGGGCGCCTGGCTCGTCGCCCAGGGCCATGCGTGGAACTACGCCGGCCGCGATGGCGCCGGGCGCTATGCCGCGCAGGAGCGGCAGGCGAGGGCGGCGCGGCGCGGCGTGTTCGCCGACGCGGCGGCCGTCGAGCCACGCCTCTTCCGCCAGCGCCACGGGCCGTGCGACGCGCCCCGGCGTCGGCAATGACAGCCGCCGCAGGGCGTTCAGCGCAAGCCGTAGAGCACCGCCGTGCCGGCGAGGTAGAGCACGATGGCCGCGATCGAATCGAAACCCATGCGCGCGATGGTGCGGTCGCGCCGTTCGATCATGCCGACGAGATACACCGCGATCAGCGTGAGCGCCAGCAACGCGCCGAAACCGGCGAAGCGCCCCACCTGAGGCAGCACCGGGTCGCCGCCGTGCAGCGCGTCCACCACCACCAGCGTGGCGACGTTGAACATGATGGAGCCCAGGCCGTCGGCCAGCGCCATCTCGTGGCGACCGAGCCGCACCGCGGCGATCACGGTGCTCACCTCGGGCAGCGAGGTCGACAGCGCCAGCAGCACCGCGCCGAAGAAGCTGGTGCCCAGCCCGGTCTGCTCGGCCAGCGACTCGCCGGTCTGCGCGAGCACATAGCCGGCCACCACGATGGCCGCCGCCACGCCGGCGATGCGCCACAACAGCCGGCGCAAGGGCTCGTCGCCGTGCCCGCCACCCTCGTTGCGCGCCGGCGGTGAGCTGTCCTGGGCCGGCACCCAGGACTCGTCCGCCTTGAACCGGCCGACGGTGGTCACCGCCACGACAAAGGCCGCAAGCAGCACCCAGGTCCATGCGCCCATGCCCCACACCAGCACGTCGCCGGCCAGCGCCGGCGCCACCACCAGCGCCAGCAGCACGATGCCGAGCGAGCCTTGCAGCAGCAGTGCCGGGTCGGCCGGGGCCGCGGTCAGCGCCTTGCGGCCGTAGACCGCGTCGGCAATGGCGAGGATGACGAAATTGATGGAGATGCTGCCCAGCACATTGCTGACCGACAGCTCGGGCGCGCCGTCCAGCGTGGCGGCGACCGCGATGCTCAGCTCCGGCAAGGCCGTGACGCCGCCCAGCAGCAGGATGCCCAGCACCGCACGGCCCATGCCGGTGCGCTCGGCGAGCTGGTCGGCGTAGCGCGCGAGCCGCGTACCGGCCCACCAGACGACGGCGGCAGCGGCCAGGAACAAGGCCGCGGCGATGCCGGGCGAAAGCTCGTTCACGCCGGGCGCGGCCGCATCAGCGTGCTCTTGCCGAACAGGCTTGCGATCAGGTCGACCGCCACCTCCGCCGTGGCGTTGCGCACGTCGAGCGCCGGGTTGAGCTCGACCACATCGAGCGAGCCCATGCGCCCGGTGTCGGCAATCATCTCCATGCAGAGCTGGGCTTCGCGGTAGGTCGGCCCGCCCTTGACGGTGGTGCCGACCCCGGGGGCGACCGCCGGGTCGAGGAAGTCGACGTCGAAGCTCACATGCAGGTGGGTGTTGGCGTCCAGCGTGGCCAGGGCCAGCTCCATGGCGTGGCGCATGCCCATCTCGTCGATGTAGCGCATGTCGAAGACCTCCAGGCCCATCTCGTGCACGAAGCGCTTCTCGCCTTCGTCCACGCTGCGGATGCCGATCTGGCGGATCCACTTCGGGCTGATGGCCGGCACATGGCCGCCGATCTCGACCAGCTCGGCCGGCCCCTTGCCACACAGGCAGGCCACCGGCATGCCGTGCAGGTTGCCGCTGGGGGTGAGCTCGTCGGTGTTGAAGTCGGCATGCGCATCCAGCCACAGGATGCGCAGCTTGCGGCGGTGTTCGCGGCAGTGGCGGGCCACCGCGCTGATGGAGCCGAGCCCGAGGCAGTGGTCGCCGCCGAGCAGGATCGGCAGGCGGCCGAGTGCGAGTTCGGCGTGCACCGCGTCATGCACCAGCCGGTTCCAGGCGACCACCTCGTCGAGGTGGCGGTAGCCCCCCACCGGCGAGCGCCAGGGGTTGGGCGGGCCGGCGAGGTTGCCGCGGTCGATCACCTCGAAACCCAGCGCCTGCAGCACCGGCACGATGTCGGCCACACGCAGCGCTTCCGGACCCATGCTCGCGCCGCGGGCGCCGGCGCCCACGTCGGTGGGTGCGCCGATGAGGCTGAGCGGCGTCATGGCACGCCGCGCCCCTCAGGCCGCGCCGGCAAGGTCCTCGTCGCCGTGGTCGGAATCGCCGAATCCATACTCCGCCTCCAGCAAAGCCCATGCCTCTTCGGCCGTCTCGACGAAGCGAAACAGCTCCAGGTCGTGCGCCGAGATCATGCCGGTCTCGACCAGGAACTCGAAGTTGACGAGGCGCGTCCAGAACTCGCGCCCGAACAGCAGGATGGGGCGGCGCCGCGACTTGCCGGTCTGCACCAGGGTCAGCACCTCGAACAGCTCGTCCAGCGTGCCGAAGCCGCCGGGAAAGCACACCAGCGCCACGCTGCGCATGAGGAAGTGCATCTTGCGCAGCGCGAAATAGTGGAACTGGAAGCACAGTTCCGGCGTGATGTACGGATTGGGCAGCTGCTCGTGCGGCAGCACGATGTTCATCGCGATGCTCTTGCCGCCGGCCTCGAAGGCGCCGCGGTTGCCGGCTTCCATGATGCCGGGGCCGCCGCCGGTGACCACGTGCACGGGGATCGTGTGGCCCATGGTGCGCGTGGTGATCAGCTCCGCGAAGCGGCGCGCCTGCTCGTAGTAGCGCGACATCGTCACCTGCATCTGCGCATGCTTGACGAGCGCCGGGTCGTCGAGCGCCGTCGCCTGCTCGAGCGAGCGCTGCGCCACCTCGGGCGCCTGGATGCGCGCACTGCCGTAGATCACCACCGTGGAGCGGATGTGGTGCTCCTGCTGGATCATCTCCGGCTTGAGCAGCTCGAGCTGCATGCGCACGGGGCGCAGTTCCTCGCGCAGCAGGAACTCGGTGTCGGTGAAGGCGAGGCGGTAGGCGCTTTCGGGGCCTTCGTAGCGCGAAGGCGGCTTGGGGGCGCTGGCTTCCTGTTCGGCGCTCGGGAAGTTGCGCGCGGTGAGCTTGGTTCGTTGGTCCATGTGGCAGCTTAACGCCCGGGGGAGTGCCCCCTGGCGTGAAATAAGACGCGCTGACGCGGTCTGATCGTGGATGGTCAGGCGGCGGCGAGCAGCCCGAAGATGGTGTCGCGTGCGGCCGGCGTGGCCGCCAGCACCGAGCTGCTGCGCAGCACGGGCGCCTGGTCGCGGGCCTCGATGAGCGCGCCGCTCTCGCGCACCAGCAGCGCGCCGGCGGCGGCGGCCCAGGGGCGAAGCTCGTGCTCCCAGAAGGCGTCGACCCGTCCCGCGGCCACATACGCCAGCTCGAGCGCGCGCGAGCCGGAGCGCCGCACCCGCCCGAAGGCGCTGGACACGCGCCCCAGCTCGCCCATGTACAGCGGCATGCGCGGGCTGGAGAGCGCCGGAAACACGGTGGCGGCCCGGCCTTGCGCCGGCGGCGGCTGCGGCGCACAGCGGATCGGCGCGCCGTTGAGCACGGCGCCGCGCCCCCGGATGGCGCCGAAGAATTCGTTGCGGCAGGGTTCGTAGACCACGCCGACCTGCGGCTCGCCGCCGACCACGAGCGCGATCGACACCGCGTACTGGGCGACGTCGCGCAGGTAGTTGTCGCGCCCGTCCAGTGCATGCACCACCCACACCGGCGCATGCGGATCGTCGGGCTCCGCGTCCCGGGCGCCGAGAAACCCATGGTCGGGAAAGGCGCGCAACACCACCTCGCGCACCAGGGCCTCGGCCTCGCGGTCGATTTCCTCGACCACCGCGGTGCGCGGCTTGTGCGTGAGCAGCACCTCGTTGAGCCGCGAACGCGAGGCCAGCAGGTGGGTGCCCGCGGCATAGGCCGCCTGTTCGGCGGCGCGGGCGGCACGGGCGAGATCGGTCATCGCGGCGGCTCCTGGGCAGGTGAGCCGGACAGCACGCTCACGTAGTCGTGGTGGGCGGTGTCGATCACCGCCCGGCGGAATTCGATGGGCCGCTCGCCCAGGGCCACGGCGGTACGGCGCACCAGCAGCACGGGCGCCCCCGGGGCGAGGCCAAGGGCACGCGCGGCCCGGCGATCGGCGGCGCCGGCGCGGGCGCGCTCGCGGGCACGCACCACGGTGTGGCCGAACTGCGCCTGGTAGAGCCGGTACAGGCCGCCGGCCTGCGCCGTCGCCGGCTCACGCAGCAGCTTCTCGCTCAGGCCCTTGAACGCCGCCGCCGGCAGCGACATGCATTCCAGCGCCACCGGCGTGCCGTCGACGGACAGGCGTTGCTCGAACTGCAGCAGCGCATCGCCGGGGCTGAGCCCGAGCGCCGAGGCCGCCTCGGCGCTGGCGCGCACCCGCTCGAAGGACAGCAGCTCGCTGACGGGCAGGGCGCGCACCCCATCGGCCGCCTCGAGCCTGAAGAAGCCTTGCAGCGAGCGTTCGCCGCTCATGCGCGCGACGAAGGTGCCGCGGCCCTGCCGGCGCGCCAGGATGTGCTCGGCCGCCAGCTCGTCCACCGCCTTGCGCAAGGTGCCGATGGACACGGCGAAGGCGCCAGCCAGCGCCGCCTCGCTGGGCAGCGCCTGGCCGGGCCGGTAGGCGCCCGACTCGATGGCGCGCAGCAGCGATCGCTTCACCGCCCGGTACAGCGGCATGCCGGTGGCATCGGGCGCGAGCGGCTCGAACGCGGCGGCGGAGGGCAGGGCCGGCATCCCGCGAATGTAGCCATCTCACCTGATTGAATCAAGTCATATAGATGACATGGGTGACGTGGCGGGCGAGCTCACAGCCGCCGGCGAGACGTCGCGGGCGCCGGCGGCAACGCCACGGGAAGGGTAGGCGGCCTCGTAGGGGGTTTGCGTTCGAACGTACAGGAACGCCAAGAAAGCCCGTTCGCACTGAGCTTGTCGAAGTGCCTCTGTGCGAACGTGCGGTTGCCTTCGACAGGTTCAGGACGATCGGAGATACAGGCTCGGCCCGAACGGGTTCTGTTCGATTGATCGCAAATCGCTCTTAGGGCCGGTGGGGCCCGCACACCGGGCAGTCCGGCTGGCGGCTCACTCGCATCTGCGTCCACTCCATGCTGCGCGCGTCGAGCAACTGCAGTCGCCCGGCCAGCGAGCTGCCGATGCCGGCCAGCAGCTTCAGCGCCTCGGCGGCCTGCATGCTGCCGACGATGCCGACCAGCGGCGCGAACACGCCCATGGTGGCGCAGCGTGCCTCCTCGACGGCGGCGTCGGGCGGGAAGACGCAGGCATAACAGGGTGACGCCTCATCGCGGCTGTCGTAGACCGACAGCTGGGCGTCGAAGGCGATGGCCGCGCCGGCCACGAGCGGCTTGCGCTGCTGCACGCAGGCCGCGTTGACCGCCTGGCGGGTAGCGAAGTTGTCGCAGCAGTCGAGCACGACGTCCGCGTCCGCCGCCAGCGCGGCCAGTTCGGCGACCCCGACCCGCTGCCGCACGGTGTCGATGCGCACCTCCGGGTTGATGGCCGACATCGCGAGCGCCGCCGAAGCGGCCTTGGCCTGGCCGATGCGCGCCATGGTGTGGGCGATCTGCCGTTGCAGGTTGGTGAGGTCGACCACGTCGTCGTCGACGATGGTGATGCGCGCCACGCCCGCCGTGGCGAGGTACAGCAGCGCCGGCGAACCCAGCCCGCCGGCGCCCACGACCAGCGCGTGCGAGCGCATCAGCCGTTCCTGGCCCTCGATGCCGAGTTCCTCCAGCAGGAGATGGCGCGAGTAGCGCAGAAGCTGTTCGTCGTTCATGGCGGCGGCATCAAAGCAAACGCCCGCGCGGGGGCGGGCGTTCGGGGCGGCGGGCGCTCGGCCCTCAGTTCGTCTGGGTTTCCGGCTTGCGTTCGGTCATGGTCTTGCTTACCGCGACCTGCTTGCCTTTCAGGCGGTTCAGCGCCTGGGTGAGCTGGAAGTCCTCTTCGGTGCCGAACTGCGGCAAGGGCTTGATCTCGTTGTGCTTGGCCGCCTCTTCCTCGAGGCGCTTGCGCGCTTCCTCGCGGGCCTTGGCGCGCGCCGGGTCCTTCTCCTCGGCGCCCTGGCCGCTTTGCAGGTGCTGCTCGAGGTCGGCCTCGCGCACACGCAGGGCGGCGTAGAGATTGCCCTCGGCCGTTTCGTCCAGCATCACGTCGGGCACGATGCCGGTCGCCTGGATGGACTTGCCGCTGGGGGTGTAGTAGCGCGCGGTGGTGATCTTGAGCGCCGTCTCGGGGGAGAGCTGGCGCACGGTCTGCACCGAGCCCTTGCCGAAGGTCTGCGCGCCCATGATGGTGGCGCGGTTGTGGTCCTGCAGCGCACCGGCCACGATCTCGCTGGCCGAGGCGGAGCCTTCGTTGACCAGCACCACCAGCGGCACGGTCTTCAGCGCAGCGGGCAGGCGTGCCAGCGGGTCCGGGCCGCCACGGCGCAGGTAGTCGTCGGGGCTGGCCTTGAAGACCGCCTGCGACTCGGCAATCTGCCCCCGGGTCGACACCACCACCGAGTCGGCGGGCAGGAAGGCCGCGGAGATCGCGACCGAGGCCTCGAGCAGGCCGCCCGGGTCGTTGCGCAGGTCGAGCACCAGGCCCTTGAGCTCCGGCTCTTCCTTGTAGATCTCGTCGATCTTCCTGACGAAGTCGGCCACCGTGCGGTCCTGGAACTGGCTCACGCGCAGCCAGGCGTAGCCCGGCTCGACGACCTTCGCGCGCACGCTTTGCACGCGGATCTCCTCGCGGGTGATCGTCACCGGGAAGCTGCGGTTCTCCTTCTTGCGGAAGATGGTGAGCGTGACCTTGGTGCCGGACTCGCCGCGCATGCGCTTGACCGCCTGGTCCAGCGTCATGCCCTTGACGATGCTGTCGTCGATCTTGGTGATCAGGTCACCGCTCTTGATGCCGGCGCGAAACGCGGGCGAGCCTTCGATGGGCGAGACGATCTTCACCAGGCCGTCTTCCATGCCGATCTCGATGCCCACGCCGACGAAGCGCCCGGTCGTGCCCTCGCGGAATTCCTTGAAGGTCTTCTTGTCGAAATACTGCGAATGCGGATCGAGCCCGGACACCATGCCGCCGATGGCGTCGGTGATGAGCTTTTTCTCGTCGACCGGTTCGACGTAATCGCTCTTGATCATGCCGAACACGGCGGCCAGCTGCTGCAGTTCCTCGAGCGGGAGCTGAGCGACCGAACTGCGGGCGATGGCCTGCACCTGGATCGTGGCCATGGCCCCGGCGAGGGCGCCCACTGCCACCCAACCCGCGACCTTCAATTTGACGCCCATGACGGTTCCTGATTTGGACAAAGACAACTCCGGATCAGTATAGAACTGCGGTCCGGGCTTGGAGGGCGCCGCCGCCCGGGAAGTTCACCACTTGCGTGACACCTGCGCGCACGGGCGGCGACTTGTGCCGCACCCGTGTAGCACCCGTTCAGGCGCCGGCACGAGCGGCACACGGCTAGGAGCGGGCCACCCGCACCCGCACCGCCGCTGGCCTCCGCATGAACCCTTGTTCATGTCGGCTGCCCCTTGACCTTGCGCAAGATGAGCACTATTCTTCATGCCTCTGCCATCCCTGTTCAGCACTATTGTGCCGAAGCCCATCGAGGACACGCCCATGCCTGAAGTCGCCGCAACACCCCGCGTGGACTACCGCACCGAACCGGCCGCCTACCGCCACTGGACGCTGGCCTTCGAGGGCGAGGTCGCCCGCCTGACGCTGGACATCGCCGAGGACGGCGGCATCCGCCCCGGCTACAAGCTCAAGCTCAACAGCTATGACCTGGGCGTGGACATCGAGCTGCACGATGCGCTGAACCGTGTGCGTTTCGAGCATCCGGAAGTGAAGAGCGTGATCGTCACCAGCGCCAAGGACCGCATCTTCTGCTCTGGCGCCAACATCTTCATGCTGGGCGTGTCCAGCCACGCCTGGAAGGTGAACTTCTGCAAATTCACCAACGAGACGAGAAACGGCATCGAGGACTCGTCGCGGCATTCGGGCCTGAAGTTCGTCGCGGCGGTGAACGGCGCCTGCGCCGGTGGCGGCTACGAGCTGGCGCTGGCCTGCGACGAGATCGTGCTGGTCGACGACCGTTCCTCCTCGGTGTCGCTGCCCGAAGTCCCGCTGCTGGGCGTGCTGCCCGGCACCGGCGGCCTGACCCGCGTGACCGACAAGCGCCGCGTGCGCCACGACCTCGCCGACATCTTCTGCACCAGCGTCGAAGGCGTGCGCGGCAAGCGTGCGGTCGAATGGCGGCTGGTGGACGCGGTGGTGAAGCCGGCGCAGTTCGGTGCCTACGTGCAGGAACGTGCCGCTGCGCTCGCGCAGGCGAGCGACCGCCCGGGGCAGGCGAAGGGCGTGGCGCTGCCGCGCATCGAGCGTGAAGACGGCGCCGACAGCCTGCGCTACGAGCACCTCACGGTGCAGATCGACCGCGCCAAGCGCATCGCCACCCTCACGGTGAAGGCGCCCGCGGGCACGCAGCCTACCGACCTCGCCGGCATCGAGGCCGCGGGTGCCGCCTGGTGGCCGCTGGCCATGGCGCGCCAGCTCGACGACGCCATCCTCAGCCTGCGCACCAACGAACTGGACATCGGCACCTGGGTGCTGAAGACCGAGGGTGATGCAGCCGCCGTGCTCGCCGCCGATGCGCTGCTGCTTGCCCACCAGGACCACTGGTTCGTGCGCGAGACGCTGGGCGCGTTGCGCCGCACGCTGGCCCGCCTGGACGTGTCCTCGCGCAGTCTGTTCGCGCTCGTCGAGCCGGGCTCGTGCTTCGCCGGCACGCTGGCCGAACTCGCCTTCGCCGCCGACCGGACCTACATGCTGGCGCTGCCGGACGACGCCGCGCGTGCGCCCCGGCTGACGCTCGGCGAGATCAACTTCGGTGCGCTGCCGCTCGTGACCGACCAATCGCGCCTCGCGCGTCGCTTCCATGAGGAGGAGGCACCGCTGGCCGCCGCACGCGCCGCCATCGGTCAGGCGCTGGACGCGGACGCTGCGCTCGGCCTCGGCCTGGTGACCGCCGCGCCCGACGACATCGACTGGGACGACGAGATCCGCATCGCGCTCGAGGAGCGGGCCAGCATGTCGCCCGATGCGCTGACCGGCATGGAAGCCAACCTGCGCTTCTCGGGCAAGGAGAACATGACCACCCGCGTGTTCGGGCGCCTCACCGCCTGGCAGAACTGGATCTTCCAGCGGCCCAACGCCGTGGGCGACAAGGGTGCGCTCAAGGTCTACGGCACGGGCGACAAGGCCCAGTTCGATATGAACCGCGTCTGATCCTCCCTTCCCATCCTCACCCCCTGCCCGCTCAGGCGGGCGCGGGCGCCAGACAGCAACCGGCCACGGAGACCTCCATGTCCAGCATCAACTACAGCGAAAAAATCCCCAACAACGTCAACCTCGCCGAGGACCGCACGCTGCAGCGCGCGCTCGAGCAGTGGCAGCCGAACTTCATCGACTGGT
>JBIQKU010000029.1:0-26481 GCA_044506225.1 Rubrivivax sp. | reverse complement strand
CCGGGTTGGCGTACTGGTAGGGCTGGCCCCAGGGGTCGTTGGGCAGCTTGTCGAGGTACGGCTTCCAGTTCGGCGGAATCGGCCCGCTCGTCGGTTTGGCGACCAGTGCACGCAAGCCCTGTTCATTCGTCGGGTAGCGCAGGTTGTCCAGGCGGTAGAGCTTGAGCGCCTGCATCAGGTTGTTCACGTCGGTGCGGGCGGCGGTCACGCGGGCGTCGTCCGCACGGTCGAGCACGTTGGGTGCGATCAGCGCGGCGAGCACGCCGATGATCACCAGCACGACCATCAACTCGATCAGGGTAAAGCCGCGCAGGCGGTGGAAGCGGGTTTGCGTCATGGGGCTTGTCGAGGACGGCGACAGGGCGTCGCGCCGAGGCGCTGAATGATAATCGCCGCATGCCGGCTCGACTCTCCGCGTTCGTGATCTGGGCCGTGGTCGCCGCGAGCCTGGCGTTCTGGGGCATGCGGCTTGCCGCCGACGCGCCGCAGGCACCCGCGCATGCCGTGCCGGTCGCCGTGGCCATGGCGACGCAAGGCGACCTCAGCCGCGTGCTCGGCGCTCCGCCGCCGGCCGTGGCCGAGGCCGCGGCGCCCGCGCCCGAGATCGCCGCGCGCTTCCAGCTCACCGGCATCATGGCCGCCGAGCCGCCGGCCACCGGCGGTTATGCGCTCATCACCGTGGACGGCAAGCTGCCGCGGGCCTTTCCCGTGGGTGCCCCGCTGGCCGACAACCTGGTGCTGCAGTCGGTCAGCTTGCGCAGCGCCGTCATCGGCCCGCCCGACGGCCCGCCGGTGGCGACCCTCGAACTGCCGCTCGCCCCCGCGCCGGCGACCGGTTCGCTGCCGCCCCCTGCGCGGCTGGGCAGCCCGGTGCCGTCGCCGTCCATCGCGCCGGGCATGGTCAACCCCGGCCAGGCGCGCCGGGCGCGGCAATGAGGCAGGAGCCGGGGGGCGGCGTCAGGGGCCGCTGAGCGGGCTTTCGCTGTCGGCCGCAGCCGCGCTGGCCGCCAGGGTGGCAGGCGCCGACACCGGCGCCAGGCCCGAGGGCAGCGTCGGGCCGGGATCCTCGCCGTCGGCCACCTCGCTCAGCAGCGCCGCGGCGCAGCGGATCAGCGGCCAGGCCAGCGTGGCGCCGGTGCCGTCGACACTTTCCATGCCGAGCTCCAGCAGCGCCGAGGCGTGGAACAGCGCGAGCGCCTGGTCGAGGCCGTCGCCGCCGTGGCTGCGGGCGAAGACGCAGAAGTCGGTCACGGGCGGTGCGATGCGTGCGGCCACCATCAGCGCGGCCAGCGCCGCCATGCCGTCCGGCACGATGAGCTGGCGCTTGCTGCCCGCCACGAGCATGACACCGACCATCATCGCCATCTCGAAGCCGCCGAGCGCCGCCATCACCTCGACCGCATCGGTCACGTCGTGATGGCGTGCGAGCGCCGAGGCGAGCACGCTGTGCACATGCGCCCACACCTCGGCCGGCACCGTGCGGTCGGCGGGCAGCAGGTCGCGCAGGTCCACGCCGGACAGTCGCGCCAGCACCAGCGCCGCACTCTCGGCCGAGCCGACACCGATGCCGCCGCAGGCGACGACGTTGCCCGGCAGCGAGTCGGCGATCTCCATACCGGCGCGGATGGCCGCATGTGCCTGCTCCAGCGACATCGCCGAGGCCACGCGCGCGTTGCGCGTGCCGTGTGCGATCTTGCGCGCGAGCAGCCGCGCGTGGCGCGGCACGGGCGCGGCCACGCCGCAGTCGACCACCGAGAGCTCCAGCCCCTGGATGCGCGCGAACACCGCGACCGGCAGCTCGCAGGCCAGCAGGCTGGTCACCAGCTTGTCGGTGTGGCGGCAGGTCTGGCCGCCCACGCCGTCCACCGCGATGCCGTGGTCGGCGGCAAAAAGCACGATCTGCGGGGCACGAAAGCGCGGCTTGAGCGTGTTCTGCATCAAGCCCAGACGCACCGCGAGAGGCTCGAGCTCCCCGAGGTCGCCCGTGGTCTGGCTGCGGCGCTTGAGTTTGTCGCGCAGCGCACGCTCGAGCACCGGGTTCGAGGTCGGCGAAATCAGCGAGCGGTTGACGGACATGGCGGCCGGGCGGTGGGCGGAGCACCCGCATCGCCGCGGGCGGGCCGATTGTGGGGCTTGGCCGTCGGCGCGCGCAAACCGGCAAACCCGGGCGACGCCGCCGCCTCAGCGCAGGAACAGCTGGTAGACCGGGTTGTCGGTCTCGTCCTCGCAAGGGTAGGCCAGCGTCTGCAGGAACTCGCGGAACGCCTTCTTGTCGCCCGGCGGCACCTGGATGCCCACGAGGATCTGCCCGTAGTCGCCACCGTGGTTGCGGTAGTTGAACAGGCTGATGTTCCACTCGGGCGACATGCTGGACAGAAAGCGCATCAGCGCACCCGGGCGCTCCGGGAAGATGAAGCGGTACAGCCGCTCGTTGTGTGCGAGCGGGCTGCGGCCGCCCACCATGTGGCGCACATGTTCCTTGGCCAACTCGTCGTGCGTCAGGTCCAGCGTGGGAAAGGCATGGCGCTCGAAATTGCGGGCGATGCGCTCGGATTCGCCACGGTTGCTGGTGGCGAGGCCGACGAACACATGCGCACGCTGGGCGTCGGAGATGCGGTAGTTGAACTCGGTCACCGAACGAGGCCCGATCAGGCTGCAGAAGCGCTTGAAGCTGCCGCGCTCCTCGGGGATGGTCACCGCGAACAGCGCCTCGCGCTCCTCGCCCACCTCGGCGCGTTCGGAGACGAAGCGCAGCCGCTCGAAGTTCATGTTGGCGCCGCTGGTGATCGCCACCAGCGTCTGGCCCTTGATCTTGTGGGTGTCCACGTACTGCTTGATCGCCGCCACGCCGAGCGCGCCCGAGGGTTCGAGGATGCTGCGGGTGTCCTGGAAAACGTCCTGCATCGCGGCGCACACCGCGTCGGTGTCCACCACGACGAAGTCGTCCACCAGTTCGCGGGCCAGGCGGAAAGTTTCTTCGCCCACCAGCTTGACCGCCGTGCCGTCGGCGAACAGGCCGACGTCGTGCAACTGCACCCGCTTGCCGGCGCGCACCGAGCGCAGCATGGCGTCGGAGTCGGTGGTCTGCACGCCGATCACCTTGATTTGCGGGCGCACGGCCTTGATGTAGGCGGCGACCCCCGAGATCAGCCCGCCACCGCCGATGGCGACGAACACCGCATCGATCGGGCCCTGGTGCTGGCGCAGGATCTCCATCGCAATGGTCCCCTGGCCCGCGATCACGTCCGGGTCGTCGAAGGGATGCACGAAGCTCAACCCCTGCTCGCGCTCGAGCTCCAGCGCATGCAGGTAGGCGTCGGAATAGCTTTCGCCGTGCAGCACCACCTCGCCGCCGAGCGCCTTGACCGCGTCGATCTTCACCTTGGGTGTGGTGACCGGCATGACGATCAGCGCGCGGCAGCCGGCGCGCTTGGCCGAAAGCGCCATGCCCTGGGCATGGTTGCCGGCGGAGGCGCAGATCACGCCGCGCTGCAGTTCCTCCGGCGTGAGCTGCGCCATCTTGTTGAAGGCGCCACGCAGCTTGAAGCTGAACACCGGCTGCGTGTCCTCGCGCTTGAGCAGCACCTGGTTGCCCAGCCGCTTGGACAGCACACGCGCCGGCTCCAGCGCCGACTCGATCGCCACGTCGTAGACACGGGCGTTGAGGATCTTCTGCAGGTAGTCGTGAATGGACAGCTTGGGCCGGCGGCTCGCGGTCGAGGGCGTTGCGCGCTTGCGGGTGGACTTCGGGCTCTTCGTCGAGGCGCCGGTGCCGGCCATGGGTTCTCCTGAATGGGGCTGCGGAAAGGGGCGCAGGATCTTAGCCCTCGGGCTTCCTTGCGATTTCCCAAGAAAAAAGCCCAAGGCCTTTCGGCCCTGGGCTGAATCCACCAATGGAGGAGGTGGAGGAGACAATCGTCCGAGACCGGCGCGGCAGTTGCGCCGATCCGCAAGGCCCACAGTGTAATGCGCACTTTGCTGCGCTGCAATATCGCGGGCCGTTTGCCTGGGCCTTTCGCTCCAGTGAGCGGGCAAAATTCGCACCCGCAGCCTTATCTGGATTCGCGCATGGAATGCACCGTCAACTGGGTTCCCGCCACCGGCATGGGATTTGTCGCCGAGACCGGCAGCGGCCACGTCATGACCATGGACGGCGCCCCCGATGGGGGCGGACGCAATCTCGCCCCGCGGCCGATGGAAACAGTGCTTGCCGGCACGGCCGGCTGCACCGCCTATGACGTGGTGCTGATCCTCAAGCGCGGCCGCCACGAGGTGAGCGCCTGCAGCGTGAAGGTGACCTCGGAGCGGGCGGCGACCGATCCCAAGGTGTTCACTCGCATCCACATGCACTTCACGGTGAGCGGGCGTGGTCTCAGCGAGGCGCCGGTCGCGCGAGCGATCCAGCTGTCGCATGAGAAGTACTGCTCGGCGAGCATCATGCTGGGCAAAACGGCCGAGATCTCCACCAGCTTCGAGATCGTCGCCGGCTGAACAGGCGTGGCGCCGCTCAGATGTAGTGGGCGGTCGTGGTCATCACCTTGGCCGCCGTGCGCATCGCCAGGCGCACCGGCAGCGGCAGCGCCGCCGCGCCCGCCTGGCGCGCATGGTTTGCGTGGCGTGCCTCGTCATCCTTCATCTGCTGCACCACCGCCCGCGAGCGCGTATCGCCCGCCGGCAGGCGCGAGAGATGCCCCTCGAGGTGCTGCTCGACCTGGTCCTCCGTCTCGGCCACGAAGCCGAGGCTGACGGCATTGCCCAGGCGCCCAGCGACCAGGCCGATGCCGAAGGCGCCGGCATACCACAGGGGATTCAGCCAGCTGGTATGCGTGCCCAGTTCACGCAGGCGCTGTTCCGTCCAGGCCAGGTGGTCGCATTCTTCGCGGGCGGCCTGTTCGAACTGGCGCTTGAGGTCGTGCCGCGGCGTGGTCAGAGCCTGGGCGTTGTACAGCGCCTGTGCGCAGACCTCGCCCACGTGGTTCACCCGCATCAGCGCTCCGGACAGACGGCGCTCGGACTCGTCCAGCATCGACTCGCCGGCGCTGCCGGCGGGTGAGGTGCGCGACGCATGCGAGGCACCCGACAAAGTGCGCAGCGCGTTGTCGGCCGCGGACAGCAGCGTGTCGATCATGTCGGCTCCGTGGGGCATAGGGGCCACAGGATAGCGCCGCCGCGCGCGTTGTTCATTGACAACAATAGGCCGGCGTTCGGGGCTCATTTCTTTGCCTTCACCGGAGGCGTCTGGTCGAATACGCCCAACTTCCGCTGAGGGGGTTCGGCCTGATCCCACCCCGCGGGGGATTCGCAAGATCAGGACCTTGTGTTCAACCTAGGAGATAGTCGCAATGAAAAAATCTCTACTCGCTCTGGCAGTTCTGGGCGCGTTCGCTGCCACCGCTTCGGCGCAATCGTCGGTCACCATCTACGGTATCGTCGACGCCAACCTCGGCAAGGACATCGGCAGCGATGACAAGCGCATGAGCCAAGGCGCCGGTTCGCGTCTGGGCTTCCGCGGCACCGAAGACCTCGGTGGTGGCCTGAGCGCCTACTTCCTGATCGAGCACCGCTTCAACACCCGTAACGGTGAACTGACCAACGCCGCCAAGTTCTGGCAGGGTACGTCGCTGGTCGGCCTGCGCGGCGGCTTCGGCAGCGTGGCCCTCGGCCGTCAGTACACGACGTCCTTCCTGTCGTCGCAACTGCGTGCTGACCCCTGGGGCTTCGACACGGTGGCCAACAACGCCGGCATCCTGACCGGTGGCATCGCCCGCGTTCGCATGGACAACGCGATCACCTACAACTTCGCAGCGAGCGGCTTCTCGTTCGGCGCGCAGATCGCTGAAGGCATTCCCGGCAACGGCGGCACCGACGATCGTCCGTACAACTTCGCCGTGGCGTACAACGCCGGCCCGATCACCGCCGGCTTCGGCTACGAGAACCCCGGTGACGACGACGACCACTGGATGACGCTGAACGGCGCCTATGACCTCGGCATGGTGAAGCTTGGCGCTGCGATCGGCAACGGCCGCAACGCCGCCGACACCAAGGTCAAGTCCTGGCTGCTGAGCGCTACTGCCCCCATCGGCGGTGGCGAACTGCGTGCCAGCTATGGCCAGTTGAAGGTCGGCCCGACGAAGGTGAGCCAGAAGGCTGGCCTCGGCTACTTCTACCCCCTGTCCAAGCGCACGACGGTCTACGCCGACGTGTCGAACGACAGCAAGGCCAACGACGAGAAGACCGGCTACGACTTCGGTATCAAGCACACGTTCTGATGATCGGGCTCGCCTCAGGGCGAGTTCGACTCGGTTCGAAGGCCACCCTCGGGTGGCCTTTTTTTTATTGCAACGCAGTCGCCGTGCGGCCGCGCTCAGGACATTCCCCTTTGACGCCGGCCACGCACTTTGCTGTCATGGGGCAAGCGGCCGCCGTTCGGGCGGTCGACGCTTTCTCGTCGTCTCGCGCGGAGCGAACTGGGCCTGTGTCATGTTCATCTTTGTCCTTCGCCGCCTCGCGCAAGCCGTGATCGTGATGCTGGTCGTCGCCTTCATCGCGTTCATGCTGTTCCAGTACGTCGGTGATCCGGTCACGAATCTGCTGGGCCAGGACGCGACGCCTCAGCAACGCGAGCAGCTGCGCGCCGATCTGGGGCTGGACCGGCCTTTCGTGGTCCAGTTCGCTCACTTCGTGGCGAATGCGGTGCAAGGCGAGTTCGGGCTGAGCCTGCGCCAGGGGCGGCGCGTGTCGGCCCTCATCGCCGAGCGGCTGCCGGCCACCGTGGAGCTCTCGGTGGTGGCGGCCCTGCTCGCGTTGCTGGTGGGTGTGCCCATGGGGGTCTACGCCGCGCTGCGTCGCGGCAGCTTTCTCTCGCAGGTGTTCATGACCATCTCGCTGCTGGGCGTTTCACTGCCGACATTCCTGATCGGCATCTTGCTGATCTTGGTGTTCGCGGTGATGCTGAAGTGGCTGCCCAGCTTCGGCCGCGGCGAGGTGGAGACGATCGGCTTCTGGACGACCGGCATGACCACCCTCGACGGCTGGAAGCATCTCATCCTGCCGGCGATCACCCTGGCGATCTTTCAGCTCACGCTGATCATGCGGCTGGTGCGCTCCGAGATGCTGGAGGTGCTGCGCACCGACTACATCAAGTTCGCGCGTGCCCGTGGCTTGCCGGAGCGGGTGGTGCACTTCGGCCATGCACTGAAGAACACCCTCGTGCCGGTGATCACCATCACCGGCCTGCAGCTCGGCTCGCTCATCGCGTTCGCCATCATCACGGAGACGGTGTTCCAGTGGCCAGGCATGGGCCTGCTGTTCATCCAGGCGGTCACGTTCGCGGACATCCCGGTGATGGCCGCCTATCTGTGCCTGATCGCGCTGATCTTCGTGCTGATCAATCTGGTGGTCGACCTGCTGTATGTGGCCGTCGATCCACGCCTGCGCATCGAACGCACGGCGGCGGCGCACTGACCGTCTCGCCGGCATTGACTTCGTATCGACTCCACCACGACGAGGACCCAAGCGATGATCACCAGGACACCCAGATACGTGCTGGCCGCGCTGGCGCTGGCAGCGGCATTCGGATCGGCCCAAGCCGTCACGCTGCGCGTGGCGAACGTCGGCGATGTGCAGTCGATGGATCCGCATTCGCTCAACGAGACGCTGCAGCTCAGCTTCACCGGCAGCGTCTACGAGCCGCTGATCGGGCGTGACAAGAAGATGGGGCTCGTGCCCCTACTGGCGACACAGTGGCGCCAGACGAGCCCGACGGTGTGGCGCTTCGACCTGCGCCGTGGCGTGAAATTCCACGACGGCACGCCCTTCACCGCCGACGACGTGGTGTTCAGCTTCGCGCGAGCCGCCGGCGAAGGCTCGGACATGAAAGGCTTCACCTCGTCGTTCAAGGACGTTCGCAAGATCGACGATTTCGCCATCGAGATCGAGACGACCGCGCCGTTTCCCATCCTGCCGGATGTGCTGACCAATGTGTACATGCTCAGCCGGCAATGGTGCGTGGACAACAAGGCCGAGCAGCCGGTGGACCGGCGCAAGGGCATCGAGAACACCGCCAGCTTCAAGGCCAACGGCACCGGGCCGTTCCGCCTGCGCGAGCGCCAGCCGTCGACGCGCACGGTGATCGTGCGCAACCCGAACTACTGGGCCAAGGTCGAGGGCAACGTCGATGAGGTGGTGTTCACACCCATCGGCAACGATGCCACCCGCGTGGCCGCGCTGCTGTCGGGTGAGATCGACGTGATGGAGCCGGTGCCGTTGCAGGACGTGGAACGCATCAAGGCGTCCGGCAAGTTCGCCGTGCTGCAAGGGCCGGAGCTGCGCACCATCTTCCTCGGCATGGACCAGCGGCGTGACGAACTGCTGTCCAGCAGCATCAAGGGCAAGAACCCGTTCAAGGACCGGCGCGTGCGCCAAGCCTTCTACCAGGCGATCGACATCCAGGCGATCAAGTCGCGCGTCATGCGCAACGCCGCCACGCCGACTGCGTTGATGGTCGGCCCGGGTGTTCGCGGCTTCCAGGACGACATGAACAAGCGCCTGCCCTACGACCCCGAGGCGGCGAAGAAGCTGCTGGCCGATGCCGGCTATGCCAGCGGCTTCGAGGTGGGCATGAACTGTCCCAACGACCGCTACGTCAACGATGCGGCGATCTGCCAGGCGGTTGCCGCGAACCTCGCGCGCATCGGTGTGAAGGTGAATCTGCAGACCGAGACCAAGGTCAGCTACTTCCCGAAGATCCTGCGACGCGACACCAGCTTCTATCTGCTCGGCTGGACGCCCGGCACCACCGACTCCCACGACGCGCTGAGCAACCTGATGGCCACGCCCACCGACAAGGGACAGGGCCAGTTCAATCTCGGCGCCTACAGCAATCCCCAGCTCGATGAGCTGACGCACAAGATCCAGTCCGAGACCGACGAGGCCAAGCGCAACGCCTATATCCGCGAGGCCTTCCAGATCCACCACGAGGATGTGGGACACATCCCGCTGCACCAGCAGGCGCTTGCCTGGGCCGTGCGCGACGGCGTGACGCTCACCCAATTGCCCGACAACCGCATGTTCTTCAAGTGGGTCACGGTGAAGTGACGTCCGGCGGCGGCGCTCCGGTGTCTGCCGGCGCTGCCGTGCCGCGCGCCGGCGCGCTCGGCCGCTTTTTCTCGGGCGACGTCTGGCACAGCTTCACGCGGTCGCCCGTGGCCATGGGGGCGGCCCTCATGGCGGCGGTGTTCGTGTTCTGCGCGGTGTTCGCCGATGTCGTCGCGCCGCACAACACCCAGGATCTCGCGACGCTCGAACTCGCCGATTCGCGGCTGCCGCCCGCCTGGGCGGAAGGGGGCAAGCGTACCTACCTGCTCGGCACCGACGACCAGGGCCGCGACATCCTGTCGGCGCTGATCTTCGGCGCACGCATCTCGCTGTTCGTGGGCATTGCGTCCGTGTTGCTGTCGGTCGTCGTGGGCGTGGCGCTCGGCCTGCTGGCCGGCTTTGTCGGCGGCAAGACCGATGCCTTCATCATGCGCGTGTGCGATGTGATGCTGTCCTTTCCGTCCATCCTCATCGCCTTGCTGATCGACGGCGTCGGCCGAGCGATGTTCCCGAACGCGCACACGACGCTCGCCTTCGCCGTGCTGATCATCGCCATCGCGCTGCCCGGCTGGGTGCAGTACGCGCGCACCGTGCGCGGCTCCACGCTGGTGGAGCGCAACAAGGAGTACGTGCAGGCAGCGCGGGTGATCGGCGTGTCGAACTGGCGCATCATGCGCCGCCATGTGCTGCCCAATGTGCTGGGGCCGGTGCTGGTGCTGGGCACCATCCATGTCGCCACGGCCATCATCACCGAGGCGACCTTGTCCTTCCTAGGTGTCGGCGTGCCGCCCACGTCGCCGTCGCTGGGCACACTGATCCGCGTGGGCAACGACTTCCTGTTCTCGGGCGAATGGTGGATCACCATCTTCCCCGGCATCGTGCTGGTCTTGATCGCCCTGAGCGTGAACCTGCTGGGCGACTGGCTGCGTGACGCCCTCAACCCGCGGCTGCGCTGAGCTGTAGATGACGAATGCCTTGCTGGCGGTGCGCCACCTGCGTGTCGAGTTCCCCACGCGGCACGGCAGGCTGGTCGCGCTGGACGATCTGTCCTTCGACATCGCGCCCGGCGAGATCCTCGGCGTGGTGGGCGAGTCGGGCGCTGGCAAGTCGCTGACCGGCGCGGCCATCATCGGACTGCTCGATGCGCCCGGGCGCCTGGCCGGCGGCGAGATCCATTTTGATGGGCAGCGCATCGACAATCTGCCGCCGCAGGCGATGCGCCGGATCCGCGGCCGCGGCATCGGCGCGATCTTCCAGGACCCGCTCACCTCGCTGAACCCGCTCTACACCATCGGCCGGCAGCTGATCGAGACGATTCGCACGCACCTGGACGTGAGCCCCGCCGAAGCGCGCCGGCGTGCGGTGCAACTGCTCGAGGACACCGGCATCCAGGCTGCCGAGCAGCGGCTCGACCAGTATCCGCACCAGTTCTCGGGGGGCATGCGGCAACGCGTGGTGATCGCGCTGGCGCTGGCGGCAGAGCCGAAGCTGATCGTCGCCGACGAGCCGACCACGGCGCTCGACGTGTCCATCCAGGCGCAGATCATCGCCCTGCTGCGCCGCATCTGCACCGAGCGCGGCGCCGCGGTGATGCTCATCACCCACGACATGGGTGTGATCGCCGAGACCTGTGACCGCGTGGCGGTGATGTACGCCGGACGCATGGCCGAGATCGGCCCGGTGCAGCAGGTGATCCATGCGCCGGCGCATCCGTACACCGTCGGGCTGATGGGTTCGATTCCGTCCATGGAGGTGGAGCGGGAGCGCCTGCTGCAGATCGACGGTGCCATGCCGCGCCTGAACGCGATTCCGAGCGGCTGCGCCTTCAACCCGAGGTGCCCGAAGGCCTTCGCGCGCTGCCGCCTCGAGCGCCCCAACCTGCTCGAGGCCGGTGCGACGCGGGCGGCCTGCTGGCTGCACGATGCGACCTCGGCCGAGGGAACACCGGCATGACGGGCGCACGCCCACTTGTCGAGGTCCATGACCTGACGCGCCACTTCGACGTGTCAGCGCCCTGGCTGAATCGCGTGATCGAACGCAAGCCCCGGCAATTCGTTCATGCGGTCGACGGCGTGGCCTTCTCCATCACCGCAGGCAAGACGCTCGCGCTTGTCGGCGAATCGGGCTGCGGCAAGAGCACGGTCGCACGGCTGCTGGTCGGACTGCACCGCCCGACCCGCGGTCGGGTGTGGTTCGATGGTGCCGACATCGCCCCGGCACTGACGGGCGCGAAGTCGGCGGCCTTGCGCCGGCGCATGCAGATGATCTTCCAGGACCCGTACGCCAGCCTCAACCCGCGATGGACGGTGCTGGACATCGTGGGCGAGCCACTGATCGAGCACCGGCTGACCACCACCCGTTCGGCGCTGAAGGAGCGCGTCCAGGCCTTGCTCGCGTCGGTGGGCCTGTCGAGCACGGACACCGGCAAGTTCGCACACCAGTTCTCGGGGGGCCAGCGCCAGCGCATTTCCATCGCGCGTGCGCTGGCCACGGAACCCGAGTTCCTGGTCTGTGATGAGCCGACGTCCGCGCTGGACGTGTCCGTGCAGGCGCAGGTGCTCAACCTCATGAAGGAACTGCAGCGCGAGCGCGGCCTGACCTACCTGTTCATCTCGCACAACCTGGCAGTGGTGCGGCATGTGAGCGACGAGGTCGGTGTCATGTACCTCGGGCGCATCGTCGAGCTGGCGCCCAAGGCGGCCGTCTTCTCGAGACCGCGTCATCCGTACACGCGCATGCTGCTGGACGCCATTCCCGACATTCGCATGACCGGGCGCGCGCGCATTCCGGTGCAAGGCGAGGTGCCCAATCCGCTGGACCCGCCCAGCGGCTGCGCCTTCCATCCACGCTGCCCGCATGCGAACAGCCGCTGCCGCGTCGAGCGGCCGCTGGTCACGACCGTCGACGGCGCGCAGGTGGCCTGCCACGCCGTGGAAGAAGGACGGATCTGAAAAGCGGCTAGCGTGACGGTGCCGACGCCGCCGCAGCGGGCGGGGGTAGGCGCAGCGGCCCCTTCTGGCCGCAGGCGGCGAGGCCCGCACTGATCGCGATGGCCAGAAAGATCACCGCGAGCAGTGGCAGGCGGCGCGCCACTAGACTTCGTGCCCGCTGCTTCTCCACGCTTTCACGCATCGACACCATGACCTACGTTCCCCGCGAAACGCCGCTCAGCGACAGTGAATACCACGCCCTCACGGGCGCCGTGCTGGCCGCCGTCGAGGCCGCGGCCGACCGCTGGCTGCAGCAGGACGTGGTCGACATCGACACCCAGCGCACCGGCGGGCTCCTGGAGCTTTCCTTTCCCGACGGCAGCAAGATCGTGCTCAATACGCAGCCGCCGCTGCACGAGCTCTGGATGGCGGCACGCCGCGGCGGGTACCACTACAAGTACCACGACGGCCACTGGCGCGACACCCGCGACGGCCGCGAATTCTTCGATGCCTTGTCGGCCTGCGCTAGCGAGCAGGCGGGCGTGGCGCTTGTCTTCGAGCCGCCCAAAGACTGAGTCATCGGCGGAAGAGGTCGAGGATGCCTCGTCGTTCGTCCTCGTTGGGCGCGTTCGGCGGCGGCTCTTCCAGGCCCAGGCTGCTCACGCCGCTGTTGCCGGCGTACTCGTCGTAGTACCACTCGCCGTTCACCTCGGTCACGCCCGGCGGCGGCGTCAGCTCCGCCACCGGCACGCCCTCGAGCGCGTGCGCCATGTAGTCGATCCATACCGGCAGCGACAGTCCGCCGCCGGTCTCGCGGCTACCCAGCCGTCGAGGCGTGTCGTAGCCCATCCACACCACGGCGGCGATGGTTGGCTGGTAGCCGGCGAACCAGGCGTCCAGCGAGTCGTTGGTGGTGCCCGTCTTGCCGAAGACGTCGGGGCGCTTGAGCGTGCGTTGCGCGCGCGCGGCCGTGCCGGAGCGCGTCACTTCCTGCAGCAGGCTGGACATGACGAAGGCATTGCGCGCATCGATGCTGCGGTTCGAGGCGTCCAGCGGCGGCGGCTCGGGGTCGCTGAGCACGCGGCCGTTGGCGTCGGTCAGCTTGCTGATCAGCACCGGATTCACGCGATGGCCGCCGTTGGCGAAGACGGAGTACCCGGTCACCATCTGCAGCGGCGTCACCGATCCCGCGCCCAGCGCCATCGTCAGATAGGCCGGGTGCTTGTCGGCATCGAAGCCGAAGCGGGTGATCCACTGCTGGGCGTACTGCGGGCCGATGGACTGCAGCAGGCGGATGGACACCATGTTCTTCGACTTGGAGAGGCCGCGCCGCATGGACATCGGGCCGTCGAAGCCGCCGTCGTAGTTCTTGGGCTCCCAGGGCTGGCTGCCGGTGGCACCGGCGTCGAAGAACAGGGGCGCGTCATTGATCACCGTCGCCGGTGTGAAGCCCTTCTCCAGCGCCGCTGAATAGATGAACGGCTTGAAGCTCGAACCGGGCTGGCGCCATGCCTGCGTCACATGGTTGAACTTGTTCTTGGCGTAGTCGAAGCCGCCCACCATGGCACGGATGGCGCCCGTGCGCGGGTCCATCGCGACGAAGGCGCCTTCGACCTCGGGCAACTGCGTGATGGACCAGTCACCCTTGTCGCCCCGGATGACACGAATCACCGCGCCGCGGCGGATCTGCTTCTTCGGGTTGGCGTTGGCCACCAGCCCGGACTCCGCCGGCTTCAGTCCGGCGCCGGTGATGGTGACCGACTCGCCGCTCTGCAGAACGGCCACGACCTTCTTCGGGCTCGCCTCGAGCGCGACCGCGGCTCGCAGCTCGTCGTTGTCGGGATGATCGGCCAGCGCCTCGGCAATCAGGACGTCGAGTTCCTGCGGCTGCTCGGGCAGATTGAGATAGGCCTCCGGGCCGCGGTAGAACTGGCGACGCTCGTAGTCCATGATGCCGCGGCGCAAAGCGCGGTAGGCCACTTCCTGGTCGGCCGAATCGATGGTCACGTACACGTTCAGCCCGCGGGTGTACGACTCTTCGCCGTACTGGCTGAAGATGAGCTGTCGCGCTGTCTCCGCCACATGCTCGGCATGCACCGCGACCTCCTTGGGCGCGCGGTAGCGCAGCTTCTGCGTGCGAGCGATCTCATGCTGCTCCGGCGTGATGAAGCCGTTCTCGAGCATGCGGTCGATGATGTAGAGCTGGCGCATCGTCGCGCGCTTGCGGTTGGCGATCGGGTTGTAGGCGGAGGGCGCCTTCGGCAGGCCGGCGAGCATGGCGGCCTCGGCGATCGTGATTTCTTCCAGCGGCTTGCCGAAGTAGATCTCGCTCGCTGACGCGAAGCCGTAGGCGCGCTGGCCGAGGTAGATCTGGTTCATGTAGATCTCGAGGATCTGCTGCTTGGTCAGCTGGCTCTCGATCTTCAATGCCAGCAGCACCTCGTAGATCTTGCGCGTGAAAGTCTTGGCCGACGACAAATAGAAGTTGCGCGCCACCTGCATGGTGATGGTCGACGCACCCTGCGCCTTGGCCGACTCGCCGAGGTTGGCGACGCCAGCGCGGATGATGCCCAGGTAGTCCACGCCGCTGTGCTCGTAGAAGCGGGCGTCCTCGATCGCCAGCACCGCGTCCTGCATCACCTTGGGAATCTGCGAGATCGGCGTGAAATGCCGCCGCTCCTCGCCGAACTCGCCGAGCAACGCGCCATCGGCCGAGAAGATGCGCATGGGCAGCTTGGGCCGGTAGTCGGTGAGGCCACTGATGGCCGGCAGGTTCGGATAGGCAACGCACAGCGCGATGGCGCCGACGATCACGCCCGCCAGTGCAAGCGCCATGGCCGCGCCGATGGCACGAAGCCCGAACCTCAGCACAGCGGCGCCGAGCGTGGACCCGGACGATGCGCGAGCGTCGGCGGCCGGTCTGTGCGCGGGCCGCGGGGCGTCGCTTTTACGTGCGCTCATGAGACTCCAAGAAGACAGGCCAGGAATTATAGAAAGCCGGTTACACCTGCCCTGAGGCCCTCGTGAACTGGTTGGCAACCAGCCGTGAAAGGGCACAGGGTTGACCCTGGAAGGGCCTGAAAGCGGTTACCAAGTCGTGTGAGTTACGCAACGGCGACGCCCGGTACGACCGGCATTTTGCTTTGGGCCACAAAGGCTTTACTGCTAGCATTGAAGTAACTTATTAACAGTTCCGGCGCACAGCGGAGCGCGTTGGGAGAGGGCACCGTGAGCTTTCTGGACACGTTGTTGGGACGCAAGCATCCGCCCATGATCGGGCTGGACATCAGCTCATCGAGCGTGAAGCTGGTGGAGTTGTCGCAGGACGCTTCGGGTGGGTATACGCTCGAGCGCTTCGCCGCCGAAAGCTTCGAGAAGGGCTGGATCGCCGACGGCCAGATCGAGAAGTTCGACGAGGTGGCCGACGCGGTCAAGCGCGTCGTGACCAAGAGCGGCACGCGCACGAAGAACGTGGTGATGGCCATGCCGCAGTCGGCGGTCATCACCAAGAAGATCATGCTGCCGGCGGGCCTGCGCGAAGAGGAGCTCGAGCTCCAGGTCGAGTCCGAGGCCAATCAATACATCCCGTTCTCGCTCGACGAGGTCAGTCTCGACTTCTGCGTGGTCGGGCCCAGCCCCACGTCGGTCGGCGACGTGGAGGTGCTCATCGCCGCCTCGCGCAAGGACCGTGTGCAGGACCGCCAGGGCCTGGCCGAGGCCGCCGGTCTCAAGCCGGTGGTGCTGGACATCGAATCGCACGCCTCGCGCCTGGCGATGAGCCGGCTCGTCGCCGGCCTGCCCAACGAAGGCCGTGACGCGCTCGTGGCGCTGTTCGAGATCGGCGCCGACACCACCAGCCTCAAGGTGCTGCGCGACGACGACATGCTGTACGACCGCGACCAGGCCTTCGGCGGCTCGCAGCTCACGCAGCTCATCTCGCGCCAGTACGGCTTCTCCTTCGAGGAGGCGGAGCAGAAAAAGCTCGCGGGCGACCTGCCCGACGACTACGAGAGCGCCATCCTCGCGCCCTTCGTCGACAGCCTGTCGCAGGAAATCGGGCGGGCGCTGCAGTACTTCTTCACCAGCACGCCGCACCACAAGGTGCACTACGTGATGCTCGCCGGCGGCACCGCGACGCTGCCCGGCCTCAAGGAGCGGGTGACCGAGCTGACCGGCTTCGCTTCCATGGTCGTCAACCCGTTCGACAACATGCGGCTCGGCAGCGCCGTGCGCGAAAGCAAGCTGCGCCGCGAGGCTCCCTCGTACCTGACGGCCTGCGGCCTCGCCATGCGGAGGTTCATGCAGTGATTCTCGTCAACCTGCTTCCTCACCGCGAGGAACGCCGCAAGCGCCGCAAGGCTGCGTACTTCGCCGGCATCGGCCTGTCGGCCGCGGCCGGCCTGCTGATCGCCGGCCTGTGGTATGCGGTCCTGCAGCAGATGACCTCGCTGCAGCAGGAGCGCAACAGCTTCCTGCTGAGCGAAACCCGCAAGCTCGAGGCACAAATCAAGGACGTGGCCACGCTCAAGAGCGAGATCGAATCGCTCAAGGCCAGGCAGAAGGCGGTCGAAGACCTGCAGGTCGACCGCAACGTTCCCGTGCATGTGCTCAACGAACTCGTCAAGCAGACCCCCGAAGGCATCTACTTCACCAGCGTGAGGCAGGACGGGAACACCTTGACGGTGGCGGGCGTGGCGCAGACCAACGAGCGCGTGTCCGAATTCCTGCGCAACACCAACAACGACTCCGACTGGCTGTCCAACCCGCAACTGGTCGAGATCAAGATCTCGGGGGCACGGGCGCAGGACCACAAGCGCCTGTTCGAGTTCTCCACGCGCCTGAACATCAAGCGCCCGCAAGACAGGGCTGCGCAGGAAGCGGCCGAGGCCGCCAAGCCCGGCGCCGCCGCGGCTGCGTCCGTGGCGAACAAGGGTTGAGGGCGCAGCCATGGCCACCCACAAGCAAGCAATCAACATCGACCTGAACTCGGTCTTCGAGAGCGCGGCCTCGCAGTTCCGCGGGCTCAACCCCAACGAGCCCGGCCAGTGGCCGGTGCTGCCCAAGCTGGCCACCTGGCTGCTGGCCGCGGTGCTCGTGGTGCTGCTCGGCTGGTTTCTCGTGCTCTCGGATGCCGACGAGGCCCTCGTTGCCGAGCGCGCCAAGGAGCCGGCGCTCAAGCAGGACTACCGCAACAAGCTCGCGCAGGCGGTCAATCTGAGCGAGCTTCGCAAGCAGAAGTCGCTGGTCGAGGAGTACGTGACGCAGCTCGAGAAGCAGCTTCCCGGCAAGGCCGAGATGGACGCGCTGCTGTCGGACATCAACCAGGCCGGTCTCGGCCGGGGCCTGCAGTTCGAGCTGTTCCGCCCGGGTCAGGTCGTGGTCAAGGACTACTACGCCGAGCTGCCCATCACCATCCGCGTGACCGGCCACTACCACGACATCGGCTCGTTCACCGCCGACATCGCCAACCTGTCGCGCATCGTGACGCTGCACAACCTGGCGATCACGGCACCCAGGGATCCGTCGGGCGTCCTGTCGATGGACGCCACGGCGCGCACCTATCGCTACCTGGACCAGGAAGAGCTCGAACAGATCCGGCAGGCCAAGGCGCAGACGAGGAAGAGGAAATGACCGCGGCGCGTTCAACCCTCAGGCGAGTGGTTCTCGTCATCGCCGCGCTCGGCCTCGCCGCTTGCGGCGCGGAGCAGGAAGAGCTCCAGCAGTGGATGGAACAGCAGCGACGCGAGGTCAAGCCCAACGTCGAGCCCATCTCCGCGCCCAAGAAGTTCGATCCCCAGCCGTATGCCGCATCGAGCGGCGTGGACCCGTTCAGCACGCAGAAGCTCACCGTGGCGCTGCGGCGAGAGACCCGTCAGCCCAACTCGCCGCTGATGGCGGAGATCAACCGGCGCAAGGAGCCGCTCGAGGCCTATCCGCTGGACAGCATGACCATGGTGGGCAGCGTGATGAAGCAGGGCCGGCAGTACGCCTTGCTGAAGGTGGACAACCTGCTCTATCAGGTGAAGGTGAGCGACTACCTCGGACAGAACTTCGGAAAGATCACCAGGATCACCGAGACGGAGATCACCCTCAGGGAGATCGTTCAGGACGCGGCGGGGGAGTGGATCGAGCGCATCGGCTCGCTCCAGCTCCAGGAGGGAGCCCGATGAAGAACAACTTGGAGAAACGAATGAGCGGAAACTGGCGGACGGGCGTCGCGGCGATCGCGATGTTCCTCGGCGCATCGGTCTCGGCATGGGCCCAGAACGCCATTCAATCCATCCACAGCATGCAGCAGGCAGGCGCCGAAGTCGTGCGCATCGAACTGTCGGAGCCGCTCGCGGCCGTGCCGCGTGGGTTCGCGGTGCAGACCCCGCCGCGCGTGGCCATCGATCTGCCGGGCGTCGCCAATGCGCTCGGACGCTCCAACGTCGAAATGAACCAGGGCAATCTGCGTTCGGTCGCCGTGGCGCAATCGGGTGAACGCACGCGCCTGGTCCTCAACCTGAAGTCGCCTGCCAACTACCGGGCCGAGCTGCAGGGCAAGGCGCTGGTCGTGATCCTCGAGTCCAACGCGGCCACCGCCGCAGCGGCCCCGGCCGCTCCCGAGCGCGCGGTGCGCTTCGCCGAGAACCTCAACGCCGACCAGCTGGCGCTCGAGGACATCGACTTCCGCCGCGGTCCGGACGGCGCGGGCCGCGTCGTCGTGGAACTGCCGAACAACCAGGTGGGTGTGGACATCCGCCAGCAAGGCCAGCATCTGGTGGTCGAGTTCATGCGCAGCAGCTTGCCTGACCGCCTGCGGCGCCGGCTGGATGTGACCGACTTCGGCACGCCGGTGCAATCGGTGTCCGCCACGCAGTCCGGTGACCGGGTGCGCATGGTCGTCGAGCCGCGCGGCTCCTGGGAGCACAGCGCCTACCAGAGCGACAACCAGTTCGTGCTCGAAGTGCGGCCGCAGAAGGTCGACCCCAACAAGCTGACCCAGGGCCCGGGCTACCAGGGCGAGAAGCTGTCGCTCAACTTCCAGAACATCGAAGTGCGCGCGCTGCTGCAGGTGATCGCCGACTTCACCAACTTCAACGTCGTGACCAGCGACACGGTGACGGGCAACGTCACGCTGCGCCTGAAGGACGTGCCCTGGGATCAGGCGCTGGACATCATCCTCCAGGCCAAGGGGCTGGGCCTGCGCAAGTCCGGCAACGTGATCTGGATCGCGCCCAAGGACGAACTGGCCGCCAAGGAAAAGATGGAGCTCGAATCCCAGGCGCAGATCGCCGCGCTCGAGCCGGTGCGCACGCAGTCCTTCCAGCTCAACTACACCAAGGCCGAGGAAGTCGCCAAGGGGCTGACCGGGCAGACCGCCGGCCAGGGCGGTGGCGGCACCGATTCGACCCGCATCCTTTCGCCGCGTGGCAGTGTGATCTACGAGACCCGCACCAACCAGCTGTTCGTCTCCGACATCCCGTCGAAGCTCGAAGAGGTGCAGGCCATGATCGCCAAGATCGACATCCCGGTGCGCCAGGTGTTGATCGAGGCCCGCATCGTCGAAGCCGACGACAGCTTCGGCAAGTCGCTCGGCGTGAAGCTCGGGGCCACCGACCTTCGCGGCATTCGCGGCGGCATTCCGGGCTACTCGCTGGGCGGCGACACACGCGCCACCATCGGCGGCAACATGAACGCGATCGGCGCGCAGACGCTGCAGACCACGGGCGCAGTGTCGCTGGCCGATTCGCAGTTCGTGAACCTGCCGGCCACGCGCCAGGGCGGCTTCGATCCGGCGACCTTCGCGCTTTCGCTGTTCAGCGCCGGGGCCAACCGCTTCCTCAACCTCGAGATCTCCGCGCTGGAGGCCGACGGCCGTGGCAAGGTGGTGTCCAGCCCGCGTCTGATCACGGCCGACCAGATCAAGGCGGTGATCCGCCAGGGCACGAAGGTGCCTTACCAGCGCGCCACCTCCAGCGGCGCGACGGCGGTCGAGTTCGTCGACGCGACGCTCAAGCTCGAGGTCACGCCGCAGATCACGCCCGAGGGCAACGTGATCATGGACGTGAAGATCAACAAGGACAGCATCGGCGCGGCCACCGCGGGCGTCTTCTCCATCAACACCAAGGCGGTGGAGACGCAGGTGCTGGTCGAGAACGGCGGCACCGTGGTGATCGGTGGCATCTACGAGCAGGTCGATCGCACCGATGAAGCGAAGGTGCCGCTGCTCGGCGACATCCCGGGTCTGGGCAATCTGTTCAAGACGAAGTCGCGCACCACCAACAAGACCGAGTTGTTGATCTTCTTGACGCCGAAAGTCATCAGCGACCGCACGGCCGCCCGATAAACGCAGAAATCGAAAAACCGCATTCAGGAGCAGGGTAGATGAAGACGACTCGAGGGTGGGTAATGGCGCTGAGCGTCATGCTGGCCGCATGCGGCGGCGGCGGGGGCGACGCGGGCACTTCCCCTTTTGATCCCGGCAGTGGAGGGGGCGGCGCCAACGCACCTGTGGCCGCCGATCTGTCACTCGAGCTGAGCGCTTCCACGGTGGACAACTCCGGCGGACAGAGCGTCGTGGCGACCGTTACCGCCGTTGATGCATCGCGAAATACCCTGTCCGACATTCCCGTGGCCATGACGGTGGACAACAACGCCACTGTCTCGCTCAGCAGCCCCGTGACGGGGTCCGACGGCAAGGTCACAGGCACGGTCTCGATCGGCTCAGATCGCTCGAACCGGCTGATCACGGTGACCGCGGTGAGCGGCACGCTCGAACGCACGGCGACTTTCCGTGTCACGGGCGCCAAGATCGAGGCGACCCTGCTTCCGGCTGTCGTCAATCCTTCGTCTACCGGCAACAAGATCCAATACCGCCTGGTGGACGTGAACGCCAATGCGATGAGGCAACAGCCCATTACCGTGTCGGCACCGAACGTGGCGGACGTGACGGGTCAGACGGATTCGAACGGCAGCTTCGAGTACACCTATACCGCTCCCGCGGTCGCTGGCGCATGGGACGTGACCGCGACTGCCGGCGGCGTCACCTCCATCAGTTCGGTGCTGGTGCAGCCCGTCGGTGGCGGCAGCGTGCCTCCGGCTGTCGGCGCCATCCAGTCGGCATCGACCACCGCGAACCCCAGCGTGGTGTCCGTCAACACGCCGGACACCAACAACCGTTCCGAGATTCGAGCCCTGTTCGTCGGTGCCAACAATGCGCCGATCCAAAACGTGCGGGCACGCTTCTCTTTGCCGGACCCGAACAGCATCGGCGGTGCGCTGACGACCGGAAACAACGTCGTGTATTCGGATGCGAACGGCATTGCGACCAGTGCCTATGTCCCGGGCTCGCGTTCCAGCCCCACTAACGGTGTCATCGTTCGCGTCTGTTACGACAACAACGACTTCCCGGCGAACGCCTGTCCGAACCAGACGCAGACCACGCTGACTGTCATCTCCGAGGCGCTCGCCGTGACGATCGGTACCGACAACACGATCAGTGACGGCACGGGTGGCCTCACCTACGTCAAGAAGTTTGTCGTGCTGGTGGTCGACTCCTCGGGTCAGGCGAAGTCGGGCGTTCAGCTCACGCCGTCCATCGACCTCCTGGAGTACATCAAGGGCTACTACGACGGGCCGACCAATTGGAACCGCTCGGCGCCGTCAGCCACCCATCCGACCCCAGTCGAGGGCAGCATCGGCTTTACCGGTCACTCATGCGAGAACGAGGACGTCAACAGGAACGGCATCCTGGAAAGCGGCGAGGACCTGAACGGGAACGGCGAACTTGATCCCCGCAAGTCAGACGTCGCGATCAGCTTCGTCGGCAGCAATGTGACGGATGCGAGCGGTACCGCCGTGCTGCAGATCAGCTACCCGAAAAACGTGGCGACCTGGATCCGCTATCGGATTCTTGTGTCCGCCTCCGGCGTGTCCGGCACCGAGGGGCGCGACACCTGGTCTGGAACCTTGTCTGCCGATGCCGGGGCGTTCACTGCCGAGGTCGCGCCTGCGTTCGCGGTAAGCCCGTACGGCCAGAGCAACCTGCTGCCGTCGTCGATGACCGTCAACCCGTCGGGCGGCGTCATCCCGAACGGGTGCTACAACCCGGACTGAGTGACGCTCTCGCCGCCGCAGCACGCGATCGCGCTCGTCGGCCTCCCCGGCGGTGGCAAGTCCACCGTCGGGCGGCAGCTGGCGAAGCGGCTGGGGCGGCCGTTTGCCGACTCGGACGCGGTCATCGAGGCGGAGATCGGCGAGTCGATCCGCAGCTTCTTCGAGCGTGAAGGCGAGGCGCGCTTTCGCGACATCGAGGAACAGGTGGTGTCGCGCCTCGTGCAGACGCCCGAGGGCGTGATCGCCACCGGGGGAGGCGCCGTCCTGCGGGCGGCCAACCGTGCGGCCCTGCGAGAGCACACCACCGTCATCTATCTGCGTTCGACGCCGGAGGAGCTCTTCAGGCGTCTGCGACACGACACCCAACGCCCCTTGCTGCAGGTTCGCGATCCGCTGCGCCGCTTGCGTGAACTGCATGCCGAGCGCGATCCGCTGTACCGCGAGACCGCGCATTACACCGTCGACACCGGCCGTCCGTCCGTGCCGATGCTGGTCAACATGATCCTTGCGCAGCTTGAGCTGGCCGGGCTCGTGGACCCGAACGCGGTGGCCCCGCGCCGTCCGCCGCACTGAAGTCCGCACCGGACCCCCTCGTACACTTGCCGGCATGAGCGCTCAGCACGTGCAAGGCACCACGGTCGCGATCGATCTGGCGGACCGCAGCTACGACATCCTCATCGGTTCGGGCGTGCTCGACCAGGCGGCAAGCTTCGACGGGCTGCCGGCGGCCGACGCCGCGCTGATCGTCAGCAACACGACCGTTGCGCCGCTGTACGGCGAGCGTCTGGTGCGTGCGCTGTCCCCGCGCTACGCCAAGGTGCTGTTGCTCGAATTGCCCGACGGCGAAGCGCACAAGGACTGGAAGACGTTGAACCTGATCTTCGACCGCTTGCTGGCCGAAGGTTGCGACCGGCGCACTACGCTGTTCGCGCTCGGCGGCGGCGTGGTCGGCGACATGGCGGGCTTTGCGGCCGCGGCCTACATGCGGGGCGTGCCCTACGTCCAGGTGCCGACGACGCTGCTGGCACAGGTCGATTCATCGGTCGGCGGCAAGACGGCGATCAACCACCCGATGGGCAAGAACATGATCGGCGCCTTCTACCAGCCGGTGCGGGTGGTGGCCGATCTGGACACGCTGGCGTCGCTGCCGCCGCGCGAGGTCGCGGCCGGCCTCGCCGAGGTCATCAAGTACGGGCCGATCGCGGACGACGCCTTCCTGGGCTGGATCGACACCAACATCGGCGCGCTCGTCGCGCGCGAGCCTGCCGCGCTCGCCCATGCCATCCAGCGCTCGTGCGAGATCAAGGCCTGGGTGGTGGGCCAGGACGAACGTGAATCGGGCCTGCGTGCCATCCTCAACTTCGGCCACACCTTCGGCCACGCCATCGAGGCGGGCCTGGGCTACGGCGCGTGGCTGCATGGCGAGGCGGTCGGCTGCGGCATGGTGATGGCGGCCGAACTCTCGGCGCGCCTGGGCATGATCGATCGCAGCCATGCGGAGCGCATCGAGGCACTGGTGCGGCGCGCCGGCCTGCCGGTGCGCGGACCGCGCCTGGGGGCGGCCCGCTATCTCGAGCTGATGCGGCTGGACAAGAAGTCACAGGCCGGCGACATCCGTTTCGTGCTGCTGGACGGCCCGGGCCGTGCGGTGGTGCGCGCTGCGCCGGATGCGCTCGTGGCCGAGGTGATCGACAGCCTCTGCGAGGCCTGAGCGAGGCCGAGGCCGTGATGCACCCCGCCGCCTGCCGGGCCGAACACAGCCGCGGGCGCCGGCATGCCGAACCGCCGGCGCCCACCCGCAACGACTTTCAGCGTGATCGCGACCGCGTGGTGCATTGCACGGCGTTTCGCCGGCTGGTCTACAAGACCCAGGTCTTCCTCAACCATGAGGGCGATCTGTTCCGCACACGGCTGACGCATTCGCTGGAGGTGGCGCAACTCGGGCGCTCCATCGCACGCACGCTGGGCCTGAACGAAGACCTGGTCGAGGCGATCGCCCTCGCGCATGACCTCGGTCACACGCCGTTCGGTCATGCGGGGCAGGAGGCGCTCAACCATTGCCTGCGCGAGCGTGACCCGGCGAGCTCCGGCTTCGAGCACAACCTGCAAAGCCTGCGCGTGGTCGACAAGCTGGAAGAGCGCTATCCGGACTTCGATGGCCTGAACCTCAGCTTCGAGACGCGCGAGGGCATTCTCAAGCACTGCGCCCGCGCCCGGGCCGAGCGTTTGACCGCGATGGAGCCCGAGGGGCCGGCGCGGCGCTTTGTCGATGGCACGCGGCCGAGCCTCGAGGCCCAGCTGTGCAACCTGGCCGACGAGATCGCCTACAACACGCACGACATCGACGACGGTGTGCGCTCAGGGCTGCTGAGCATGGAGCAGCTCGATGCCGTGCCCCTGTTCGCACGACTGCACCAGGCGGTGCGCCGCGACCATCCGCGGCTGACGGGGCGCCGGGTGCTGTTCGAGACGCTGCGCCGCATGCTGTCGCAGCAGGTGTATGACGTGATCGACGCCACTCGCGCCGAGCTGGCCCGCTCCGGCGTCGCCAGCCCCGACGAGGTTCGCTGTGCGCCCGCGCTGGTGCGTCTGAGCGAGCATGCGGCGGCAGAGAGCGCGCAACTCAAGGCGTTCCTGCGCACCGAGCTTTATCGGCACCCGCAGGTTGTGGACACGACCGACCGGGCGCGGCGTGTCATCCGTGAGCTGTTCGCCGCCTACATGGATGGTGCCGAAGGACCGGCATATTCCGCATCCCCCGCCCGGCGCGCCCGGGAGGTGGCCGACTACATCGCCGGCATGACCGACCGCTTTGCGCTGCGCGAGCATGAGCGGCTGACGGGCGCCCGGCTGTTCGGCGATGCCCAGCCGCTCATCGAGGGCGGCGGCCGCCAGGCGGTCGCATGACCCGGGTGCGCCACCGCGCGTCGCCCGGGCGAGTCCGGGGCTGACATGGCGCGCCTGCCGCGCCTGGCCATCGGCGGCGAGCTGCATCTGGTGGCGCAGCGGGGTGTGGCCGGTACGGCGCTGTTTCCGGACGCGGCAGATCGGGCCCACTACACCAGCGCGCTGCGCGACGCGGCCAAGGACTGCGGCGTGGCGGTGCATGCCTACGTGCTTCTCGAAGAAGAGGTGCAGTTGCTGTTGACGCCCTCGGACGCGGCCGGCCTCACGCGCGCGATGCAACGCACCGCGCGCCGCTATGTCGGCGGCCTCAACAGCCGACATGCGCGCCAAGGGTCGGTCTGGCACGGACGCTTTCGCAGCACGGTGGTCGAGCCGTCCTGGCTGCTGCGCTGCATGGCCTGTCTGGAACAGGCGCCGCTGCGACGCGGACTGGTGTCGTCGCCGGGCGACTGGCCGTGGTCCAGCGCCGGCCACCATCTGGGGCGGCGCGCCGATCCGCTGGTGGTCACGCATCCGCAGTTGTGGACTCTGGGCAACACGCCGTTCGAGCGGGAGGCGCGCTACCGCGAATTCCTGGAGCGAATGCTTACACCCAAGGAAGTGGGCCTGATTGCTTCGGCACTGGACGGTGGCTGGGTTCTCGGCTCAGCCGCCTACGCTGGAGACATCGAGCGGCGGACGGCGCGGCGTGCCCGTCCCAGCGCCCGAGGAAGACCTGCCAAAGCAGCCGCTTAATAACTGTCCCCATTTAATCGAAGGCGCGCGGCGCGGCCAGAAAAACGGGGACAGTTATTGCGCAAAAAGCCTTGAACACACGCCGGCAGCGGCGTACGCTTCGCGTCCTTTCCCGTTTCCGGAGCCCGCGATGCGTGACGTCGAACCTACCCTGCCTATCTGCGTCACGCCGCGCGAAGACGCCGAAGCCCGCGGCCTGTACCGCGCGGCCGATGAGCACGATGCCTGCGGCGTCGGCTTCGTCGCCCACATCAAGGGCCACAAGGCGCACGACATCGTGGCCCAGGGGCTCAAGATCCTCGAGAACCTCGACCACCGCGGCGCGGTCGGCGCCGACAAGCTGATGGGCGATGGTGCGGGCATCCTGATCCAGATTCCGGACGAGTATTTCCGCGCCGACATGGCGGCGCGCGGCGTCGAACTGCCGCCGCCGGGCGAATACGGCGTCGGCATGATCTTCCTGCCCAAGGAGCACGCCTCGCGCCTGGCCTGCGTGCAGGAACTGGAGCGTGCGGTCAAGGCCGAGGGGCAGGTGCTGCTCGGCTGGCGCGACGTACCGGTGGACCGCGACATGCCGATGTCGCCCACCGTGCGCGAGAAGGAGCCGGTGATCCGCCAGCTCTTCATCGGCCGCGGGCCCGACGTCATCGTGCCCGATGCGCTGGAGCGCAAGCTCTACGTCATCCGCAAGACGGCGTCGAGCGCCATCCAG
>JBIQKU010000259.1:0-3782 GCA_044506225.1 Rubrivivax sp. | reverse complement strand
GCTCCAGCGTGGGCAGCAGGTCGCGGATGTTGCTGATCTTCTTGTCGAAGAGCAGAACGAAGGGGTTGTCCAGCAGGGCGGCCTGCTTCTCGGGGTTGTTGATGAAGTAGGGCGAGAGGTAGCCGCGGTCGAACTGCATGCCCTCGACGACTTCCAGCTCGTTGTCGAGCGACTTGCCGTCCTCGACGGTGATCACGCCTTCCTTGCCGACCTTGTCCATCGCGTCGGCAATGATCTTGCCGATGGACTCGTCGCTGTTGGCCGAGATGGAGCCGACCTGGGCGATTTCCTTGCTGGTGGTCGTCGCCTTGGAGGCCTTCTTCAGCTGCTCGGTCAGGGCCGTCACGGCCTTGTCGATGCCGCGCTTGAGGTCCATCGGGTTCATGCCGGCGGCCACGTACTTCATGCCTTCGCGCACGATGGCCTGGGCCAGCACGGTGGCGGTGGTGGTGCCGTCACCGGCGTTGTCGCTGGTCTTGGAAGCGACTTCCTTGACCATCTGGGCGCCCATGTTCTGGAGCTTGTCCTTGAGCTCGACTTCCTTGGCGACCGAGACACCGTCCTTGGTGACGGTGGGGGCGCCGAACGAGCGCTCGAGCACCACGTTGCGGCCCTTGGGGCCGAGGGTGACCTTGACGGCGTTGGCCAGGATGTTCACGCCTTCGACCATGCGGGCACGGGCCTCGCCGCCGAACACGACGTCTTTTGCTGCCATGTGTATCTCTCCGGATTCAGTGTTGGGGGTTTCGGAACGGGTGCGCGCGCCGGATCACTTCTCGACGACGGCGAACAGGTCTTCTTCCTTCATGACGAGCAGCTCGTCGCCTTCGACCTTGACGGTCTGGCCGCTGTACTTGCCGAACAGCACGCGGTCGCCGACCTTCACGTTCAGGGCCACGAAGTCGCCCTTGTCGTTGCGCTTGCCCGGGCCCACGGCCAGCACCTCGCCCTGGTCGGGCTTCTCGGCGGCGTTGTCGGGGATCACGATGCCGGAAGCGGTCTTGGTTTCGTTTTCCAGGCGCTTGACGATCACGCGATCGTGCAACGGACGAAGTTTCATAGCATCTCCTTGTGGATCGGAACGGATACGAACGCGGAACGGCGCAATGTAGGCGTCCGTTCACTTTCGATCGGAGAAGGGGCTTGTCGTCCCTTCAGCCATCGGTTGGTGTTGTTAGCACTCAAGGGGGGCGAGTGCTAGCAGCGAGGAATTATAGGGACGGTCTTCGCCGTTTCAAGAGGTCCGGCGGCGTCGCGCCCTTGTCCGGCGGGCTTGGGCCGGTCGGCTCAGCCGGCCGCCTTGATGAGCGCCAGCACTTCCTTGAAGCGCGGATGCCGGCAGTCGCCCAGCCACTCGAACAGCACCATCTCGTGGGTGACGACGACGGCACCCGCCTGCGCCAGGCGGCGCATCGCGGCGGCATGATCGGCCGCGCGGCGCGAGCCGCAGGCGTTTTCCACCACCCACACGCGCCGCCCGGTGCGCAGCAGGCCGAGCGCCGTCTGCAGCAGGCAGACATGGGCCTCGCAGCCGGCGACCACCACCTCGGCGCCGCCTGGCGCTTCGGCGTGCAAGGCGTCGACGAGACCGTCCGCGCAGGCGTCGAAATGCGTCTTGGCGAGCGTGCGGTCGCACAAGGCGCGCAGCGCCGGCTCGTTGGGCCCGAGCCCCGCCGGGTTCTGCTCGGTGCCGAACACCGGCACGTCCAGCAGCCGCGCCGCTTCGCCGAGCAGCCGCGCACGCGCCACGATGCCTGCCGCGTCGTGGATCGCTGGCATCAGCCGCGCCTGGTAGTCGACCAGCACCAGGGCGCAGCGCTCGGCGCTCAGGGTGAGCATGTCAGCCCGCCCCCGGCTGCGGCGCGCGCGCGATGAGCTGCGCGAGGTAGGCCTCGAACAGATCCGCCGAGCCCTGCCTGAACATGCGGATGCGCCCGGTATGGCTGAGCACCAGCAAGCCCACGGTGTGCGCGAACAGGGCGGTGATTTCCTGCAGCGCGGTCGAGGCGCGCAGGCCCATGTCTTCGAGCGCCGTCTGCGCCGGCGCGAGCGCCTGGAGCAGCCGCGCGTTCAGCGCCTCGTTGAGCGCCGGCGTCAGGCCGCGCGGCTTCATGCCCTGGAACAGGTAGAACCCGAGGTCGAGGTCGCGCGGGTTCGTGCGGTAGAAGTCGAAGAACGCGGTCGCCGCCGCGCGCAGGCGCTTCGCGGGCGTGCCCTTCTTCGGCAGGGCCGCCTGCACGCTGGCGTTGAGGCGGTCCAGCGATTCGCCGAGCAGCGCGCCGTACACCTCCTCCTTGCTCGCGAAGTAGCTGTAGATGGCGCCTGGCGTGTAGCCCGCGCGCTGCGCGATCTCGCGGATGCTGGTCTTGTCCATGCCCAGCTCGAAGAAGGCGGCGCGCGCGGCGTCCAGCACCAGTTCGCGTCGCACCTCGGCCAACGCCTGGTGGCGGCGCTGGCGCGCCTCGCGCTCGGGTCTTGCCTTGGCGGCGGCGGCTGTGCGGCGGGTATCGGCAGCAGCAGGCATGGGGTCGATCATACGTTGACCAATTGATTGAACGGTGTTTAAAGTGCCCCGACACCGTTCACCCGGAGGCCGCCATGAACGCTCCCCTCGACACGTCCGCGCCCACGCGCGTGGCGCTCATGTCCGGCGACGACTACCGCGAGTCGCTGCGCCGCCTGCGGCCCAAGGTGTTCGTCGACGGCCGGGAGGTCGGGAGCGTCGCCGACGAGCCGGCGCTTCGCCCGGGCGTGAACGCGCTCGCTTTCACCTACGACTTCGCGCGGCGCGAGGAGGTGGCGCCGATCGCGCTCGCCACCCAGGCCTCTCGCGCCCGCGTGGTGAACCGCATGCTGCACGTGAACGAATCGGCCGGCGACCTGCTGAACAAGCTGGAAGCGGTGCGCATGCTGTGCCAGGAAACCGGCTGCGCCCAGCGCTACCTGGCGCACGATGCGCTCAACGGCCTGGCCCAGGTCGTGGCGCACATCGACGATGCGAACGGCACGAACGAGCACCGTGCGCGCTTTGCCGCCTACATGGCCCGGGCGCAGGACGAGGACCTCGCCATCGGCATTGCCATGACCGACGCCAAGGGCGACCGCAGCCGCAAGCCGCATCAGCAGGCCAATCCGGACACCTATGTGCACGTCGTCGAGCGCACCGGCCGCGGCATCGTCATCAGCGGCACCAAGGCCATCGTCACCGGCGCGCCCTACATGCACGAGCTGATGGTCATGCCCAGCCGCCACATGGGGCGCGAAGACGCGGACTTCGCCGTGTGCTGCGCCGTGGCGGTGGACGCGCCGGGCCTCACCATGGTCTCGCGCCCCGCCGGGCGCCCCGGCGAGAAGCTGGAGCACGGCGACGCGCTCTTCTCGCGCAAGTACGGCCAGGCGACGGCGGTGGTCATCTTCGACCGCGTGTTCGTGCCCTGGGAGCGGGTGTTCTATGCCGGCGAGTGGGAGCACAGCCATGTGCTCACCTACAGCTACGCCACGCACCACCGCCACAGCTGCATCGCCGCGCGCGCCGGCTTCGGCGACCTGCTGATCGGTGCCGGCGCACTGATGTGCGAGGCCAACGGCCTGGACCCGGACACCAAGGCCAACCTGCGCGAGCCCATGGTCGAGCTCATCAAGATCACCGAAGGCTTCTATGCCTGCGGCGTGGCGGCGAGCGTCTACGCCACGCGCGACGCGCACAGCGGCACGTTCATGCCCGACGCGGTGTTCGCCAACATCGGCAAGCTGCTGCTGGCCACGCAGATCTACGACATGCA
>JBIQKU010000028.1:0-26597 GCA_044506225.1 Rubrivivax sp. | reverse complement strand
CGGGCCTGAAGGTGACGCTCGATGCGGACACCTCGCGTTTCGATCAGGCGCTGGTCGCGCTGGACGCGGCCCTCGCCGAAAAGCAGTACCTGCTCCAGATCCAAGCCGACTTGCAGGAAGCGGAGAAGAAGCTCAAGGAATACGAGCAGCTGCTGAAGGAAGGCAAGACCCTGCCGGTCGATGCCGACGTCAGCAAGGCGCGCGAGGCACTGGATCGGCTCAAGACCTACGCCGACCAGAACGCGCAGTTCGAGCTGAAGGTGGCGACCGAGAAGGCGCAGGCGGCGATCACCAACGTGGACGGGATGATCCGCGCGCTCGACCGCATCCAGACGGAATCGCGCCACATCGTCAACAGCAACGCCGACGCGGCGCGCGCGGAGATCATGAGCCTGAACGGCGCGAACACCTCCAGCACGCACACCATCTACGTGCAGCGGGTCGAGGTCAACGCCACGGGCGGGCTGGTCGGCGGCGGTGTGCGCCGCTTTGCCGACGGCGGCGCGGTCGCGCCCGCGTTCCCGCGTCTGTCCGGCGGCACCGTGCCCGGCTCTGGCCACCACGACACCGTGCCGCGCACGCTGGACGCCGGTGCGTTCGTGCTGCGCAAAGCGGCGGTGCGCAAGTACGGCGCGGGCCGGTTGGCGAACCTCGCCCGGGGCGTCGCGCACTTCGCGTTCGGCGGGCCGGTCGGCGGTGATCCGCCCAAGCGCAACCGGGATGTCGTCGAGGCGCTGAAGATGATCGACCTCGGTCTGCAAGGGATGAACGAGTACACGAGCTGGGTGCAGTTCAAGTACGGCGCGGCGGTCAGCCTGAACATGAAGTCCGACACGATGCGCAACTACGGCAAGCAGGCCGCCGTGGATCGCGCCGCACTGGAGAAGCTGGTCGCCACCAAGACCCTCACGTCCAACGAGCGCGCCATCGTCGAAGGCGCGAAGCGGACGTGGCGCAATGCAATGGCGCAGCCGCTGGTCTACGGCAAAGACCTCGAACGCGAGCTGATCGACTATATGGAGAGTCTGGACGGCCAGTTCCTCGCGCGCGGCGGTCTGGCGAAGTCCGACACCGTTCCCGCGATGCTCACACCGGGTGAGTTCGTGGTGAACCGCAGCGCGGTCGCGCGGTTGGGCGCAGGCTTCTTCGAGGCCATCAACAGCCTGTCCGCGCCCGCGCAGGCACTGGCAGGCCGGACGCTCGCCAGCGTGCAGGGCTTCGCCAGCGGCGGCTTGGTGTCGCCCATCGGCGCGAACCTGCCGCGCCCGGCCTTGAACGAGGCCAGCGCGCCTGCGCGCACCGTGCGCGTCGAACTGGCGGCGGGCGGCAACAAGGTCAACGCCACCGTCGATGGGCGCGACGAAGCTCGCCTGCTGCAACTGCTGGACGCGGCGCGCGCCCGAACGGCCTGACGAGCCTGACCTTTTTCGAGTTCACCGATGCAACTGAAGAACCTCGCCACCGGGGTGGCTCTGCCATTGCCCGACGACTTGCTGTGGAGCGACGAACACGCATGGTCGCCCGCCGTCGCCTCCGTGTCCTACCTGCTCACCGGCGCGCTGTTGGTGCAGTCGGCCACACGGCAGGCGGGCCGCCCGATCACGCTGGTCGGCCCCTCGGACATGGCGTGGGTGACGCGCGTAACCGTGGCGACCTTGCACCACTGGGCCGCCGCGCCGTTCTCGGCCAGCAGTGGCCGCTTCGAACTGACCTTGGCCGATGGCCGGGTGTTCACGGTGGCCTTTCGCCACAACGACACCGCCATTGAGGCCGAACCCGTGCTGGGTTTTCCGGCCCAGTCCGACACCGATTTCTACCGCCTCAGCCTGCGGCTGATGCAGATCTGATCCACCGGAGAGTTCCATGCCCATTCTTGCAGGCGACGTGAAGCTGGTCGCCAGTCAGGTGATGGACGACGTCGCCGAGGGCGGCGGCGCGCCCACCTCGAACGTCATCGTGGACGGCGCGAGCAACTCGCTGTTCAACGACATCTCGGAATTGGATCGCGCGGGCGGGCGCGTAAACCTGCGCAAGGTGTTCGCCAGCATCCAGACCGACACCACCGACACCTACCTCGGCGGCAATGTCGTGGTGTCCGATCCGCCCGGCGATCCGCGCGTCGCCGTCACCATCTTCTCCACCGAGTCGGTGTTCGACCGCCGCACCAACGCGCGCGACCGCATCGAGGCCTACCTCAACAAGGGATCGATGTGGAACGGCTACCTGCTGGAGAACCACATCGCGGGCCAGCGCAGCATCCAGTTGTTCCAACGCGTGGGCGCGGAACTGCCGACCATCGGCAAAACTCTGTTCCTCGTGATGAACGAAGGGCTGGCCAGCGAATATTCGCAATACATCCGCATCACCCGCATCGAGTCGGAGACGCGCACCTTCAGCTACGGCTCCGGCAGCAGCATTCAGGACTACCAAGCGGTCGTCGTCACCTGCGACCTGTCCGACGCGCTGCGCTACGACTTCGCCGGCTCGCCGCCGGAGCGGCTGTTCACGATGGCCTTGGGCAAGACCAAGACGCGCGACACCGTGGTGGCCGATGCGGCCAAGTATTGCGGCGTGGTCAAGACCACCCAGCCGGTCACCATCGGCGACGTCGCCGCCAGCGTCTCCAGCGTGTTCACCCAGCTCGTGCCGTCGGCACAGACCGAAACCCCGCTGCTCGACCTGACGGCGGGCGGCACCTCCGAAACCCTGATCGAATCGGACAACGGCACGGTGTCCTACACCAGCTCGGTGGCGTTCAATTCCTCGACCGTGCTCTCGGTCGGCAACGCCATCCAGCCGGGCACGCTGTCGATCAGCGTCAGCGGCGCGACGCTCACCGACAACGGCGGCGACCTGATGTCCGGCGCGACCGTGGTCGGCACGGTCAACTACGGGCGCGGCCAGATCACACTGGCTTCGAGCGCGCCGACCTATTCGGGCAGCAAGACCATCACCTTCAGGCCCGCCGCCGCGCCGATCCGCGTGGCCGACACGGCGGGCATCCGGGTGGACATCGAGAACCGCTCCTACAACTACATCCTGACCATCGTGCCGCCCCCCGCGCCGGGCACGATTCAAGTCAGCTACCGCGCGCAGGGCAAGTGGTATGACCTGCGCGACAACGGCGCGGGCGTGCTCAAGGGAGCCAGCCCGGAGTACGGCGTCGGCACTGTCAGCTACACGACCGGCACGGTGGCCGTGACGCTGGGCGCGCTGCCGGACGTCGGCAGCGAGATCGTCTATGCCTGGGGCGGCAAGGCCAACTACTTCAACCGCGCCAGCAGCACCATCGCACCGCCCTCGGTCGCGTTCCAGCTCGCCAATACGGGTGTCACGCCCGGTTCGGTCACGATCACCTGGAACGACGGTTCGGCACGCAGCGCCACCGACGACGGCAAGGGCGTCATCGGCGGCAACGCCAGCGGCACGATCAACTACCAGACCGGCCTGATCCAGATCACGCCGACGACCCTGCCTGCGGGCGGCCAGACTTACGCCGTCGCCTACACCTGGGGGCCGCCCAACGAGGAGGAGTTCCACGCGCCGCTGCGCAACGGCGACGGCAGCATCGACGTGGAAGTCGCGTTCGGCGGCCTGATTCCCGGCTCGGTCGAGCTGGAGTGGAACCTACTCATCGACCTGTACGAATACATCTCGACCACGCCCGCCGAGCTGCAAATCATTCGCCCGGTCGATCCGATCAAGATCGTCAAGGACGATGGCTTGGGCGTGCTGCGCGACCCGCAGGGCACGTCCTTCGGCACGGTGAACTATTCGACCGGCGTCGTCCACTTCGTGCCGGACACGACCGTGCGGATTCCGGTGGCGCGCTACAGCGTCACCCGCATCGGCTGGACGCGCAACGCCAACAACGCGCTGGTGCCGGTCTACCGCAACCTGTTCTCGCATTGGGAATACATCACGGCGGGCGCGTCGATGCCAGTGGACGAAGGCGGACTCGTCAAGGTGCGCTTCCGCGCGGCAGGCACCTCCAACTCGTCGAGCGACAGTTTCACGGCGGGTGCGCTGGCCATCGACCTCACGCCGACCTTCGCCGAGAACATCGTGCCCGGCAGCATCAACTTCACGCTGGGCGGCAAGACCTACTTCGACCGGCTGGGCAGCCTCTACTACGACCTGAACCCGGTGACGGGTGCGGCGACGCTGGCGGGCGGCATCAACTACGCCACCGGCGCAGCCAGCGTCACGGCGTGGGTGCCTGCCGCCTCCAACGCCGTTTCGCTGAAATCCCTGCTCACCACGCTCGACGGCACGCCGGTCGATGAAGTGACCTTCCGCGTCCCGGCCTCGCCGGTGCGGCCTTCCAGCTTGCAAATCCTCGCCACGCGGCTCACGGGCGGAGCGATCAACGTCAGCGCCAACAACAACGGCGACATCACCGGCACCGACGTGCTGGGCACCATCGACTACGAAACCGGTGTGGTGCGGGTGCGCTTCGGCGCGTGGGTGGTGGCGGCGGGCAACGAAGACCAGATCTGGTACGACCCGGACGCCGTGGTCACCATCGAGGGCGTTCCCAAGATCTTCAAGCCGGTGCCGGTGTTCGCCGACACCATCAAATACAACGCGGTCGCGTATTCCTACCTGCCACTGGACACCGACATCATCGGCCTCGACCCGGTGCGGCTACCGCAAGATGGACGTGTGCCGATCTTCCGCGCGGGCGACTTCGCGGTGATCGGCCACACCGCCACGGTCGGGCCGTTCACCGCCACCAGCGGGCAAGTCGTGGACTGCGGGCGTGAACGCCTGTCGCGCGTGCGCGTGCTCGACGGCAACGGCGCGGTCGTCACCACCGACTACACCGCCGACCTCGAAGCCGGAACCGTCACCTTCGGCGTGGTCACCGGCCTCGTGCAGCCGATCACCGTCGAGCACCGCATCGAGGACATGGCGCAGGTGTCGGACGTGCAGATCTCCGGTCGGCTGGCCTTCACGCGCCAGATCACCCACGACTATCCGGTCGGCGCGCACGTCTCCTCGGCGCTGGTGTCTGGCGATCTGCGCGCCTACGTCTCCAACCTGTTCGATCAGGCGTCGTGGAACGGGACGTTCGCCGACGCCATCAGCGGCTCGGCAGCGACCGCCACCTACAACGACGTGCTCGCGCCCATCGTGGTGACGAACGCGGGGGCGATCACCGAACGCTGGGCGATCCAGTTCACCAACGCGACCTCGTTCAACGTCATCGGCGAGCACGTCGGCGTGATCGCCACCGGCACCACGGGCAGCGACATCGCGCCGATCAACCCGGCCACCGGCAAGCCGTATTTCACGCTGGCCGCCATCGGCTGGGGTTCCGGCTGGGCGGCGGGCAACGTGCTGCGCTTCAACACCACCGGCGCGCTGTTCCCGGTGTGGGTGGTGCGCACCATCCAGCAAGGGCCGGAGACCGTCACCAACGACTCTTTCACCTTGCTGGTGCGCGGCGACGTGGATCGTCCTGCGGAGGAAACGCCATGAGCAACAAGGTCAAGTGGATGCACAACGCCTTCGCGGGCGCACCGGTGCTGACCAACAACTGGGGCAGCCTGACGGCGCTGCTCGACGCCTGCCTCGTCAACGGCTTCAACCTCAAGACGGTGACGGCGCTCGCGCGCGTGGGCGGTATCGCTACCGCGACCATCGGCACCGGCCACGGCTTCGCGGTCGATCAGGTGGTGCTGGTGGAGGGCTGCGACCAGCCGTCCTACAACGGGGAGTTCACGGTCATTGCCGTCACCTCGACCACGGTGAGCTTCCGCGTGGATGTCGAAGGGGGCGAGCCCGCGTCGCCCGCGACCACGCAGACCAGCATCACGATGAAGATCGCGCCGCTGGGTTTCGAGATCGCGTTCACCGGCACCAACAAGCGCGTCTACCGCAGCCCGAATCCGCTGTCGAACCGGCACTTCTTTCGCGTGGATGACAGCCTGCCCGAAGGCTACACGACGAGCTGGGCGAAGTTCGGGCGCGTGACCATCGCCGAAGGGATGGCGGACATCGACACCTTCGTCGGGGCGCAAGCGCCGTATACGCCGGGTGCGCCGACGCGCAACGAGGTGCCGACCGGCAGCGGGACGGCGATGTACGCGGGCTGGTTCAAGTGGTACTACGCGCGCAATTCCTACAACGAGAATTCCGGCGACAACGGCAACTGGGGCCGAAGCTGGGTGCTGGTCGGCGACGACCGGGGCTTCTTCCTCACCAACTCGTCCGGCTACGGTGGCGACAAACGCATCCTGCACGCCTTCACCGATTTCGATAGCTACAAGCCTGGCGACAATTTTGCGTCCTACCTGATTTCCTCCGAGCGGTATCAACAGGTGAGCTACACCGGCGGCAGCTATCCCTCGCAGGATGCCGACTCGGCCTACTCGCTGGACACCACCGGCAAGATTTGCATGCGCGACTACACGGGCATCGGCGGCAACGTGCGACTCGGGATGTTCTCGCTCAACGACGGCAACAACCAGAACGTCTCCGGTCGCTCCGGCAGCATTCCGTTCCCGAATGGCCCGGACTACGGCCTGATCATCCATCCGATCTACCTGCGCGAAGCCAGCGGCGGGCATCTGCGCGGCACGCTGCCGGGGATGTTCTGGGTGCATCAGAACCAGCCCTACGGCCATCTGGCGATGATCGACAACGTCATCGGCTACGAGGATCGCAAGTTCCTCTACGTCACGATGGACTACGGCAGCGAAGGAAACACCAGCGGCTTCATGTTCGACATCACCGGGCCGTGGAGACCGTGAGCGATGGCGTATCCGTTCGAGCAGGACTTTGTCACCGGCATCCCATCCGGCTTCGCCAGCAACGGCGGCTACGGTGGCATCACGGCAACGTGGAACGAGGAACAGCAGGCCGCCGATCTGGTGTTCAACAACGCCCAGAACTTCTGGCGGCTGTCGGATTCGCCGCTGACCACGGATTTCTGGTTCGAGATGGACGTGGAGATCGTCGCATCGGCATCGCCGCCACCGCACTTTGGCTTCTGGCTCTGGACGGGCGTGGCGACCTATGAAGGGCATCGCCTGTGCGTCTACAGCAACAACTGGGCACACTCGTACTGGACGAGCGGCGGCTCCGAATACGAGCAAATCACCGAAGCATGGGCGGGCTGGGCCGTGGTCGGCGCGCGCCGCACGCTGCGGCTGGACGTGAAGCGCCAAGCCAATCTGGGCGTGTGGCTGCTGCAACTGTCGGTCGATGGCGAAGTCGTCTGGCGTGACTACAAGCGGTGGTATTCGTCACTCCGGCCTTGCATCTTCGGCTACGGCATCACGCTGCGCCTGCACCGGGTGGCCGGTGACACGGGCAGCGGGCTGGAAGACGCGCCGGTTCCCGCGCATCGTCGACTGCCCGTCGCGCTTGCACATCGCGTCCTCGTCCCCGATAACGCGGCGGCGCAACGTTACTTCCATCGCGGACTGCGAATGCTGCTCGGCAAACGCAACCACTACTACCACGGCGGCCACCGCATCGCGGGCACGGTGAAGCACCGCGTGAAAGGCGTGATCGCCGATGAACCGCTGCGGCGGCGCGTGCTGCTGATCGACCAAACCACCTACGTCGTGGTGCGCGAGACGTGGAGCGACGCGGCTAACGGTGCGTATTCGTTCGACCACATCGACGCGGAGCCGCGCTACCTCGTCATCGCCTTCGACCACGAACGTCAGAACCGCGCGGTCGTCGCCGACAACCTGCGCACGCAACCCATGACGGAGCTATCCCTGTGATCCAGATTTCCACCGCGCTCAACGATTACCGCCTCAACGCCGTCATCAACTTCCTCGCCATCGGCACCGAAAACGCCCGCGTCCAGATCTACGGCGGCGAGCGCCAGGATTTCGGCGAGGAACCGGAAGGCGACCTGCTGGCGACCATTGTGCTGGTCGAGCCCATCGGCGAGGTCGAGGATGGTCTGTTGGCGATCACGCCCACCGGCGAAGCCCTGATCGAAACCAGCGGCGAGGCGACGTGGGCGCGCATCGTCAATGGCGACGGCGCGTTGGCGTGGGATTGCGATGTGTCCGACTTGAACGGCACGGGCGAACTGCGCCTGCCGTCCACCACGCTCTACGCCGGGGGCTACACCCGTATCGTGTCCGGCCTGCTGGGGTAGTCCATGAGCGAACCCGGCGATGTTATTCTCGCCGCGACGCTGCCGGAACTGAGCTTCACCGCCACCGCCATCCCCGACGCCAAGGCGACGCTGCTGGCGAACCTGCCACCGCTCACCTTTGTGGCGAGCACGGGGACGCTGGCGGGCGCGGCGCTGGCGGCCACGCTGCCCGCGCTGGTGTTCGCGGCGCAGGCCGTGCCGGTGACGGACGTGGCGCTGGCGGGAGCCTTCCCGCCGCTGGAACTGGTGGCCGAGGGGCGCTACCAATCCTATGCGGTGCGCCCGGTCACCGGCCAGAGCTCCACCCGCTGGCGGCATGCCGCCAGCCACGACGCCGGGGCCGAGGATCGGCGCGAGGCCACCGTGCGCGAACACGCGCCCACCCGCGCGCCGTGGCAGGCGGCTGGCCCACGGGTCGCGGGCGTAGAGTACCGACGCCACAGCACGCGCGTGCGCGCGCCCGTGGCCAACCGGGCGTGGCACCAAGAGGCCGTGCCGGTGCAAATCGGCGCGGGAGCGGGCCACGCGGACGCGATCCGGCTACGCACGGCACGCAGCTCGGCCTTCGAGGAGTCCGTCCGCGCCGAATGGCCGCGCTGGGCCGTCGGGCATCAGGACGGCTGGCGTGACCGCCGGTTCATGGGCACCTCGCGGTACGAGGAGGCGCGGCGGCACACCGGGCATTTCCACACCGAGGAAATCCAGAACGCGGCCTACCTGCGCCGCTGGTGGAGGGCGTTCTTTCAGGCGGCGATGCGTCCACTGCCGGGCCGCCATCCGCCGGTGCCGTTCGTGCCGCCGGTGACTCCGGTCTGCTACACGCCGAACGCACACCTACTGTTTATTGGGGACGCCGCCATCGACGGCGACCTCTTGTTCGTCTGCGAGCACGACAACCCGAACGACGGGTCGGTGCTCGTGCCCAACCGGAGGGTGTATTTCGTGATCAATGAGGTGACGCTGGCGCACTGGCCCGATGGCACGCCAGTGCCGGTGCTCGGCTTGTCGCTGTCGCTGGATGCCGATTCGTGGGCGTGGGGTTTCGAGGCCACGCTGCCGGTGATCGCCGAATCGCTGGTCGTGCCCGCCGGGGGTGCATCGCCGGTCGAGCTGATCGCCACGGTCAACGGCACCGCGTTCCATGTCCTCGCCGAGAACCTGAGCCGCGAGCGCACATTCGGCGACGCCAGCATTCGCATCTCCGGGCGTGGTCGCAGCGCGGCGCTCGCTGCCCCTTACGCGCCGGTGATCGCTTTCGCCAACACCCAGCCGCGCAGCGCGCGGCAGTTGATGGACGACGTGCTCACCTTCAACGGCATCCCGCTGGGCTGGGACGTGGACTGGGCGCTGACCGACTGGCTGGTGCCCACGGGCGTGTTCGCCAAGCAAGGGACGTGGATCGAGGCGTTGACCACCATCGTCGACGCAGCGGGCGGCTACCTGCTGCCGCATCCGTCCGAGAAGATGCTGCGCGTGCGCCATCGCTATCCGGTGGTGCCGTGGGACTGGTGGGACGACGTGACGCCGGACTACGTGCTGCCCGTCGATGTCGTCGCGCGCGAATCGCTGCGCTGGATCGACAAGCCCGCCTACAACCGCGTGTTCGTCGCCGGGCAAAGCACCGGCGTGCTCGGCCAGGTCACGCGCGCGGGCACGGCGGGCGACGCGCTCGCACCGATGGTCGTCGATGCGCTCATCACCGAAGCCGCTGCCGCTCGGCAACGCGGCATCGCCGAACTGTCCGATACGGGCCGCCAGATCGAAGTGACGCTGCGCCTGCCGGTGCTGCCCGAAACCGGAATCATCGAGCCGGGTGCGTTCGTCGCCTATCAGGACGGCGGCGTGGCGCGGCTCGGCATCGTGCGCTCCACGCGCGTCGAGGCCGGATTGCCGGAGGTGTGGCAGACCCTCGGAGTGGAGAGCCATGCATAACATCTACCAGCAGTTCCGCCAGTTGCTGCCCGATGCACCGCTGCAAGCGGGCACCGTGCTCGAAGTCGGCTCCGGCGTCGCGCTGATCGTGCTGCCCGGCGGCGGCCTGATCCGCGCGCGCGGCGACGCCATCGTGGGCCAGACCGTGTTCGTGCGCGACGAGGTGATCGAAGGCATCGCGCCTTCGCTGCCTCTGGAGATCATCGAAATCTAGCTTCAACCCCAACCCTCGTTTCAACCCTGAAACCCGTCCAGTTCGCGCTGGGCGGGTTTCGTTTTTCTGGAGAACCGCAATGACCGAAGAAGCCAAACCTGTCCCCGTGGAAGACACGCTGCTTCTGCGCCGCGAGGACTTCGAAGACCTGCTCGACCGCGCTGCCGAACGCGGGGCCGAGCGTTGCCTCGCCCATCTGGGTTTGGAGAACGGCAGTGCCGCGCGCGACATCCGCGAACTGCGCGATCTGCTCGAAGCGTGGCGCGACGCCCGTCGCACCGTGTGGCGCACGGTCATCAAGGTCGCCACCACGGGCCTGCTGGCCGCCTTGCTGGTCGGTGCCGCCATCAAGCTCAAGCTGACCGGAGGTGCGCCATGACCGCCAAGCCGAAACTCTGCCTGCTCGACGATTGGCGAAAGATCGCGCGCCGCGCGTGGAGCATTCGCCTGTCCATCGTCGCCGCCTGCTTCACGGCGGCAGAAGTGGTGGTGCCGCTGTTCGGTGACGTTCTGCCGCGCGGCGTATTCGTGCTGCTGGCCTTCAGCGCCAGCATCGGCGCGGCCATTGCCCGCTTGGTGGCGCAGCCGGAGATGCACCAATGATCCGGCCACCCACGCCAACATCACGCAAGGCCGTGGCTGCGCTGACACTGTCCGCCGCCGCGCTGGTCGGCATCGTGCTGCACGAGGGCTACACCGACCGCGCAGTAATTCCGGTCAAGGGCGATGTGCCGACCATCGGCTTTGGCACCACCACCGGCGTGAAGCTGGGCGACACCACCACGCCGCAGAAGGCGCTGGCGCGGGCGCTTACCGATGTGCAGGGGTTCGAGGGTGCCCTCAAGACCTGCGTCACCGTGCCGCTGGCCCAGCACGAGTACGACGCGCTGGTGAGCTTCTCCTACAACGTCGGCAGCAGCGCGTTCTGCAAGTCCACGCTGGTGAAGAAGCTCAACGCCGAGGACTACGCCGGAGCCTGCGCCGAGTTGCTGCGCTGGCGCTTCTTCAAGGGCAAGGATTGTGCGCTGCCCGCCAATGCGCGGCTGTGCGGCGGACTGGCCACTCGGCGTCGGGCCGAGCACCGCCAGTGCATCGGGGAATCGCCATGAGCCTGATTCCTTGGCCGTACCGCTTGCTGGCATTGGCTGCGCTGGCCGTTGCGCTGATCGGGTTTGGCTGGATCAGGGGGGCGAGCCACGTTCAAGCTCGATGGGACGCCGCCGTCCAGCAGCAAACCCTGCAAGCCACCGCTGTGCGCGAGCGTCAGGCGCAAGCCACCGTCAAGGTCGTCACCGAGTACGTCGACCGCGTCCGCGTCGTCCGCGAAAAGGGCGACACCATCATCAAGGAGGTTCTCGTCTATGTGCCCGTTGAAGCCGATGCTGCTTGCACTATCAACCGTGGCTTTGTGCGCCTGCACGACGCTGCCGCCGCCGGTGAGCTGCCCAAGCCCGCCGGAGATGCTGATGCGCCCGCCGCAGGCCTTGCGCTCTCTGCCGTCGCCGGAACCGTCGCAGGCAACTACCAGTCCTGCCATGAAAACGCCGAGCAACTGAGGGCGTTGCAGGCATGGGTCAGGGAGATGGCTGCCACCGCGAGGTGAGAAATCCGTGGAGCAGACCATCGAGCCTGAATTGCGACGCGGGGTCTATAGCAACGGGAAGGTGCTGCTCGGCTTCGCGGCGCGGCGCGAGGCTGAGACGCCCCTGATCCGGCAATCCACGGCTGGCTGACGGCCCATATCTAGGCGCAACAAGCATATTCAGGATAAACTATGCTTTAGGTGCATTATCAGGATAGGCAAGATCGTGGCTTTCGAGAGCGTTGAAGAACTCATCCGGGCGGCGCGCAATGGGCGCAGTCAGAAGGAATTCGCCGATCTGCTGGAGGTCGATCAGTCGATGGTGAGCAAGTACGAACGGGGCAAGGCCAGTCCGCCGATCAGCGTCATCAACCGCTGTATGCGTCTGGTGCATACCGCCCAGGGCGAGGCGGCGCCGTCGGCGGAACAGCTCGCCGACCGCGTGCGCGAATCCTTGGCCGACCCGAAATTGGGTCAAGTGCGCTCGGCGCTATCCCGCTTGGTGGACGCCTTCGCGTCCGAAAACGCGCAGGCCCGTTCGTCGGGCGCTGCGCCGCAATGACATAGGAGGCCGTATGGCAACGCAATCAACCATCGAATGGACGGAGCAGACGTGGAATCCGACCACCGGCTGCACCAAGGTCTCGCCGGGGTGCAAGCACTGCTATGCCGAAGTGATGGCGCGGCGGCTGCACGCGATGGGCGCGCCCGGCTACGAAAACGAGTTCAAGCTCACCGTGCATGAGAACCGGCTAGAGCAGCCGCTGCTGCGCAAGAAGCCCACCACGTACTTCGTGAACAGCATGAGCGACCTGTTCCACGAGGCTGTTTCGGACAAGTTCCTCGACCGCGTGTTCTCGATCATCGAGACCACGCCGCACCACACCTACCAAATCCTCACCAAGCGCGCCGAGCGCCTGCCGGAGTATTTCGCGCGCCGGGCTTGCCCGCAGAACGTGTGGCTGGGCGTATCGGTGGAGGACAAGAAGTACGGCGTGCCGCGCATCGACCATCTGCGCAAGGTGGACGCGCACATCCGTTTCCTCTCGGTGGAGCCGCTGCTGGAGGACTTGGGCCGCATCAACCTGAGCGACATCCACTGGGTCATCGTGGGTGGCGAATCAGGTCACAAGGCGCGCCCGATGCGCGAGGAGTGGGTGGCGAACGTGCAGGTGCAGGCCGAGGCCGCTGGCGCGGCGTTCTTCTTCAAGCAGTGGGGCGGTTGGGGCGCGGACGGCGTCAAGCGCCACAAGAAGGCGAACGGTCGCGTCTTCCGTGGCCGCACATGGGACGACTACCCGGAAGCGGCCGCGCAACCCTAGAAATTGAACGCGCCTTGGCCTTCGACGTTCGAGGCCGTGGCCCAGAACTTGTGGGCGAGTTCGTGCTTGGCTGCAAGCAGCAACCAGTACAGCGGCTGGTTCTTTGCCCCGGTCAGCAATTTCATGTCGGTGGAAGGCCACACGCCGAGGCCCGCCACCTTGTCGCGCCAGAACTGGAATATCTGCAGCCGGAGTTCTTGCTGCCCCTGAAGGGTGGAAACCTTGTCGCGCCATCCCGGTGCGAAGGTGTCGAACGGCGAGTTCTCGGTGGTCGCGTAGGTCACGACGTTGCGCTGTAAGTCCATCTGGCTGATGTGAACCAGCATGTCGATGCGCGTGAGCGATGACAGGGCGACGATGATGTCGAAGTTCAAGGCCGCCAGATCGAACGGATCGAGAAACGCGAAGTTCAGGCCGTAGGCGTTGAGCTGGGCGGTCACCGATTTCACGGCATCGACGGCGGCACCGTCCACCTCGACCACCGGTGCGCCCAAGTTGCGCAGGCGGGTTGCGGCGGCTTGACGTCGCTGGACATCGAGGTCGCCGATGAAGACCTGCGAGAACGGTGCATTGCCTTCCCTGCTTTTCTTCCACGCGGCGACGACCCCGCCGTCAATCCACTCGCCGGAGTCCCGCACCTTGCATCGGCCCGGCCCACAGAACAGATCGATGTAGGTCGCGCCTGCCTTGCCAGGGCCAAGAAACTTCGCGCGGGTGCTGCGCGAAATGTCGATGTAGCGGCACAGGTAGTCGTGCTTCTCCTTCGCCCAGACGCCCACTTCTTCCGCAGGCAGGCCATCGTCCCCATCGATCAGTTTTCCCATCGTGTCCCCCCCGCATCGGTTTATTGCGCCTGCTGGATCGCCCGACGCAGCGATGCAGAGACATCCCACACATGGGACTGGCCACCTATGTACTTGGAAACCTTGATGTGATTATTGCCTTCCAGCAGGTTCAGCACGAAGTCGACGAAGGCGCGGGGCTTGCCGACCCGCGTTGCCAGTTCTTCATTCTGGCGGACATCCTCGTTGACCAGCAGCGCGGCAATCCGGCCAACCACATCCTGATAGCCATCGACATACGCCTGCGCGAACTCCTGAAAGCCGTAGTCCGTCAGAACGACATGCGACAGCGGCGCGCCGAGAACGCGCCCGATCTTGATGTAGTAGTGCTGTTCGAGAATGTCCAGCGAGTCGAGCAGTTCCTGCTGCGGCACATCTTTGAGCGCCGTTTCCGCGCGCAGCCGATCCCAATCCACAAGACCGGCGTCCTCGTCGATCTGCACTCTCGCAATGACGCGCAAGGCCAAGTCATCAACCCGCGTCAGGCCGGAGATCAAGGGTGCAGGCCCGGAGAACCGGGCGGGCGGCTGACCGATGGTCGGCTTGTCGTCCACGTCGAAGATCGCCGACAGGATGCGCTGCAAGCTCTGGTCGTAGCGGGCGAGGTCATCGACCTTCTGCCAGAGGGTGGATCGCAGGCTTTCGGGCACCTCGCAATCGTCGATGACGATGGGGATCAGCCGCGTTCCACGACTGATCCTGTTGACCACCGAGGTGTTCAGTTCTTCCCGAACCCAAGGCTTCTGAACGCTGACCTTGGACAGGACGACGATGACAGCCCGCGCCTCTTTCAGTCCTTCCTCGAATATCTTGTCTACCAGACTGTCGCCCGGCTTCATCTCCCACTGGTCGAGCCACGCATCGACGCCGTTCTCGCGCAAACGCCGCGCGAACTCGACGACGAAGCGATCCTTGTCCTCGCTGGCGTGGCTGACGAAGACCTTGGGCGCGTTCATTCGCCCGCCTCGAATTCCGCGCTCTTGAACTTCAGCACGTTGCAGTTCTCCTTCACCGCGCGCTGAAGGCCATCGTCGAAGCCGGTCGGCGATTCCGCCTGAATCTCAATGGCGATCCGCACCTTCACGCCGGGCCGCAGGGTGAACTGCTGCACCACCTCGTCCACCACGTCGGCGAACTGCCGCTTGGCCTGAATCGGATCAAGGTCGATGCTGGCGTAGAACTGCTTCTTGGCGCTCGATGCACCGCTGCCGGTCGAAGTACCGCTCTGGCCGGAGTCCTCGACGCGCGGCGGAGTTTTTCCGTCACCCGTCACCAAGACCGTCGTCGCAGAGCCTTCTGCATTGGCGGCGCTGGCACGGGACGCTTCCTCGGCCGCACGCAGGCTCTCCATGTAAGCGGCTGCGGCGAGCGGTTCGATCAGCAGCAGCGACGAGTCCATGATGAGCGACGTGCGCTTGCCGTAGCTGAAGCCCACATAGCGCACCTTGTCGCCATCCGGCTCCTTGCCCTGCGCGAAGCCGAAGAACTCGCGGCTGTCCGCACCTGCACCCATCGTGGTCTGGAACACCGCGTCGTCCTTCAGGCGTGGCAGGTAAAGCTGCTGGCAACTCTGCTGCCACACGTTGAGGGCGCTGGTGTCCTTGGCATCGTCCTTCCAGAACCAGTCCTTCAGCACCTTGGCCAGATGGATTGGTGCCCACTCGCTGATGAGCAGTTCGTTTTCCTTGAGCACGCGCTCGATTTCCTGCGACCAGTTCTGCGCGCCGGGGTTGAGCGGGAAGTGCTCCCACTTCACTTCGGACAGCCCCTTGCCGGGGCGGGCTTCCTGCACTGGCGCGACCAGCCATTTGTAGGTTTCGCGGATCATGCGCCGCGCCGTTTCCTCGGCCTGATCCAGGCTGGCTTGCGCCTGCTTGGCCATCAGGTTGTCGAGGACGATGCGGTTGTCCTTGTAGTCACCGACGATGCTGCGCCACGCGAGGTGCGAGCGGACATGATCCTTCAGGCGGCTCACACTGTCGTAGTCCGCCGCCACGAAGATCAGGCGGTTCTGCTTGAAACGGGGCTGGTCGCCACGCTTCTTCAGAATCTCGGTTGCGCGGTCGATGGCCAGGCTCTGGCCGCTCTTGCTGAAGGCCGCATCCGGCGGCAGCACCACCAGCCGCAGCGCCCAGTCGTCGGGCACGTCGCCGCTGCCGGTGAAGATGTGGATGCCGCCGAACACCCCGCTGGCAAAGCTGCGCTGCACGCGCTCGCGGATGGCGGGGAACACGTCCTCCTTGTCCTGAAAGCGGCGCTTGCGCTCTTCCATCTCGCGCCGCAGGTTCGGGCGCGTGTCCAGCCAGAATCGATTGTTGGCGGCGTTCAGGTAGTGCAGCCGGTCGCCCAAGCGCCGCAGCGCGTCCTTGAACAAGTTGGGCTGCTGGCCGGGCTGGGCCACGCCCAGGATCACGCGTTCTAGTTCCAGACCGCGCACGCCCTGGTTTGCCGTGCTGGGCGCGCTGCCCAGAAAAATGGCGCGCGCCGCGCGACGGCAGGCTTGCACGCTGCCGAAGCGGGTGTCCTTGTTCTCGATCTCCCACGTCTCCGAACGCTCACCATCCACGTCGCGCTCGATCACCGGCGTCCAGCCTTGCGGCAGGTAGTAGAGCACCTCGTTCAGCGTGTCGGCATCCATCAGCGGAAAGCTGCCAGGCATGATCAGCGGGTCGTTGTTGCCGTCCTTCCACAGCCGGTGGATCACCTTCGCCATCAACTTCAGCACGCCGCGCGTGCGTTGGAAGTTGTCCAGCGTTGACCAGTCCTCGTACAGGCGGTCGAACACCTCAGGGTGGATCGGGTAAGCGTGCGTCAGCCGCTCCAGATACTTGCTGTCCTGCGTCTCCTGCGGGAAGTCGTCGCGGTTCTCGATGTAGTAGTCCGCGAACGAGCGGCAGACCGACTCCATCGCCAGTTTGTCGTTGATGTTGCTGAAGAGCCGCCGACGCACGATCTCGAACGCCTCCTCGGTCGCCACCGGCTTCCACAGCGCCTGGATGCGCCCGAAGTAGTGCGAAAGAGAAGCCAGCGCCTTCTCGCCGCGCTGGCTGCCTGCTTCCTTGGCGGATTCCGGCAGCGAGGCCAGCAACACGGCGGTCGGCACGGCCTTCAAGGCTTCCGTCAGCGCCTGCACGAAGCTGAGGTTGGAATCGAAAGTGCCGCCTGTTAGTGCCTTGCCTTCCTCGAACTGGCGTACATAGGCCACCAGCTCGTCGATCAGGATGACGCAGGGCGCGTAGCGGGCCAGCAGATCGGCCAGCACGTCCTTGCCCGGCGACGTGCCCGAGGCGTCGGCATCCGCCACCAGCGCGTAGCTCTCGGCTCCGCCCAGTTGCCATGCCAAGTCGCCCCAGAGAGTCCGAACCGTCGTGCGGATGCCATCCTGCCCATCCTTCACCACCGGCTGATTGGGCGAGGACTTGATGCCGTCGAGCACGGCGATGCGCGCCTTGGGCAGTTCGGTCACGCCCGCTGCGTCGAGGATGGCGGGCACGCCTTGCAGGTCGCTGGCCGGTGCTTCGCCCTTGGCGAGGTGATAGACCGCCAGCATGGTGTGCGTCTTGCCGCCGCCGAACGCGGTTTGAAGCTGGATCACCGGGTCGCCGCCCTGGCCTGCAAGGCGCTTGACCACCGAGTCCAGCAACAGCCGCATACCTTCGGTGATGAAGGTGCGCTGGAAGAACAGCGCCGGGTTCTGGTATTCCGCGTTGGCCGTGCCCGCATGCACGCGCGACAGGTCGGCGGCGAATTCGGCCTGCTGGAACTTGCCTTCCCGCACATCGGAGTGCGGTTCCGCGATTTCGCGCCAAGGTTTCAATGCCATGTTCTTCCCCTCAGATGTCCAGTTGAGCTTGCGAGCCGAGCACGCCCGCCTCGCCAGCGGCCTGTTCGATGGCGCTCCACGCGGTGACCAGTTCGTTGTAGGCGCGCGCTTCTTCCGCCCAGCCCTTGCGTTCGCACAGGGTGTAGAGGCGGTAGGCCAGCGCGCGAATGGGTTCGGCGCGAGCGGGCATGCGAGCGAGCAGCGCGCCAGCGACGGATTCGCCGTCTTGGTTCAGCGCGCGGATCAGTTGGTGCAACGCCTCCCACACCGGGAGCCGTGCGTCCTTTTCGGGTTGCCAGTCGCGTGGCATCTCGGCCCACTTGAGCAGGCGCAGTTCACCCTTGCTCGAATCCACCACGCCGCTGGCTTGCAGCCCGCCGACGCTGGTGCCCTTGGCGCGGGCCAACACGTCGGCGTCGCCGTATTTGCCGGTGGCCCAGCCTTGCTGCTCGAACCAGTGCAGGCAGAACTGCGTGTCGTGGTCGAAGTCGTCTTCGGCGAGGAAGCGGTTGATGAGTTGCAGCGCAGTGCGCACGCTCATGGGCGTGCCGTCGGCTTCCAGCACGGCGGCGTATTGGCTGAAGATGGCCATGCCGGGGCCGATGATGGCTTGCGACAAATCCACCGGCGCGACGGGTGAATTGACGCCGCCGCGCGTCATCTCGTCCAGCGCCTCTGGCAGTACGGCGTTGAGTTCGCGGATGAACTCGCGGCGGCTGACCGTGGGTGCGTCGGCTGGGCGCTGGCGGCAGACGAGGATGATGCTGGAGGCAAGGGCGTTGGAATCCATCGCAACTTGCCGAGTTCTCATTTCCGTCCGAACCGGCCATGTTCCAGTAATTGCGAAGCCCGCATCCAAAACCGCTTGCAAAAATGTCTCCCAGCCGGTGCTTGAGGTTCCTGCTTCGTCTTTGGTTTCAGACTGTTTGAAGGCGTAGTAGATGGTGACGGGGAAAGCTTGGCTCGCCTGTCTTGCGAGGTTGTGCATCGCAGCCGTCATTCCATCGAGGAAGAACTTTTCTGCCTGTTCTCTGCCTCCATGCCGATAAGGCGTGGCAACAAGTTCTTCCGCCTTTGGCACAGCCAGTGTGGCGAACAGTTCAGGGAAGATTTCGCGTAGCGACTTGCGCAGCCAGACATAGAAAAAGTCCGAGAGGTCTGCGTAAGCGATGTTGTTGTAGTAGGGCGGATCAGTTGAAACGACCTTGTTCTTGCTGACAGTTTGAGACTGTGCATCGAGTTGGGATGCGATACCCGCCGTCTCGGTCGGCAGTAGTGGCAGCGGGTCGTGGCTGTAGAAAATACCGGCTGACAGACTGCCAGTGGCATCGGCGAGAAAATTTGGTTCTGCGAAGTCCCACAGCATTGGGAATGCCTGTCGCCCAAAACTATGCTGCGCCTTCTCCCCAACGCCGTTCCATCTGACCAAGTTATTGCCCGTCATTGCAAGCCGGTCAATGGCAAAGGCCAAATAGACACCCACTGCCTCTGAATATGCCGTTGCGCCAGAGCCGACTTTGGCGAGTGGTTCACCGTCGTCGGGCAGTCCGGCGGCAATGGCATCGGCCTTGACCTTGGCGATGGCCTCGCCCACCAAATCCGAGAAGGTGGTCAGCGCTACCAGTTGGCGTGGGGTAAAGAGGTCGCTCCACTCGGTCAGGCCATAGGGAACGCAGGTGCCGCCGGTAAGTCGTGCAGGCACATTGCCCGATGGTTTCCACGCAGGCTGTGCTTGCCGCGCAGCATCCTCGTGTTCTTGAGTCGGCGCGAGATAGATACGACCTCGAACGCCTTCGGCAACAATGGCCATCAGCCTTTCGCCCATACGCCCAGCTTGCCCTTCCGCCTTGATGTAGTCGCCGCCGATGGGCGTATCCGAAAGCACGCAGCGGAAGTTCGCGCCACGACCGGCAGCCTTGGTGCCGTCGCCCGCCTCCTGTGGCGGTTCACCCACCTTCACCGTGAAGCGGTACTTGTCACCCTCGACCACGGGCTGCACATAGCTTTCCTTGCCTGCCTTGCTGCTGAGGATGAAGGTGGAAGCCAGCGGAACATCCACATGGCTGAACGCCGGGTTGGGGCTTTTGACCGTGCGCGCCCACAGCCATGCGATGACCGTGAGCTTCTGGCCCAACAACGGCTTGAGGTCAGGCCGCTCCTTCACGATCTCGGCAGTGATCTCGACCTGCGGATACAGATGGCCGATGCGCTTCTCGGCTTCGGCGCGCATCCACGCACCGTAGCGGCGCACATCCTCGGCCAGCCCTTTTGCGCCCGACCAGTCCTCGCTCAACTTCCCCTGCTTGTCGCCCGGCACGCGCGGACCCACCGGCGCGCGGCCCGCGAAGCGCGGCGGGATTTCGATCATGGCCTTGTTGATGGTGACGGCCACGGGATTGAGGTCGGAGGCGTAGCTCTCCAAGCCCAGACGCTGCGCCTCAAGCGGCAGCGCGCCGCCGCCCGCGAAGGGGTCGTGAAAGGCAGGAAGCTTGTCGGGGTTGAACAGTTCGGCGGCCTGGGGGTGGCCCTTGTTCAGTTCGCAGACCTCACGCCACGAGCGGCGGATTTCGGCGCGGGCGCGCTCCAGCACTTCCTCGTTGTTGGTGTTCTCCCACTGCACCAGGTCTTCGACGATCTTGAACAGCCGCTCGCGCTCGGCCTGCGCCTTTTCCTTGTTGACGCCGTAGCGGAAGCCGCCGCCCTGCTGGTAGCCGGGGTCGTTGACCATCTGCGCAAAGATGACCGCCCGCGCCGCCGCCAGCGGACGCCGCGCCCACCACAGGTGCAGCGTGCTGGGGTGGCCGTGGCGGATGGATTTTTCGCGCGCGGCGGCCTTGTTGATGGCATCGAGTGGCAGGGCGACTTCGATTAGTTTTTTGGGTGTCTTGATGTTGTTGTTCATTTAGTCGTCCTTCTCCCAGCCGACTTTGCCATCACAATGGCTACAGCCGACCGAGTAACTGTGTTCCATATCGCCGGTGTTGTATTCGTTGCACCACTGGCATTGCTCGATGCCATCCGAGATGTCGAAGCAGTTCGCGCAGAAGTAGCGGTCGCCGCGCCTGACTACGGTGTGATAGCCCTCGCAGTTGCCGCAGTTGGCAGGCTCCCAGCGGTCGTCCCCGTCCTTGATGTCGATGTGCGCTGCATCGTGATCCGTCAGCGCATCCGCCAGATGCTCTGGCTCGATAGCTTTCCCGCAGTGCTCGCAAGTTGCGTAGCCCTCGGTCGCAATGACGATGGGTTCACTACAGTGCGGGCAATCGAGTTCGACCTGCGTTTCAACGTGGTCGCACACCAGGCAGCGCAGCGACGCGATCTGATCGTCAAAGGCGTCCGGTATGGCGGCCTTGAAGCCGCAGGCGCTGCATGCTTTCGGCTTGCCACCCGCATTCCGCACGGCGTCCAGTTCCGGAGCAAGCGCCTTGAACTTGGCGGCCAAGTATTGCCGGTGGCCCTTCATCGCCCGATCCGCGCGGGCGATTTCGCCGCTGAAGTCGTGGAAGTAGCCGTTCCACCGGCTCAACAGGCGATGCAGATGAAACCACGAACGGCAATGTTCGGCGACGATCTGCGCCTTGGCTTTTTCGTCGCTTTCCAGCCCGTTGTGGAAGAAGTGAACCATCTTGTTGCGATGGTTCGCCAGCGCGCGGAAGCTGCTGTAGGCTTCGTCGCCGATGTCCTCGCCCGCGACATCACGAATCCGCGCCCTGCAATCTTCCAGCGTGACCGAGATGAAGTCCCCGGCCATGAACTTGGCGAGATTGGCCTGCTCGGGCTTGGAGACAATCAGCGACCAGTGCTCCTTCATCAGCCGCGCCTTGAGCAGCATCTCCACTGCCGCGCAGAAGTGGATGACGGAATACTTGGGCGTCTGGTCGAACTCCACGATGCCACGCTCCAAGAAGTCGAAGGCGTTGCGGGTCAGTGAGTCGAAGATGTCGTGATGGGTCATGACATCCTCCTATCGCCAATGCGCGGGGCGCTGGAGGACGAAGCCGTCCGCGCGCTGCACTTGAGCCGGAAGCTGGCTGCGGCGGTAAGCGGTTTCGTTGATGATGAAACTGCCGCTGGCGGCCTGTGTGAGCTGGTGCGAACGGCGGTTGGGCGGCAAGGCGACGATGATGTTCTTGCCGGGAAACTTGGCGCGAGCGACGCTGACCGGCGTGGTGAGGTCGCTGTCGGCAGAGATCAGCAACGCCGTGTCGAAGCGGTCGTCATAGGCATCGGCCAGCAGTTGCATGGCGATGTTGACGTCGGTCATCTTTTCCTCGTAGTCCATCCACTGCGCGCCGCACTGGCGGCACTGCTTGGGCTTTTCGAGGTAGTGGCCGAAGTGCGACTGGAGCTTGGGCAAGGTGTCCAGCGCCTCGAGGTAGGCGGTCTGGCGCTGCATGTCGGAGACGTTGCGCCCGTTGGCACGGATGCGCGAGGTGAAGTAGTGGACGCCCTCCAACGTCTGGTCGGGCCTGAGCAGCGTGGTCGCCAAGGCACACAAGTCCAGCCAGTAATACTTCTTCCAGCCCTTGCTGCGCAGGCCGAAGTAGAGGTTGAATCCATCCACGTAGGCGACAACCCGGCTCATCGGCGCTGCTCCCGACAGGCCAAGTCCACCTTGACAGAGGCACGGGTTGCGTGTAGGATTCGCGCCATAAACCCCACCGGAGATCGCATCTCCGGCCCAACGCCTCCTTCGTGGAGGCGTTTTCCTTTGTGCCCCGCCAAGGCGAGCAGCCTTGGCCCGACGCCTCCCACGCGGAGGCGTTTCTCTTGGTCTTGGGGCGTCCGGAAGGCCATCACAGCGAAGCCCCCGGCGCGACGGCCTTGGCCAGCAACTGGCCCAGATCGAGGTTGATGCTGGTTGTGGCCCAGTCCGGCTCCTGCGTGAAGGGCTGGCGGACGTAGAACGGGCCTTCGTGCCTGTCCCCGTCCACCAGCACGATGGCGAGGATGAACTTGTCTGCCTGGTTCAGGCCGTAGAGGATTTCGTTGCGGGTCACCGTGATGGTGGACTGGCCCTTGGCACGGCCCTTCACCTCGATGTGGCGCGAGGTGGTCAGGCGGCCATCCACGGGCTTGGGCTGGCTGGTCACGTCCCAGCCGCACTTCTGCGCCGAGACGTCGATGACGTCATGGCCCAGCGCGCGTTCGGCCTCCATGACCGCGCGCATGGCCATCTGTTCGACACGGGCACGGGCAGCGGCGTCCGCCGACCAGCCGCCTTGTTCGGCGGGGACACCCTTGCGCTGCATCAGCAGCCCTGCCGGGATGACGAGCGCGCCGCCCAGCACGACCGGCGTGGCCGAGACCACATGGCGCAGGGCCAGCAGTTCCTTCTCGCGCGACTGGCGGCGTGCCGTCAGGTCATCAATGGTGCGGCGGACGTTCTCCAGCGTCAGGCGAACGTCCTTGCCTGCGGCCATGTCGTCTTGCAGCTTGATGTAGCGGTCTGACCAGAAGTTGATCTCTTTGACCAGCCGCTCGTGAACGGCGGCCAAGGTCTTGTCCACGGACTTCTCGCGCCGCGAGCGCACTTCGTCGAAATGTTCGGGCACGAGGTGGCTGCCCGCGTGGGCGAGCGCAGCGTGTTCCAGATCCTTGGCGATCCACGGCGCGGCCAGCACATCTTGGATCAGCGGCATGTCGGAAGCGTCGAGCGGCTCCAAGTCCAGATGCGGTGCCCAGCCCGCGTTGATGGTGGTGCCTGCGGCATCGATCTCCACGAACTGCATGCGCCGCGAGGCGACGCGGCTGGGGTCTTGGCCTTCCAAGACCCGGTGGTCGATGATGAACATCACCTTGGGCGTGACGCCTAAGTCGCTCGGATCGACCAGCACCGCGCCTTGCTTCAACTTGTTGCGGTGCTGCTCCAGCACGATGTCGGTGACCGATTGCATCAAGGGGTGGCCCGGATGCAGCAGGCTGGCCATCGGCGCGCCCACACGGTCGGTCAAGCGCACGTACTGCTTCTCGAAGCAGACGCGCTCATAGCGGCGCAGCACCGGGTCGGCGTTGCGGCGATCCCGCCCCGTGATCTGGCGGTCGCGCTCGCGGATGATGGCGGGGACGTTGGTGATCTCGAAGCGGCCCGGCTCGCGGGGGCGCAGTTCGCCACCCAAGGCCGCGAAGGCTTGGTTGAAGAAGGCACGAATGAAGAAGGGCTGGAGCTTGCGGGCCTCGGCCTTCTCCATTTCCTCCTTGACGGCGAACAGGCGCCTCTCGTCCATCACCTCTTCGCACAGGGCGTTGCGCTTGATGATGTTTTCGAGATGATCGGTGTCGAGCGCGCCTTCGATCTTTTTGAGCAGGCGGGCGCGCACCTCGGGGTCGGCCCCGTAGCGGATGGCCTCGATCAGCAAGTCCTTGAGGCTCTTCTCCTCGAACACCTCGCCGAGGATGTCGAACACGCGCCCGCCCAGCGCCGCGCGCTCGACTTCGAGCTTCTCGAACAGGCGCTGGAAGACGTCGCCCTCGCGGGTTTCAGAGGCGACCATGTTCCAGAGGTGGCAGACCTCGGTCTGGCCGATGCGGTGGATGCGGCCGAAGCGTTGCTCCAGCCGGTTGGGGTTCCACGGCAGGTCGTAGTTGACCATCAGGTTGGCGTTTTGCAGGTTCACGCCTTCGCCCGCCGCGTCGGTGGCGATGAGCACGCGCGCGGTCGGGTCGTTGCGGAACAGTTCCTGCACCTTGCGCCGTTCCTCGCGCTTGACGCCGCCGTGGATCATCACCACGGCTTCCTCGCTGCCGATGAGGCCGCGAATCTTGACCGCAAGGTAGTTCAGCGTGTCACGGTGTTCGGTGAAGATGATGAGCTTGCGCTGGCGGCCCGCTTCGTCGTGCATCTCCGGCGTGTCTTGCAGCAGGCGGGAGAGTTCGTCCCACTTGCGGTCTTGGCCGGAATGGACGACCTGCCGGGCCTGCTCTTCCAGCCCTTCGAGGATGATGATTTCGGCTTCGAGTTCGGGGATAGTTTGGGAGGCCGTGGCCTGATCGACCAACCGTTCTTCCAGCGCTTCATAGTCCTCGGATGGAAGGTCATCGGCGGAGTCCCAGATGTCCTCGGGCAGGCCGTTGCTGCCATTCAGTGTCTCTGCCAGCGCCTGGCCACGCTGGCGCAATTTTTCGTCCTCGACGCGGCGCTTGAGCTTGTTGCGGCGTCGCTTGAGCGACTGGTAGATGGCCTCGGGACTGGAGGCAAGCCGCCGTTGCAGCGCGGTCAAAGCAAAACCGACCGTGCCTTTGCGGCCACCATCAGCCAGTTGGTCAGCGCGGGCGAACTCGGTCTTCACGTAGTCCGTGACCGCTGCGTACAAGGCAGCCTCCGGGTCGGAGAGCTTGTAGTTGACGGTATAGGCGCGCCTTTCGGGAAACAGGCGCGTGCCGTCGAAACGAAGCATGTCCTCCTTGACCATGCGGCGCATCAGGTCTGCCACGTCGACCTTGTGTGCGCCATCGCGGAACTTGCCGTAGAAGCGGTCTGCATCCAGCAGCGACATGAAGAGCTGGAAGTCCTCTTCCTTGCCGTTGTGGGGCGTGGCCGTCATCAGCAGAAAGTGGCGGGTGATGGCTCCCAGCGTCTCGCCAAGCAGGAAGCGCTTGGTCTTGTTGACCTTGTTGCCGAAGTAGCTGGCCGAGAGCTTGTGGGCTTCGTCCACGACGACCAAGTCCCACTGCGTGAGCATGAGCTTTTCTTGCAGGTCTTCGGATCGCGCCAGTTGATCGACGCGGGCGATCAGCAGGTCGAAGTCGTCGAAGGGGTTGCCGCTGCGGGACTGCTCGACCTGCTCACGCGAGAACAGCGTGAACGAGAGGCCGAACTTCTCGAACATTTCGTCCTGCCACTGCTCGACCAACGAGCCGGGCGCGACGATGAGCACGCGCTTGGCGTCGGCGCGCATCAACAGCTCGCGGATGAACAGCCCGGCCATGATGGTCTTGCCCGCACCGGGGTCGTCGGCCAGCACGTAGCGCAGCGGCTGACGCGGCAGCATGGACTCATAGACCGCCGTGATCTGGTGCGGCAACGGCTCCACGTTCGAGGTGTGGACGGCCATCATCGGATCGAACAGGTGGGCCAGATTGATGCGGTAGGCCTCGGCGGCGAGCTTGAAGGCGTCGCCCGGCGCATCGAAGGCCCACGGGCGGCCCGACTCGGCCAGCGACAGGTTCGCTTCGTCGGTGCGGAACAGCATCCGCTCGCGCAGCGTGCCGTCGGCGGTCTTGTAGTAAACGGTCAGGGCGTTGTCGCCGACAGGCTCGGTCGTGACGATGCGCACCACCTGCCCGGGCTCCAAGCCCGAGATGGCTGCGTTCTTCTGGATCTGTTCGAGCTTCAACACGGCGCGCCCCTTCGTCTTCGTTCCGACTGTCGCTCAGGGCTTGCGCCGGTTGTAGGGCGACTGGTTGGTGGGCTTGAGCGAAACGTCGGCTTCGCTGGCCTTGGCGCGCACGGCATCTTCCGTGCGGCCCATCTTGAGGCCGATGACGCGCGTGGGCGTGTTCTGCTTGGCGAGCTGCTTAAGCTGCGAAACGTCGGCAGGCGACCATTGCTTCCCGTGATTGGACGGGGTCTTAGCCATGATGAAACTCCTTTCGGGCGTAAGCGTGCTTGGGGGCGGGGTTGAAGCAGAGCGCCATGTTCATCACCATTCCTTGCTGGCTGCGTCGTAGCCCGGCGCGAGAACGAGGTTGGTGACGCCATAGAGCGCCTGCCGGTTGCGCAGCCACAGGTGGTGTTCGCCGCCCTTGAGGCTG
>JBIQKU010000258.1:0-3809 GCA_044506225.1 Rubrivivax sp. | reverse complement strand
CGAGCGGGCCGGTCTTGCTGTAGACGTGGGCGATGCGGATCTCGCCCTTGTTCTGTGCCAGGGTGGCGGCGGGCAGCAACGCGAGCGCTGCGGCGGTGAGCGAAAGCGTGCCCAGCAGGCTGCGACGCTTGGTAGGGGTTCCGGACATGAAGGTCTCCTGTGTCATGGGAGGCCGGCATTCCGCCAGCCGAGCCCATTAGCGCAAGGCCCATGCCACATGCACCATGTAGGTGCAAACCCTTGGTTTTCGGACCAACCCGCAGGCTCTAGCGCAAGGGGAACGCCCAATATCCGGACAGCGTTAGTGCGGCGTGTCCGATTTTTGGTCATCTGACTGATTGTCGGACGCTTTACCGGCAGTGATCAAACCCGCAAGCCGAATGGCCTGCTTGTGCGCATCATGCGCCGCCGTCACGCGCTCGCGGCCACAGGCGCCCATGGCCCGCAGCCGTTCGGGCGGTGCGGCAAGGCAGCGGGCGAGTGCGCAGGCCAGCGCGGGGACGTCCGCCGGCGGCACCAGCCAGCCGTCGATGCCGTCGCGCACCAGTTCCGGTACCCCGGCGATGCGCGTGGCAATCACCGGCCGCCCGAGCGCCATGGCCTCGGTGAGCACGACCGGCAGCCCTTCATCCAGGCTGGGCATGACCAGCGCACGCGCGGCCATCATCTCGCGTAGCACGCCGCCTTCGTCGAGCCAACCGGTCAGCCGCACGGAAGACCCCAGCCCGTGGCGGCGCACCTCCTGCGCGATCGCGCCGCGTGCTTCGCCATCGCCAACCAGGACGAGGTCGATGCGCGTGCCGTCGCTCGCGAGCCGGGCCGCGGCCTGCACCAGCAAAGCCTGCGCCTTGCGCCCGCACAGCCGGCCGACGCACACAAAGCGCGCCACGTCGGGCGGCGGCGAGGGCGGCGCCTGCAGCAGCGCGGGCGGCAGCCCGCAGCGCACGAGCTGCAGCTTGTGACGGTCGGCAGGCGCCGCGGCGGTGCGCAGGCGCGCCAGCGTGAACGCACTGATGCCGACCACGAAGGCGGCGGCCGCGATCTTGTCGGTGAGACTTCGCTGCGGCGCCGCCCACTCCTCGGGCCCGTGCACCGTCAGGCTGTAGGGCGGCCCGCCGAGGCAGCGGCACAACAGGGCCACGTCGGCTGCATTGCTGCCGAAGTGCACATGCAGGTGGGTGGCACGCACACGGGACAGCCGTGGCAAGAGGACGCAGGCCAGCGCCAGGTGGCCCAGATGCGCCACGACGCGCCCGTCGCTTCGGCGGCTGAGGCGCAGCGCCAGCCGACACGCCACCCACAGCCGCCGGGGTCGGCTCAGGCATTGGCGCATCACGCCGGCACACAGCCGCAGCGCGCCGGCGAGCGGCGTGTCGATCAGCACCTCGGTGCGCAACGCCTCGGCCCGGTCGGCGGCCTCGACCAGCGGCGCCTTGGACCGACGCAGGCTGATCGGGTGCAGCCGCCAGCCCACGGCCTCGAGCGCGGCGATCTCGCGGCGGATGAAGCCGTGACTGGGCGACGGGTACACGTTGACCAGCCATGCGGCCACGCCGGCGCATGGCGCGTCGTTCACATCACGCCCTCGAAGTCACGCGCCCGCGGCGACAGCGGTCGGGCGTTGATGCGCTGCACCGCCGCCAGCAGCCGCCGTGCGGCGCGGCGGTGGGCCGGCGCTTCCAGCGCCATGTTGCGGGTGTCGACCAGCGCGTCGGCTGGCGACTCGGCCAGGATGCGCAACCCCGGCATCCGCTCGGGATGGCGGCGCAGCGCGCGGTGCAGGGCCGTGCCGGCAATGAGTTGCAGCCGGTTCAAGGACACGCGTTCGATGATCTCGGCGTGTTGCTCGAGGAATTCGGCGCTGGCGTGCACGTCGTCAGGCAGCTCGCCCGGGTAGCCGAGCACCATCGTGCATCGGCACGAAATGCCGGCCGCGGCGGCGGCATGCAGCGCGCGGCTCACCAGCTCGATGCGCGTGCCTTTTTTCATGAGCTCGAGGATGCGCGCGCTGCCCGATTCCAGCCCGGTGGTGAGCCGCACGCAACCGCTGGCCGCGGCGGCCCGCAGGTCGGCATCGCTCAACCCGTTGTCGGCTTCCAGCCCGGCATGCACCGCGCCTATCCATTGCGCGCCCGGCGCGGCCTGCTGCATGCCGGCATGCAGTGCGCGCCACACCTCGAGGTCGCTGTTGAGCTTGAGATCGGTGAAGACAAAGCGGGAGGCCTGGTAGCGCCGGTGCTGCTCCGTCACTTCGGCCAGCACCTCGTGCGATCGGCGGCTGCGATAGGTGCGCCCGGCCGTACTGGTGATGTCGCTGCAGAAGCTGCATGCGCCCCAGCCGCAGCCGCGCCCGGTGATCACCGGCACGATGCGATGCGGATACGCTGCCCACGGAAAGTCGCTGAAGTCGGGCAGCGGCACGGCATCCAGCTGCTGTAGCGGAGCGGCGATGCGCCCACCGCCGCTCGGGCCGGGTGTGAACACACCGCAATGGGCGCGAATGTCGCCACCGGCGAACAGCGAGCGCAGCACGGCCGGAAGTTCCAGCTCGACTTCGCCGGCCACGAGAGCCGACAGGCCTGGCACGCGCAGCCAGTCGTCGATCACCTCGCGCTGCGCGAAGTACGGCCCGCCGATCAGCACCGGCACGCCCGCGGCGCCCGCCATGGCACAGATCTCCTCGCACACGCCGCGGTACATCAGGTAGGTCGAGACCAGCACGGCGTCCGGGCGCGCCACGGCAAAGGCCTCGCGAAAGCCCTGCAGCACCTGCTGCGCATGCGCATGCACGCCCGAACGCCGCGGCGCGGCCAGCCGCTCGCGGCTGCGGCGAACCCAGGCCCAGGACGAGCTCGCGACCCGGTGGTTCAGCGTCGCTGCCAGCAGCCCGAAGCGCCCGGGCGGCGTTTCGCGCGCCACGCCCTGCACCCCCACCATCAGCGGCGCGAACACATGGACCGTCGCACCGGCCGCGCGCAGCACTGCGGCGAGATAGCCGATGGACAGGCTGGGGAAGCGGGCGAAGTTGTTGAGATCGACCAGCAGGAGGCGGCGTGCGGCAAGCATCGGCCCAGCCTAGCGCGTCCCGGGCGAGGCGGCGCTCGGATCTGTTACTGCGCGGGCCGATGCCGGATGCCGGCTATCGCCAGCACTCGACCAACACCGTGAAAGCCTGCGCACGGCGCGCGATCTCCTGCGTGCTCAGCGGCTCTGCCTGCGATTCCGCCGCCTGCACCGCCACGCCCTGCGCCGCCAGGAAACCGCCCAGCACCTTGCCGGTGATCGCGAAATTCACGTTCTGCGGCACGCTGCCCACGGCTTGCGCCACGCGCAGTGCATTGAGCTGCGACACCACCACGCCGATCAGGCGCCCCGCGCCGTCCAGCAGCGGCCCGCCGCTGTTGCCCGGCTGCACCGGGGCGGTGATCTGCAGCAGCCGCGCATCCCCATGCGGCCCGCTCGCACTGCTGACGATGCCCGTGGTGACGTTGATGCCGGCCAGCAGCGCCGCGAGCGGATAACCCACCACCGTCACCGGCTCGCCCGCCTGCGGCGGCTGGTCGCGCAGCACGGCGGGCGCGGGCGCGGCCGGCGCATCGCCGTGTTCCCAGTCGATGAGGGCGAGGTCTTGCCGCGGGTCGCTCGACAGCAGCGTCGCGGCCCCGCGGCCGGCGACCTGCAGGCGGCTGCAGCCGTCGACCACATGGTGATTGGTCACCACCCGCTGCGGCGCGACGACGATGCCGCTGCCGGTGGTGCGCGGGCGCACGCCGCGCGCGCTGGCCGCCGGCGCGGCGCCGCCTTCCGCC
>JBIQKU010000257.1:0-3820 GCA_044506225.1 Rubrivivax sp. | reverse complement strand
CGAAGTGCCGGCCCTCGACCAGCATGTCGCTCGAGGTGGCGAGCTGCATGCCGGGCGCCGGCGCGAGCAGCGCGCAGTCGTCGCCGATGCCGAGCGCGGCGCGGCGCGCCTCGCGGCGGAAGTAGCGGTCGATGAGCGCGAATTCGCCGAGGGCCATGTTCAGAGCCCGTGGCTGCGCAGGAGGTTGGCGAGTTCCACCGCCGACTTGGCCGCCATCTTGTCGAACACCCGCGCGCGGTGCACCTCCACCGTGCGCACGCTGATCTCCAGCGCATCGGCGATCAGCTTGTTGGGCCGGCCCTCGACCACCAGGCGCATCACCTCGCGCTCGCGTTCGGTGAGCTCGGCGAGCCGGCGCTGCACCGCCTCGCGCGCCTGGCGCCCTTCGAGCGCGGCGGCGCTGCGCTGCAGCGCGTGTTCCACGCGGTCGACCAGCGCGTTGTCGGCAAACGGCTTTTCCACGAAGTCGAAGGCCCCGCGCTTGACGGCCGACACCGCGGTCGGCACGTCGCCGTGGCCGGTGAGAAAGATCACCGGCAGCGCCTGCAGCAGGCCGCGCTCGGCGAGTTGCTCGAACAGCACCAGGCCGCTGGTGCCGGGCATGCGCACATCCAGCAGCAGGCAGGCGGGCGACTCCGGCCAGGACGGCCCGCGTGTGGCCAGCATGGCCTCGAAGGCGTCGGCGCTGGCAAAGCCTTCGGAGAGCAGGCGACGTGAACGCAGCAGCCAGGCGAGCGCGTCGCGCACCACGTCCTCGTCGTCCACGAGGTAGACGATGGGCAGGCCGAGGCGGGCGGGGAGTTCGAGGGTCATGGGCGGGTGTCGGTCGTGACCGACGTGCGCGCGCCGGCCGGTGCGCCGCCGGTGGGTGCGGCGCCTTCGACCGGGAGGGTAAACCGGAACTCGGTCAGCACCTGGCCGTCGGGGCCGTTCAGCGTGCCGTGGTCCAGCGCGCCGCCGTGCTGCTCGATCACCGTGCGGCACACGCTCAGGCCCAGCCCCATGCCTTCGCGCCGCGTGGTGAAGAAGGGCGTGAACAGGCGCCGCGCCACCTCGGGCGCGACACCCGGGCCGCGGTCGATGACGCTGAAGATCACCCAGCGGCTGTTGTGCCGGCGCACGCGCAGCAGCAACTCGCGTTCGGCCACCGGCGTGGCGGCGTCCTCCATCGCCTGGATGCCGTTGCGCGTGAGATTGAGCAGCACCTGCTCGACCATGGTGCGGTCGCACACCACGCGCGGCAGCTGCGGCGGCAGGTCGACCTCGACGCGCGTGCCGCTCTTGCGCGCCTGCAGCCGCACCAGCGGCAGCACCGCCTCGATCAGCAGTTCGCAGCGCACCGGCTCGTGCACCTGCTCCCGACGGCGCACGAAGTCGTGCACGCTCTTGATGACGCGCCCGGCGCGCTCCGCCTGCTCGGCGATGCGCAGCGTCGCCTGCTCCAGCATCGCCGCCGCGTCCGCATCCGCCGGGCCCTGGCGCATCAGGTTCAGCGAGCCGGCGGCATAGCTCGCGATGGCCGCGAGCGGCTGGTTCAGCTCATGGCTGAGCAGCGACGCCATCTCGCCCACCGTCGCGAGGCGCGCGGTCGCCTGCAGCCGTTCCTGCTGCTGGCGCGCGAGTTCTTCCATGCGGCGCTGCTCGCTCACATCCAGCACGGCGCTCATCCAGCCGGTGTGGCGGCCGGCGCCGTCGACCAGCGGCGCCTCGAAGATCAGCGCCTCGAAGCGTTCGCCGCTCTTGCGCATGAAGGTGCTCTCGAAGCCTTCGCGCGGGCGCTCGCGCGCCAGGTGCCCGAGCCGCACCGACTGGCGGGCGCGGTATTCGTCGATCTTCTCCGGCGGCCAGTAGGGCGGCACCGCGCTGCCCACCAGCTCCTCGGCGCTGAAGCCGACCATCTGGCAGAACGCCGGGTTGACGTAGGTGACGCGGCCTTCCAGGTCGCGTGCGCGCAGGCCGGTGACCAGCGAATCCTCCATCGCCTTGCGAAACGCCAGCGCCTCGGCGAGCGCGTTCTCGGCGGCGGAGCGGCGTCGCACGTCGCGCACCAGCAGCACCACCACGGCGCCGAGCGCAAGCGACAGCCCGAGCACGAGCGCCACCGCGAGGTTCGGAATCAGCGCCGGGCGGCCGGCGGCGCTGTCCAGACGCAGCTCCAGCGCCTGGCCGATGTCGATCACCCGCTGCGCCGTGTACACGCCGCTGCCGCGCACATGGCCGGCGCGCGCCAGCCGCGTGCCGTCGGCCTCCACCAGGCTCAGCTCGTGGCTGCGCAACACGTCCACACGCGCGGCCGCTTCCAGCAGGCGCGGCAGCGAAACCGTGGCCGTCATGAAGCCGCCGCTGGTGCCAGCGCCCAGCACGGGCAGGCAGAGGTCGACGACCTCGTAGCCGTAGCCGAGCGGCAGCGGCACGAAATAGCTGCGCGAATACGCCGGGCTGCCCTGGCGCAGCGCACTGGCGCAGGCGAGTTCCAGGTCCTGCTGCATCTCCTCGCGCGGGATGCGGCTGAACAGCGGCGCGTGAAAGGGTGCGTCCACCGCCTGCAGCAACTGCATCTGCGCATCGCGGCGTTCGAGCCGCACGATGTGGTCGCGCCGCGCAAGTAGCTCGGTGCCGCGCTGGCCCCATTGCGCCGGCGCGGCGTGGTCCCACAACAGCGCCTGCAGCGCCTGCAGGTCGGCGGCGACGACCTGGCGGATCTCGCCGGCCACGGTGGAGGCCACGCTGTCGGTCTGCTCCTGTGCGCGGCTGGACTCGTACTCGAAGGTCAGCATCACCAGCAGCGACTGCGCCACCATCAGCAGCGCCACCAGCGCTGCCCACGGCAGCATGCGCCGCCAGGCCGAGGCGTCGCGTGGCAGGCCGGGGGAAGGCGGGGAGGCGGGGGCGGTCATGGCGGGGCGCACGCGAGGCGTATGGCGAGTATTGCGGACGCTGCGGCCCCGGCCGTACGCAGTTGCGCGCATGGGCCTTGGCCACAGGCCCACTCCTACAATGACCGCCCTTCGGGCGCGGGGGTGCGCCCTCTGTCTTCTCGCGAGAAACGGTCATGCCCGATCAAGAACACAAACGCGCGCAACTGCGCCGTGCGGCGCTCGAGTACCACGAGTTCCCCATCCCCGGAAAGACCGAGATCGCGGCCACCAAGCAAATGGTCAACCAGCACGACCTGGCGCTGGCCTATTCGCCCGGCGTGGCGTTCGCGTGCGAGGAGATCGTCGCCGACCCGGCCAATGCCTTTCGCTACACCGGGCGCGGCAACCTCGTGGCCGTCGTCACCAACGGCACGGCGGTGCTGGGCCTGGGCGACATCGGCCCGCTCGCCGCCAAGCCGGTGATGGAAGGCAAGGCGGTGCTGTTCAAGAAGTTCGCCGGCATCGATGTCTTCGACATCGAGCTGCAGGAGGGCAACCTCGACAAGCTCGTGGACGTGATCGCGGCGCTCGAGCCGACCTTCGGCGGCGTCAACCTCGAAGACATCAAGGCGCCCGACTGCTTCTACGTCGAGCGCAAGCTGCGCGAGCGCATGCGCATCCCCGTCTTCCACGACGACCAGCACGGCACGGCCATCGTGGTCGGGGCGGCGCTGCTCAATGCGCTGAAGGTCTCCGGCAAGGACATCACGAAGGTGAAGCTTGTGTCCTCCGGCGCGGGCGCGGCGGCGCTCGCCTGCCTTGGCCTGCTGGTCAAGCTGGGCCTGCCGCGCGAGAACATCTGGGTGACCGATCTTGCCGGCGTGGTCTACGACGGCCGCGTCGAGCTGATGGACGAGGACAAGGTCGCGTTCGCGCAGAAGACCGAGCACCGCACACTGGCC